>NZ_JBFTKS010000004.1:0-384152 GCF_056396065.1 Allobosea sp. 05T433 | reverse complement strand
CCGGCTGCTCTCTTTCGACCCTTGGAGCTCGGCTCGAACACGCGCCGTCGTGCGGGCGCTGCCATGAAGAACGCTTCCCATAATGCATCCTCCTCCTGACGACTCAGGATCGATGATGCACCATCAGATTTCGGGACTACACATCTAGAGCGCCTCGCCTCTGAGCAGGCGCGGCGGGTCCCCTGCCAGTCCCGCCGCCTCGCGGATGAAGAAGCGCTTCAGCCCTGGCATCCGATCGACCAGCCCGAGCCCGAAATCGCGAGCCAGGCGGAATGGCGTTACGTCATTTGAAAATAGCCGATTGAGCCCGTCCGTCACCGCGCCCATCGCAACCGTGTCGAAACGCCGGGCGCTTTCATAACCTTCGAGAACGTCGGCGCTGCCTGGATCGAGCCCAAGCCGCGCGGCATCGACGATGGCCTCAGCCAGGGCCGCGACATCCTTCAGCCCGAGATTGAGCCCCTGGCCGGCAATCGGATGGATCAGGTGAGCGGCGTCACCAAGCAGCGCCAGCCTGTCGCCGACGAAGCGACGCGCCACGCCAAAGCCGAGCGGCATCGCCGTGACCTTGCTCTCCAGTGCAAGCTCCCCAAGCTCCAGTCCGAAGCGCCGCTCGATCTCGTCGAGCATATCGGCCTCGTCGAGCGAGAGCAGCGCCGCGACATTCTCCTCGCGCTCCGTCCAGACGATCGAAGAGCGGTGGCCGAGCCTGCCGCCGTCGCTGAGCGGGAGGATCGCAAAGGGCCCGGATGGCAGGAAATGTTCGACGGCCCGCCCGTCATGCGGCCGCTCATGGCTCAGCGTCGCAACCAGCCCGGACTGGTGGTAGGACCAGCCGACCCAACCGATGCCGGCGCGTTCGCGGAGCCGCGACCGCGCGCCATCCGCAGCCACGAGCAGCAACGCCCCAATGCGCTCGCCGCCCGCATAGGTGATCTCGATGGTATCGTCCTGCGCATCGAAACCGCGAACGCCTTCCGGCCGCATCTCGACATTCGCTTCACGGCAGGCGCTCAACAGCGCCGTCATCAGCGCCATGTTCTCGACCATATGGGCGAAGGATTGTCCGGGCTCGATCTCGCCGTCAAAGGTCAAGAAGACCGGACGCACCACGTCTGGATTGCGGCTGTCGGTCACCACCATTTCGGTCATCGCGGCAGAACTGCCTGCAACGGCCTCCCAGACGCCCAGCACCTCCAGCATGTTGCGTGCAGCCGCCGCCACGGCGTAGGCGCGGTTGTCCTGACGCGGCGGTGCCGCAAGCGCCGGGTCCGCCAGGACGATTGCATAAGCCTCGCCGAGCGCCCGTTTCAGCGCCAGCGCCAGCGAAAGCCCGGCGATGCCGCCACCCGCGATCACGATCCGCCTTCCGGAATGGCCGGTCTGCTGCCCCATCGTCCTGCTCCTGCGCCTCATGCCGACCACGCCTGGACCAGCGCTTGACGACGCCCGGTGCGTCGGTGCTGATGCGGAGGATACGGCGGAACCGTCTTCGGCTCAGCCGGCCCGCCCGTCAATCCGCCCGCCAGTCGAGCCTGGAGAACCATGTCCCAGATCAGCGACTCCCTGATGTCGATCCTCGACCTCGAGCGGCTCGAGCGCAATCTGTTCCGCGGTCGCAGCCCCAAGATCGGCTGGCAGCGGGTCTTCGGCGGGCAGGTCATCGGGCAGGCCCTCTACGCCGCCTGCCAGACAGTGGAAGGCCGCCAGCCGCACTCGCTGCACGCCTACTTCCTGCTGCCGGGCGACCCCGAGACTCCGATCATTTACGAGGTCGAAAGGCTCCGCGACGGCCGCTCGTTTACGACGCGGCGCGTGCTGGCGATCCAGCATGGCGAGGCGATCTTCTCGATGTCCGCCTCGTTCCAGGCTGAAGAACCCGGCTATGAGCATCAGATGCCGATGCCGGACGTGCCGATGCCGGAGGAACTGCCGAACCGGGAGGAGATGCAGCGCAGCGTGCTGCCGCATATGCCCGAAGCCGTGCGCGCCTATTACCAGCGCGAGCGGCCGATCGAGATTCGGCCCGTCGAGCTCCAGCGCTACGTCACAGGCGAGAAGATGGAGCCGAAGTTCAATGTCTGGATCCGCTCGATGCAGCCTTTGCCCGACGATCCGGCGGTTCATCAAAGCGTGCTTGCCTATGCTTCGGATCTGATGCTGCTCGATTCGAGCCTCATCGCGCATGGCAAGACCGTGTTCGACAAGCAGATCCAGGGCGCGAGCCTCGATCATGCGCTCTGGTTTCATCGCCCCTTCCGCGCCGATGACTGGCTGCTCTATGCTCAGGACAGCCCCTCGACCTCGGGCGCGCGCGGGTTCTCCCGCGGCCTTGTTTTCGATCGCCATGGCAAGCTCGTCGCGTCCGTGGCGCAGGAAGGCCTGATCCGGCCGCGTCCGGACCGCGAATGAGCGCTTTCTAAGCAGAAGCACAGCAACCAAGCATTTGCCTGCTTATTAGGCAATCACCCCGCACCGAGTGGTGCGACGGGGCGTTTTTCCTTGCGTCATCCCCTCATGATCCCCCTCCGGCAGTTGGCACGGGCCTTGAATTGACCGGCCGTGACGTGTGTCGGGCTCCCGGCGCGCGCGGAGCGCAACGCGATCGCCGGGGCTGACATCCGGGCGGCGGAAACGGGGAAACCCAAGCATGAAAATCGTGATGGCTGTCATCAAGCCGTTCAAGCTGGAGGAGGTGCGCGACGGGCTCACCGCCATCGGCGTGCATGGCCTGACCGTGACCGAGGTGAAGGGATATGGCCGGCAGAAGGGCCATACCGAGATTTATCGCGGTGCCGAATATGCCGTGAGCTTCCTGCCGAAGATCAAGATCGAAGTCGCCGTCTCGGACGAGCTCGTCGGCAAGGTGATCGAGGCGATCACCGCCGCAGCCCGTACCGGCCAGATCGGCGACGGCAAGATCTTCGTATCGTCGATCGAGAAGGCCGTCCGCATCCGCACAGGCGAGACCGACGGCGACGCCCTCTGATCCTCTCGATCCTTCAGTCCAGGAGTTTCAACCGATGAATTTCAAGACCCCATTGCGGGCCGGGCTGGTCGGAGCGGTGCTCGCCGCGACCACGGCGGTCGCGCTGGCCCAGACAGCGGCGGCTCCCGCCGCGCCGGTGCCGAACAAGGGCGATACCGCCTTCATGATGAGCTCGACCGTGCTCGTGCTGCTGATGACGATTCCCGGCCTCGCCCTGTTCTATGGCGGCCTGGTGCGCAGCAAGAACATGCTCTCGGTGCTGACCCAGGTCTTCGCCATCGTCTGCATGGTCAGCCTGCTCTGGGTGATCTACGGCTACTCCCTCGCCTTCACCCACGGCGGCGGCCTGAACGATTTCGTCGGCGGCTTCTCGAAAGCCTTCCTGCGCGGCGTCGACGGCAACTCGGTCGCGGCGACCTTCTCGAACGGCGTCGTCATCCCCGAATACGTCTACATCTGCTTTCAGATGACCTTCGCCTGCATCACGCCGGCCCTGATCGTTGGCGCCTTCGCCGAGCGCATCAAGTTCTCGGCGCTGATGCTGTTCACCGCCCTCTGGGTGACCTTCATCTATTTCCCGATGGCCCATATGGTCTGGTACTGGGGCGGTCCCGATGCCGTCGGCAATGCGGCCAAGGCTGTCGCTGAGGCGGGCCCCGATGCCAAGGCGGCCGCAACCGCGGCGCTCGACGCGGTCAACGCCGATGCCGGCATGCTCTTCAAATGGGGTGCGCTCGACTTCGCCGGCGGCACCGTCGTCCACATCAACGCGGGCATCGCCGGCCTCGTCGGCTGCATGCTGCTCGGCAAGCGCGTCGGCTACGGTAAGGAATTGATGGCCCCGCACTCGCTGACCATGACGCTGATCGGCGCAGCCCTGCTCTGGGTCGGCTGGTTCGGCTTCAATGCCGGCTCGAATCTCGAGGCCAACGGCACCGCCGCGCTTGCCATGATGAACACCTTCGTCGCCACGGCGGCAGCCGCGCTCGGCTGGCTCTTCGTCGAATGGGCGGCCAAGGGCAAACCCTCGCTGCTCGGTATGGTCTCGGGCGCGGTTGCCGGTCTCGTCGCCGTCACGCCGGCCGCTGGCTTCGCAGGCCCGATGGGCTCGATCGTGCTCGGCCTCGTCGCTGGCGCCGTCTGCTTCGTCTTCTGCTCCACCGTCAAGAATGCGCTCGGCTACGACGATTCGCTCGACGTGTTCGGCATCCACTGCGTCGGCGGCATCATCGGCGCCCTGGCCACCGGCATCCTGGTCAATCAGGCGCTCGGCGGCGGCGGCATCCCGGACTATGTCTCCAAGCCGGGCGAGCTCGTCACCGCGGCCTATGAATTCGGGCCGGCATTCGTGGCTCAGGCCAAGGCCGTTCTCTTCACGCTCGTCTTCAGCGGCGTCGGCTCACTGATCCTCTACAAGATCGTCGACGTCGTCGTCGGTCTGCGCGTCACCACGGATCAGGAGCGCGAAGGCCTCGACATCGCCGAGCACGGCGAGCGCGCCTACAGCATGTAAGCGTCTCCCGCCGCTTCACGTGAAACAGGCCTCGGCGGTCTCCCGCCGGGGCCTTTCTCATGGTAACTCCGCCCGCAGAAGCAGGCCGATCGATCCGCCGGCGAGGCGCTCCCCTTCAAGGTTAAGCGGGTCTTAACCTGACCTTCATACCCTGATCGCTGGAGGCCGGTATGATGCGGCCTGTAGTCCTGTGGAAGGCGGCCCGGCCGGCATGCGAACAATCCGACGCTCCTCATCCCTGATCGATCGCCTGCCCGATCCCGCGCGGGAATTCCTGTCGCGACGGACGTCGGAGATGGTCGGGCTCGGGCTGCTGGCGCTGACAGCGGCCATCGCACTCGCGCTTGCGACCTGGGCCGCTGAAGACCCCAGCCTCAACAACGCCACCGGCGGCGCCGTCAACAACCTGCTCGGGCGCCCGGGTGCGATGATCGCCGATCTGACCATGCAGATGATCGGGCTCGGCGTCATCGCCATGCTCTTCCCGCCGCTGATCTGGGCGCTGCGCCTGATGCGCTTCCACCTGTTCGATCGCGGCGCGCTCAAGCTCGGTCTCTGGGTTGTCGGTATCGTCGCGACGGCGGCCGTCGCGAGCGCCCTTCCGGCGACGCCGCGCTGGCCCTTGCCCACCGGGATGGGCGGCGTGATCGGCGACGGCCTGCTGTTTGGGACGCGCAATCTCGTCGGCATCGCAGGCAGCGCCCTCGGCGGCCTTGTCGCTTTTCTCTATGCCGGTATAGCAATTCTCGCCGTGACCGCCGCCGCGGGCTTCGGCTTCGTCACCGACGAAGATCCGGTCAATGACAGCGACGACGAAGACGAGTCCTGGGCCGAGACCGAGGAGCGTCGCGACGACGAGCCCGGTTTCGCCGTCATCCTTGTCGGCTGGCTTGCCCATGGCGCAATGGCGCTCAAGGGCGCGATCCTGCGTCGCCTGCCGCACCCGCCGGAACCGGCCGTCAGCGCCACTGGCTCCGCTGGCAACCAGCCCGTCAGCCGCGTACGCCGCGAACCGCAGTTCAACGAAGCTGCGGCCCGCGCTGCCCCTCCAGTCTTCGCCCCCGAGCCGTTGCCCAGCCCGCGTCCGGCCAGTCGCGTCGTCGACTTTCCCGATGGCGATATCGACGATGATGATGAACCGCAGGACCTGCGCGATCTCAATGCTCCGCGCGTCACCGCCCGGCCCGCTGCTCCCAAGCCTGGCAAGCGTCTGTCGCGCGAGGCCCAGCCGTCCCTGCTCGATCGCGATCATTTCGAGCTGCCGCCGCTGACCTATCTTGCCGAACCGAAGAAGGTCCCCTCGACAGCCATCTCGACGGATGCGCTGGAGCAGAATGCGACCCTGCTCGAGGGGGTGCTCGAGGACTTTGGCGTGCGCGGCGAGATCAGCCAGGTTCGCCCGGGCCCTGTCGTGACGCTCTACGAGCTCGAGCCGGCGCCGGGGACCAAGTCGTCGCGGGTGATCTCGCTGGCCGACGACATCGCGCGCTCGATGAGCGCGATCTCGGCGCGTGTCGCCGTTGTCCAGGGCAAGAACGCGATCGGCATCGAACTGCCCAATGCCAAGCGCGAGACCGTCTTCCTGCGCGAGCTGCTCGCCAGCCAGGATTTCGAATCGACCAAGCACAAGCTGGCGCTCTGCCTCGGCAAGACCATCGGCGGCGAGCCGGTGATCGCCGATCTTGCCCGCATGCCGCATCTGCTCGTCGCCGGCACCACCGGCTCGGGCAAGTCGGTCGCGATCAACACCATGATCCTGTCGATCCTCTACCGGCTSAMSCCCGMRCAGTGCCGGCTGATCATGGTCGAYCCCAAGATGCTCGAGCTCTCCGTCTATGACGGCATCCCGCATCTGCTCACCCCCGTCGTCACCGACCCGAAGAAGGCGGTGGTCGCGCTGAAATGGGCGGTGCGCGAGATGGAGGAGCGCTACAAGAAGATGTCGARGCTCGGYGTGCGCAACATCGACGGCTTCAATGTCCGGGTCGGCGAGGCGCTGGCTGCCGGCGAGATCATCACRCGCACCGTGCAGACCGGCTTCGACAAGCATTCCGGCGAGGCGATCTACGAAGAAGAGGTGATGGATCTGGGGCCCCTGCCCTATATCGTCGTCATCGTCGACGAGATGGCCGACCTGATGATGGTCGCCGGCAAGGAAATCGAGGGCACGATCCAGCGCCTGGCGCAGATGGCGCGCGCCGCCGGCATCCATGTCGTGCTGGCGACCCAGCGGCCCTCGGTCGACGTCATCACCGGCACGATCAARGCCAATTTCCCGACCCGCATCTCGTTCCAGGTCACCTCGAAGATCGACAGCCGCACCATTCTCGGCGAGATGGGCGCCGAGCAGCTGCTCGGCCAGGGCGACATGCTCTACATGGCCGGYGGCGGCCGCATCACCCGCGTGCACGGGCCGTTCGTCTCGGATGCCGAGGTCGAGAAGGTCGTGGCGCATCTGAAGACGCAAGGCCGGCCGGACTATCTCGACGCGGTCACCGCCGAGGAGGAGGCCGGCAGCGATGACGAGGATGGCGGGCGACAAGAAGGCCTCGACCTCCTATATCCAGCGCCGCCTGCAGATCGGCTACAACCGCGCCGCCTCGATCATGGAGCGCATGGAGAACGAGGGCATCGTCGGCCCCGCCAACCACGCCGGCAAGCGAGAAATCCTCGTCGAGGCCAGCCGCGCCAGGGAAGACGAGGATTGAGCGGACGGCAGAGAGACGGCAGGTCCTCAAATTGCCACGCTGAAGTGCAACTCATACGGTGGTTGATGCGTTTACCTGAGGCGGCGGGCCATTTCGCCCGCCTCCAGTCATTGCCCGCATCAGGCAATGACGCGAACATCCAGGCCGATATGGCCCCAGCATCGGAGCAGCTTTGCTCATGACACGCGTTTCGCCAATGCAGGCTTCGCTCGGCGCCTTTGTCGCGCTTGGGCTCGCCATTGCGTCTGGCCCGCTCGCGGCCCAGCCGCTTGATCTTCAGGCCAAACCCGCAGCGCCGGCCGCAAAGCCGGCAGCTCCCCGCGCGATCCCGCTGCCGCCCATGCGACCGCCGGGGCTTGGCCTGCCGCGGACCGCGGAGGCAACCTCCGCTCCGGTCATCACCACGGTCGCCGCCGAACAGCCCCGTCCGGCTGCCGTCCCGGTCAAGTCGACCACCAGCAAGCATTCAGCCCCGCTCACACAGCAGGAAGCTGTCGAGCGTCTCAATGCCTATTTCAATGGCTTTGCGACCTTGCAGGGCGACTTCATCCAGTTCGCCTCTGACGGCCGCCGCTTCGAAGGCAAGCTCTATATCCAGCGCCCAGGCAAGATGCGCTTCGAGTATCGGCCGCCCGTGACCATGGAAGTCATCGCCGACGGCACCTCGGTGGCGATCCGCGACAAGAAGCTCGCGACCCAGGATCTCTACTCGATCGGCCAGACGCCACTGAAGTTCCTAGTCAAGGAGCGCATGGACCTTGCCCGAGATTCGACCATCACCAAGGTCAGCACCAAGGGCGACATCCTGTCGGTCAGCGTCGAGGATCGTTCGACCCTTGGCGGCACGTCGAAGATCACCCTGAACTACGACATGGCGGCCAATGAACTCAGGCAGTGGGTGGTCATCGATCCCCAGGGCTACGAGACATCGGTCTCGCTCTACAACCTCGATACGCAGCGGCGTCCCGATCCGAAGAATTTCGTGATCAACTACGAGCGCATGCTCTGAGCACGCGCTGAAGGGGCCGCCCTCCAAGCGATTTCGAGCGCCGGGCTTGCTTGCGAGACGAGGCGGCGGCTGCAACGCCGTCAGGCTTCGGAGCGGCTTGCTTTTTCCGCTGCCAAGACCCAGTTTCCGGCTCCCTTTCGATCCGGAACCACTGCGTGAATCTGACCGTTACGAGCTGGAACATCAATTCGGTGCGCCTGCGCATCGGCATGGTGACGGAATTCCTGACCACCACCGCGCCGGACGTACTGTGCCTGCAGGAGACCAAGACTCCTGACGAGCAGTTTCCCGCCAAGGCCTTCGAGAAGATCGGCTATGTCCATCAGGCCTTCATCGGCCAGAAGGGCTATAACGGCGTCGCGATCGTCTCACGCCTGCCCTTCAGCGAGAAGGACGCCATGGCGATGTGCGGACGCAATGATGCCCGCCATATGACGGTCGTACTCGACAAGGGAGCTGGCGCTGCCGCGGGCGTCGCCATCCATAATTTCTACATTCCGGCCGGAGGCGACATCCCGGATCCGAACCTGAACGACAAGTTCGCCCACAAGCTCGCCTTTCTCGACGAACTCGGCGCCTGGGGAATCGCCAAACGACCAACCGACCGGCCAAGCATCCTGCTCGGCGACCTCAATATCGCGCCCTATGAGCACGATGTCTGGAGCCATAAGCAGCTTCTCGACGTGGTCAGCCATACACCCATCGAAACCACGACGCTCGAAACGCTGCGCACCGAGCTTGGCTGGAGCGATGCCGCGCGCACGCTGCGGCCCGAACCCGAGAAGCTCTATAGCTGGTGGAGTTACCGTGCCGCCGACTGGGCTGCCTCGAACAAGGGTCGCCGGCTCGACCATATCTGGCTCTCTGACGGATTGAAGCCGACCCTGCGCGACGTCACCTTCCTGCGTGAAGCACGCGGTTGGGAGCGGCCCTCGGACCACGTTCCCGTCACGGTGACATTGGAGCTCTGATCGAGCGCTCTAGCTTCGATCGATCGCGATCAGCGCATCGCGAACCTGTGACAATTCGCCCATGAAGCCATGCAGCCTCTCTCCGATCGCAGCCGCGATCGCCTGAGCCGATTGCGGGGATTCGCCGAGCACCCGGCGCATCACGCTGCGCGAGAGCTTCATCAGTTGCGTGGGCTCGCGCGCAACGGCCGTCACCGGCCGCTTGATCGAGGCGAACAGCGCCAGCTCCCCGATCAACCCGCCTGGACCCACCACCTCGTCGGCGGGTTGGCCGTCATCCCGGCTCATGAGCGCAATCGCACCCGAGACGACGAGATAGGCACCATCCGAACCGTCGTTGCGGCGGAAGAGCACATCACCGGCGCGCAGGATGCGGTTCTCGGCGGCAAAGGCCACGAGCCGCAAGGCGTCATGGTCCATGAGACCCAGCAGCGGCTGTTTGGCCAGGAATGCGATGTCGTCGTTAAGCGCCATGGAATCTCAAGGATTCAGGCGATAGCCGCCCGCATCCGTCACCAATAGTCGCGCATTGGCCGGATCGGGCTCGATCTTCTGGCGCAGACGATAGATATGGGTCTCCAGCGTGTGGGTGGTGACCTGTGAATTATAGCCCCAGACCTCCTGAAGCAGGATCTCGCGGGCAATCGGCTTGCGGCCGGCACGATAGAGAAAGCGCAGGATCGCGGTCTCTTTCTCGGTGAGCTTGGTCTTCGAGCCCTTCTCGCTGACAAGCAGCTTCGATCCTGGGTGAAAGGTATAGGGGCCGACCTGGAAGACGGCATCCTCGCTCGCTTCGTACTGCCGCAAATGGGCGCGGATACGCGCCAGCAGCACCGCGAACTTGAACGGCTTCACCACATAATCATTGGCGCCGGCTTCCAGTCCGAGCACGGTATCGGCGTCCGAGCCCTGCCCGGTCAGCATGATCACCGGGCTCTTGAAGCCGTTGCGGCGCATCACCTTCACCGCCTCGCGACCATCCATGTCGGGAAGCCCGACATCCATGACGGCGAGATCGACCCGTTCGGCCTGAACGGCCTTCACGCCGGCGGATGCCGTCGCAGCCGTCGAGATCCGGAACTCGTCATAAAGCGCGAGCTGCTCCGCGAGCGCGTCACGCAACGTCTGGTCGTCGTCAACCAGAAGAATATGATGGACGGCGGGCATGGCAATCATTTGAACGGTTTGCGATTCCGGCACCATGAGCCCGCTGAATCGCGACTGCAAGTCAGGTGGGGTGGAATATCCGTGAGAAAATGTGATCAAGCCGGCGGTGCCGGTCCAGGCGAGGTGCGGCGCGGCCTAACCCGGTTGCAAATCGTCCGCTCCGTGCATGATCGCCGCAAGGGTTTTCTGATCGCTGGCGGCGCCTGTTTTCCCTGTGCCCTTGGCCGCTCCGGCATCATTGTCGCCAAGCGGGAAGGCGATGGCGGCACTCCCCGCGCCACATTGCCGCTGCGGCGCATCTTCTATCGCGCTGATCGCTTGCCCCGCCCCCAGACCAGCTTGCCGCTACGCAGGATCGCACCTCGCGATGCCTGGTGCGACGATAGGAGCGACCGGCGCTACAATCGTCTGATCGACCGCCCGCCCGGCGAAGCCGAGGAGCGGCTCACACGCGAGGACCATCTCTACGACGTCATCGTCGAAATGGGCTGGAACGATGCTCCCGTGATTCGCGGCCGCGGAAGTGCGATTTTCTGGCACCTGGCCCGGCCTGGCTTCACTCCGACGGCGGGTTGCGTCGCTGTCGAGCGGCATGTCTTTGAGAAGCTGCTGCCGCGCCTCGCCCGGCGCTGCGTCATGGAAATCCGGTAGGATCCGCAGTCAGCGCGATCAGTAGGCCTTGGGGTCGACTCGGCACTACCGCCGGGTCGACCCGCTACCGGCGTGCAAACAGGGAGCTCCCTACGCCCTGGCCCCAAAGATCGCGCTACCGACACGAACGTGGGTAGCACCGAGCTGGATCGCGGCCTCGTAGTCGGCGCTCATTCCCATCGAGAGTCCGCCAATCCCGTTGCGCAGAGCGATCTTGGCCAGCAGCGCGAAATGCGGCGAGGGCGGCTCGTCGGCTGGCGGAATGCACATCAACCCCTCGATCACTAAACCGTGATGCGTGCGGCAGAGCGCGATGAACGCGTCGGCCTCGCCCGGATTGATGCCTCCCTTCTGCGGTTCCTCGCCGGTATTCACCTGCACGAAGAGTTTCGGTGCCCGGCCGGCCCTCGCGATCTCGCGGGCAAGTTCCTTCGCCAGGCTCTCGCGGTCGAGCGTATGGATCGCATCGAACAGGGCGACCGCGTCCCGTGCCTTGTTCGACTGCAGCGGGCCGATCATGTGCAGTTCGACATCGGGAAAGCGCTCGCGCAGGCCCGGCCATTTCGCCTTGGCCTCCTGGACGTAGTTCTCGCCGAAGACGCGCTGTCCTGCTTCCAGGGCAGGAAGGATCGCCTCCTCCGGCATGGTCTTCGAAACGGCGATCAGCGTCACATCTGCTGGGCGGCGCTCGAAATCACGCGCGGCGCGTGCAATCGCCGCTTGCGTGGCGGCCAGCCGCGTAACCGTATCGTTCATCGTGAAACCCTTCCATCTCGCGCGCGACGTTGACCGCGTGCGTGCAATGGTGTCCTAGAACATGATGTGGAAAAGCCGGAACCGGTTTTCCGCCCGACTCCCGCTCTAACTGCGGAAACGGCCTTCTGTTTCCTCTGAAAGCGCCCAGCGATTTCCTAGGAAGCGGCCGGCAGGCTCCGCTTATCCAAGAATTGCCCGCGCATCATGGCCGTCGAACGTTACAATCCCAAGGAATCCGAGCCGAAATGGCGTCAGGTCTGGAATGAGCGCAAGCTCTTCGAGACACGCAATGACGATACGCGCCCGAGCTACTACGTGCTCGAGATGTTCCCCTATCCGTCGGGGCGCATCCATATGGGCCATGTTCGCAACTATGCGATGGGCGACGTCGTTGCGCGCTACAAGCGGGCCAAGGGCTTTTCCGTTCTCCACCCGATGGGCTGGGATGCGTTCGGCCTGCCGGCCGAGAACGCTGCCAAGGCCAACAAGATCCATCCGCGCGAATGGACCTACGCCAACATCGCGACGATGCGCACGCAGCTCCAGTCGATGGGGCTCTCGCTGGATTGGAGCCGCGAACTCGCTACCTGCGACCCGAGCTATTATCGCCACCAGCAGAAGATGTTCCTGGACTTCCTCAAGTCCGGGCTGGTCGATCGCAAGACCGCCAAGGTCAACTGGGATCCAGTCGACGAGACCGTGCTCGCCAATGAGCAGGTCATCGACGGGCGTGGCTGGCGCTCCGGCGCTCTCGTCGAGATTCGCGAGCTGACCCAGTGGTTCTTCAAGATCACCGATTACGGTCAGGAGCTGCATGACGCCCTGGAAGGGCTGACGCGCTGGCCGGAGAAGGTGCGGCTGATGCAGAAGAACTGGATCGGCCGCTCGGAAGGGCTGCTGATTCGTTTCGCACTCGAATCGAATGCCTTCGGCCAATCCGAGTTGGAGATCTATACGACACGCCCGGACACGCTGTTCGGCGCGAAGTTCATGGCGATCGCGCCCGATCACCCGCTGGCCAAGGCCGCCGCAGCCAGGAACCCGGAACTGCAGGCCTTCATCGAGGAGTGCAAGCGCACCGGCACGGCGCAGGAAGCGATCGACAAGGCCGAGAAGCTCGGCTTCGATACCGGCCTGCGCGCAGTCCATCCCTTTGATCCATCGTGGACTTTGCCGGTCTATGTCGCGAACTTCATCCTCATGGAGTACGGTACCGGTGCCATTTTCGGCTGCCCGGCCCATGACCAGCGCGACCTCGACTTCGTCAACAAATACAGGCTCGGCAACACCCCGGTCGTCTGCCCCGAGGGTGTCGACCCCGAAAGCTTCGTCATCACGGACACGGCCTATGTCGAGGATGGCCGCATGATCAATTCGCGTTTCCTGGATGGCATGACCATTCCGGAAGCGAAAGAAGAGGTGGCCCGCCGGCTGGAGAGCGAGACACGCGGCAATCAGCCCGTTGGCACGCGCAAGGTGAATTTCCGCCTGCGCGATTGGGGCATCTCGCGCCAGCGCTACTGGGGCTGCCCGATCCCGATCATCCACTGTGCCGATTGCGGTACCGTGCCGGTCCCGGATGCCGACCTGCCGGTCAAGCTGCCGGATGACGTCTCCTTCGAGAAGCCCGGCAACCCGCTCGACCATCACCCGAGCTGGAAGCATGTCGCCTGCCCCAATTGCGGCAAGCCGGCCCGTCGTGAAACCGACACGATGGATACCTTCGTCGATTCCTCCTGGTATTTTGCCCGTTTCACCGATCCCTGGCGCACCGAGAGCCCGACCGATCGCAAGGTCGTCGACCGCTTCCTTCCGGTTGACCAGTATATCGGCGGCGTCGAGCACGCGATCCTGCACCTGCTCTATTCGCGCTTCTTCACCCGCGCGATGAAGGCAACCGGCCATGCCGGGTTGGACGAGCCTTTTGCCGGCCTCTTCACCCAGGGCATGGTGGTCCATGAGACCTACCGAGCCGAGGATGGAACCTGGGTCGAGCCCGGCGATGTCCGTATCGAGGCCAATGGCAGCGAGCGTCGTGGCTTCCATGTCGAGACCGGGGCGCCAATCGAGATCGGCTCCATCGAGAAGATGTCGAAGTCGAAGAAGAATGTGGTCGACCCCGACGACATCATCGCCTCCTACGGCGCCGACACCGCCCGCTGGTTCATGCTTTCGGACTCGCCGCCGGATCGCGATGTGATCTGGACGGACGAAGGCGTTCAGGGCGCAGCCCGCTTCGTGCAGCGCCTATGGCGGCTGATCGGCGAGATCGCCGAGCGGACCGGCAATTCAGCGGGTGCTGCCGCGGAATTCGGTGAGGCGGCCCTCACCTTGCGCAAGGCCAGCCATCGTGCCCTGCACGCCGTCGGCGCCGATATCGAGCGCCTCGGCTTCAACCGGTGCGTCGCTCATATCTACACGCTGACAAACGCCATCGCGAAGGCGCTCGACGGAGCTGCCGAGGATCCCGCGCTTGCCAGCGATATGGCGTTTGCGCTGCACGAGGCGGCCGCCATCGTCACGCAGCTTGTCGCGCCGATGATGCCGCATCTTGCCGAGGAGTGCTGGCACGCGCTCGGCCAACCCGGCCTCGTTGGCGAAGCCTCCTGGCCGGTGGCTGACGCCGAACTGCTCCGTGACGACAGCGTCACGCTGCCGGTCCAGATCAACGGCAAGAAGCGCGCAGAGGTGACCGTGCCGGCCGATGCGGATACGGTCTCCGTCGAAGCCATCGTTCGGTCATCCCAGGCCGTCATCAAAGCCCTGGACGATCGCCCGATCCGGAAGATCATCGTGGTGCCGGGGAGAATTGTGAATGTCGTCGTCTGATTCGCACCGCTGCCGACCTGGTCGCGGTGTGCCTACCCGCCGCCTCATGCTGGCCGCCGCACTCGGCGCCGCCGCGCTTGCTGGTGGGTGCCTGCGCCCGCTCTATGCCGAGAATACCACCAGCACCGTCGGCGGCAGCGTCAAGGCGGCGCTCAGGAATATCGAGGTCCCCGAGATCAAGGGCCTGGTCGGGCATTACCTGCGGAACGAACTCGTCTTCGAACTCGACGGCGGCGGAGCCGGAGAGGCCACTGGTCCGAAGCGCCTGAAGCTCCAGGCCTCGATCCGGGAATCGATCGAAGTCGTCACCGTCGACTACGTCAGTGGCCGCGCCGACTCCGCCGTTCTCGTCGCGACAGCCACCTGGTCGCTCGTCCGGGAAGGTACAGGAGAGGTCGTATCCTCCGGCACGACCATAACGCGCGCGCCCTATGAACGCTCCCAGCAGCGTTTTTCCACGGTCCGCGCAGCACGAGATGCCCAGATTCGAGCCGGCAAGTCGCTGGCAACCCTGATCCAAGGGCAGATCGCCGCCGATCTCGTCGGCGGCTGAGCCGGACGACAGGCAATGGTCGCCATCAAGGCGCATGAGGCCGACCGGGCCCTGACCAAGCTGGACCCGGCCTGGCGCCTCATCCTGATCTATGGACCCGATTCCGGCCTTGTCTCCGAGCGGGCGACAGCGCTCGCACGCGCCAGCGTCGACGATATCAACGATGCCTTCCAGCTCATTCGCATGGATGGCGATGATGTCGCTGCCGATCCCCTCAAGCTGGTAGACGAAGCCAATACCATCGGCCTGTTCGGCGGCCGGCGTGCCATTCGCGTGTCACCGACATCGAAGCTGCTGCTCGCGGCGGTCGAGCCGCTGCTGTCGACGCCATCGCAGGACGCGATCGTCATCGTCGAAGCGGGTGATCTCCAACGCACCAATCCCCTGCGCCAGGCCTGTGAGAAGGCACGAACGGCCCTCGCCGTGCCCTGCTACGGCGATGCGGCGCGCGATCTTGGTAGTATCATCGATGAAATGGTCCGGGCTGCCGGCAAATCGATCGACCGCACCACGCGCGAACAGCTGTCCGGGCTATTGGGCGGCGATCGCCAGACATCGCGCCGCGAGATCGAAAAGCTTCTGCTCTATGTTGGCGCAGATCCAGCCGTCACCGAAGCGCATATCGAGGCGGTCGTCGGCGATACGGCACAACGCGAGCAGGCTGCGCTCGTCGATGCGGTCTTCGCCGGCCGTCTGGCCGTGCTCGATCTGGCGCTCGCGAAGCTGTCGAGCGAAGGCCTCGATTCCGGGGTGATGCTTGGCGGCTTGCTACGCCACGCCCTGACGCTGCTGAAAGCCCGTCAGAGCGTCGATGGCGGCCGCAGCGCCCGGGACGCGGTCTCCAGCATGCGGCTGCCCTTTCCCCGCATGGCGGCCGCTGAAGCGGCGTTGAACGTATGGTCCGTGCAGAAGCTCACCGAAGCGGTCGGCATTCTGGGAACCGCAACTCTTGCGGTCAGGCGCGATGGCGAACTCGCCCGTCCAACCGCTGCACGCACCCTTTGGACCCTCGCCCGGCTGGCACAGAGCGGCGGGCGCGGTTCCTAGCGAGTAAGCGCAAGGGGCCTGATCAGGCTTTCAGGCGCCGACACAGGGCATCGAGCTGATCGAGCGTCTTGTAGCCGATCTTCATGTCGCCTCCGCCGCTCGGACGGTGCTGGATCGACACTGATAGCCCGAGAACCTCCTCGAGCGCCTTTTCCAACGCGCGGGTGTCCGGATCCTTGTCGAGTTTCGGCTTGCCAGGGGAGCTCCTGCTCTCACCCCGCGCCTCTTCCTGCACCAACCGTTCGATGTCGCGGACGCTGAGGCCCTCATCGACGATCTTGCGCGCCATCAGCTCAGGATCCGTGACCGAGAGCAGCGCGCGCGCGTGGCCCGCCGAAACGGCGCCCTCAGCCACCATCCGCCGGACAGGCTCCGGCAGTTTTGAAAGGCGCAGCGTATTCGCGACATGGCTTCGGCTCTTGCCGATGACGCGGGCCAGATCGTTCTGGGTATAGCTGAATTCGGCAATCAGGCGCTCGTACCCGGCGGCCTCTTCGATCGCGTTCAGGTCGCTGCGCTGGACGTTCTCGACGATGGCGATTTCCAGCGCCTCGCGGTCGTCAGCCTCGACCTGGATGACGGGAACCTCATGCAGGCCGGCGCGCTGCGCGGCACGCCAACGCCGTTCGCCGGCGATGATCTCATAGGCGTCGGCCATGCCCTTGAGCGGGCGCACGATGATCGGCTGCAGGATCCCGCGCTCGCGCACGGAAGCCGTCAGATCCTCGAGCTCGTCATCCGCGAAACTGCGCCGCGGATTCCGCGCGCTCGGCCGCAGGAACTCGACTGGAACCCGACGCTGGCCTCTGGCACGCTCGAGCGCTCCGATCTCGTCGCCGACATCTCCAATCAGAGCGGCGAGACCCCGGCCAAGACGTGAACGTCCCTGTTCCTCGGCCATAATTCAACCTCTTGATACTAAATACGAAATGAGTTCAGGCAGCGGCGCGCAGCGCACGCTCCCGCCTGATGACTTCGGATGCCAGCCGCAAATAGGCCTGCGAGCCGGCACAGCGGAGATCGTAGAGCAGGGCGGGCTTGCCGTAGGACGGGGCTTCCGAAACCCGGACATTGCGCGGGATCACGGTCTCATAGACCTTGTCGCCCAAAAACTCGCGAACGTCGGCCATGACCTGACCGGAGAGATTGTTGCGCGGGTCGAACATGGTCAGGACCACGCCCTGAATGATCAGGCGCGGATTGAGCCCATTGCGAACCTGCTCGACCGTCTTGAGCAGCTGGCTGAGGCCCTCCAGCGCGAAGAACTCGCATTGCAGCGGCACAAGCACGGCGTCGGCTGCCGTCATCGCATTGATGGTGATCAGGCTGAGCGAAGGCGGGCAGTCGATCAGAATATAGGTCAGGTCCGCACAGCGCTGATCGTCGGAAATTTCGTCGATCGCCTTCTTGAGGCGCTGGGTGCGATCCTTGGCACTGGCGATCTCGAGCTCGACACCAAGCAGATCGAGCGTCGACGGCGCGATGAACAAACCAGGTACAGCGGTTTCCTGCAGCGCCTGACCAAGGCCGATATCGCCGCAGAGCACATCATAGGTCGAGGATTGCCGGCTCTTCCGGTCAACGCCGAGCCCGGTCGAGGCATTCCCCTGCGGATCGAGATCGACGATCATCACCTTCTCACCGATCGCGGCGAGCGCCGTGCCGAGATTGATGGCCGTCGTCGTCTTGCCGACGCCGCCCTTCTGATTGGCGAGCACCAGCACACGTGGCCGGCGGGGGGGAAGGGTAATGGGAGTCAGATCGGTCATGTATCAGCCCGCTGCTCGGCCTCGCGAATCAACAGAATGCGAGCTGCCGGATCTGTCACGGAGACAACTGTCGAGGCCTGAATCTTCCAATATTTAGACGCTTCGGTCAATTCAGCATCTAGATATTGTCCCTTGGGAAAGAGCCCAAGTGTCCCGGTTCTCAACAACTCCTTGCACCATCCTAGCAGAATCGGGAGCGGTGCGAGCGCCCGGGCCGTCACGACGTCGACTTTTTCTGTGAACTCCCCAACGATATCCTCGATCCGCGAGGCATGAACCGTCACAGGCGCACCGGTCACCCTGGCCGCGTGGCGCAAAAAGGCGCATTTGCGCGCATTGCTCTCGACCAGATGGATTCGGCCTTGCCCCTGTTCGGCAAGACAGATCCCGATCACAAGTCCGGGAAATCCACCGCCTGAGCCGAGATCGAGCCAGGTTCTGGCGTCAGGCGCCAATGCGAAGAGCTGGAGCGAATCAGCGACGTGCCGCGTCCAGACATCCGAAAGCGTCGTCGAAGAGACCAGGTTCTTCGCATTTTGCCACTTGACCAGCTCTGCGACCAGCAGCGCGAGCCGCTCCTGTGTTTCACGTGAAACAGGAGTCAAGCGCAGAGCGCGGGCGCGGTCATCATTGTCAACAGCCACGACTCAGGCCGCCGTTTGCGTCGCGCGCTTGCGATCCCGCCGCGCATGGGCCGCCAGTAAGGTCAGTGCAGCAGGAGTCATGCCTTCGATCCGTGATGCTTGCGCGAGATTGGCCGGGCGCTGCTGCGACAGCTTCGCTCTCAATTCATTCGAGAGCCCGGAAATACCATCAAGGTCGAGATCGGCCGGGACCTCCAGAGCTTGGTCACGCTGATAGGCCCCGATCTCGGCAGCCTGTCGGTCGAGATAGACAGCATAAGTCGCATCCGCAGTAACGCGCGACGCAACGGAGGCGGGGTGGGCGTTGAGCTCCGGCCAAATCGCCGCCAGCTGCTCGAAGCTGATGTCTGGATAAGAGAGGAGTTGATAAGCGCTCCGACGCACGCCATCGCGGTTCAATTGCAGGCCGACCTGGTCGGCCTGTTGCGGTGTCAGCCGGAGGTTCTTCAATTGCACCCGCAAACCGTCGATTTGCGCGGCCTTGGCCTGAAACCGGCGTTCACGCTCGCCTCCGACCAAGCCGAGCTCGATACCCAACGGGGTCAGCCGCTCGTCGGCGTTATCGACACGCAATGACAGCCGGAACTCTGCACGCGACGTGAACATCCGATATGGCTCTGTCACCCCACGCGTCACGAGGTCATCAACCAGTACGCCGATATAGGAGGTCGTCCGATCCATCGCGATCGGCTCTGCACCACCGGCACGCCGCGCCGCATTGAGGCCCGCAAAGAGCCCCTGGGCAGCCGCCTCCTCATAACCGGTCGTTCCGTTGATCTGGCCCGCGAGAAACAGACCGGCGATCGCGCGCGTTTCGAGCGAGTTCTTCAAGGCGCGCGGATCGACGAAATCATACTCGATCGCATAGCCAGGACGCAGCATGGCTGCATCTTCAAGCCCAGGAATCGTCTTCAGCAAGCCGAGCTGCACATCTTCCGGCAAGGAGGTCGAGATACCGTTGGGATAGACGGTGGGATCATCGAGCCCCTCCGGCTCCAGAAAGATCTGGTGGCCGTCGCGATCCCCGAACCGGCCGACCTTATCCTCGATCGATGGGCAGTAGCGTGGTCCTCGGCCCTCGATCTGGCCCGAAAACATCGGCGCCCGATGGAGGTTGGCGCGGATCAGTTCGTGCGAAGCCAGCGTGGTGCGGGTAATGCCGCAGGAAATCTGAGGCGTCGTGATCGCATCGGTCAGCGCGGAGAACGGCTCCGGCGGCTCGTCGCCGGCTTGCATCTCCAGCGTGGACCAGGCGATCGTGCGCCCATCCAGCCGTGGTGGCGTACCCGTCTTGAGGCGACCAAGCGGAAGCGCGTGACGCTCCAGCGTGGCCGATAGACCAAGCGACGGGGCTTCCCCAACGCGTCCTGCCGGAATTGTCTTCTCGCCGATATGGATCAATCCACGCAGAAAGGTACCAGTCGTCAGGACAACCGTTCCGCAAGCGAATCGACGCCCGTCGGACAGAATGACGCCTTGAACCGCGCCATTCACTATATCGAGGTCAAAGGCCTCACCGACCACGATCTCGAGATGCTCAAGCTCGGCGAGCAAATCCTGAACCGCACTCCGATAGAGTTTCCGGTCTGCCTGCGCGCGCGGGCCGCGAACGGCCGGGCCCTTGCGGCGGTTCAGCATCCGGAACTGGATGCCAGCACGGTCAGCTGCGCGGGCCATGATACCGTCGAGCGCATCGATCTCACGCACCAGATGGCCCTTGCCCAATCCGCCGATCGCAGGATTGCAGGACATCACACCAATCGTCTCGCGCTGATGGGTCAACAGCGCCGTGCGCGCGCCAAGACGCGCAGCAGCGGCCGCCGCCTCGGCGCCGGCATGGCCGCCACCTACGACGATGACGTCATAGCGATCTGTGGCAATGGAATGGGACATGCGCATGTCGCTAGCCAACCCCGTGCCGAGGGTCAAGATTCTTGTGATCTCTCAGCTGAAGGTTTCACGTGAAACGCCGCGCAGCGGGTTCTCTACTTTCCGATGCAGAAGCCTGCAAACAGCCGGTCCAGCACATCCTCGACGTCGATCCGCCCCACGAGCCGTTCGAGCGCGCGCACGGCGATCCTGATGTCTTCAGCCAGCAGCTCGACCTGTCCGTGCCCGGAACCCGCTGCCCGCTGCAGAGCCGCCACCGCGTCCGTAACCGCTACGCGCTGTCGCTCGCGGGTCAGCAATGCGGGCTCTGGATTGGTCAGCGCACCGAGCCGCTCCGAAACGCTCCTCAACAGCGTATCGAGTCCGACACCGCTTTGCACGGAGACCGCCAGTTCACCGGCGCCAACTTGCCCGGGCAAGTCGCACTTGGTGGCAACCATCAGATCCTGCGGTTCAACGGACGCTCGGTTCGGAGACGAATCGACTGCACGAAGTCTCAGCACCAGATCCGCCTTCTCGGCCAGAGCCGTCGCCCGGCGGACACCCTCTGCCTCGATCGGATCGACACTCTCGCGCAAACCCGCCGTATCGATCAACGTCACCGGGAAACCGGCGAGATCAAGCCGGACCTCAATCATGTCGCGGGTCGTACCAGGTTGCGGCGAGACGATCGCCACGTCGCGGCGGGCGAGGGCGTTCAGCAGACTCGACTTTCCCGCATTGGGCGGTCCCGCCAGCACGACGACAAATCCCTCACGAACGCGCTCGCCCATCCGAAACGATCCAAGGGCATCGCGCAGGCTCGTCAGCACGTCCGTGACGGACACAATGGCGTTCTCCACAAGCGCTCCGGAAACATCGCCTTCATCCGAGAAGTCGATCTCGGCCTCCAACAGCGACATGGCGCCGATCAACTGATCTCGCCACAGCCCGGCCGCATGACCAAGCGCTCCCTCCATCTGCCGAAGCGCCTGTCGACGCTGCCATTCCGTCTCCGAATCGATCAGGTCAGCCAGGCCCTCGACCGCTGCAAGATCCAGCTTTCCCGCCTCAAAGGCCCGCCGGGTGAATTCGCCGGCCTCCGCCAATCGAAGCCCTGGTAGCCCGGTCAATGCCGAGAGCAGGGCCGCCATCACCGCACGCGAACCATGGACATGGAACTCGGCGACATCCTCGCCGGTGAAGCTCGCTGGTCCCGGGAAGAACAGGACCAGAGCCGAATCGATCACCTCGTGGGAGACGGGGTGGCGCAGGTGTCGAAGCACCGCATGCCGCGGGTTGGGGATAACGCCCGAAATTGTTTCGAGGACGAATCGAACTTGCGGCCCGGACACCCGCAGGACAGCCACCCCGGCGCGGCCATTGGCCGACGATAGCGCCACAATCGTTGGGTAATCCTGTCCGGTCGTCATAGGCAGCACATCTTTCCGTTGCGACGCTGATCCGCCTGGGAGATCCGTCGATGAATCGTCTCGGGGCCGCCGCCAGCCCCTATCTCCTGCAGCACAAGGACAACCCCGTCCATTGGTGGGAATGGAGCGAGGAAGCCTTTGCCGAGGCAAAGTCAAGCGGTCGCCCGGTCCTGCTCTCGGTCGGCTATGCCGCCTGCCACTGGTGCCATGTCATGGCCCATGAGAGCTTTGAGGACTTGGCAACCGCGGCGCTGATGAACGCGCGCTTCGTCAACATCAAGGTCGACCGGGAGGAGCGACCCGATATCGATCAGGTCTACATGAACGCGCTGCACAGCCTGGGCGAACAGGGGGGCTGGCCGCTGACCATGTTCCTCACCGCCGACCGTCAGCCATTCTGGGGCGGCACCTATTTTCCGCCAACGGCGCGCTATGGACGGCCCTCCTTCAGCCACGTGCTGCAGCAGATCGCGGCCGTCCACGCACAAGAGCCCGAGCGGGTCGCGCGCAATGCCGCCGCGATCAAGGCTGCACTCGAGCAGAGTGAGGCTGCAGCAAGCCCGGAAGCCCGATACGAACCTGACCTCGACCAGATCGCCAGCGAGATCGCCCAATCCTTCGATCCGCAGCATGGCGGGCTGCGCGGCGCACCAAAATTCCCCAATCCTGGCCTGATCGAGCTGCTCTGGCGTCACGGCAGCCGCACTGGGAACGCGACCACGCTCCTGCCGGCGACCCGCACCCTGGAACGCATGGCGCGTGGCGGCATTCACGATCACCTCGGCGGCGGCTTCGCCCGATACGCGGTCGACGAGCGCTGGCTCGTGCCGCATTTCGAGAAGATGCTTTATGACAATGCCCAGCTACTCGGGCTCTATGCGCTCGAGGCGAAGCGCAGCGGCAATCCACTGGCGCACAGCGCGGCCCAGGGCATCGTCACCTGGCTTGAGCGGGACATGCTGCTACAGGAGGGCGCTTTCGCCTCCAGCCTCGATGCCGATTCCGAGGGGGTCGAAGGCAAATTCTATGTCTGGACTGCATCGGAGCTGGCCAGCCATCTCACGCCAGCCGACGCAGAACTCTTCGCCCGGCACTATGACGTCACCGCCCATGGCAACTGGGAAGGCGTCACAATCCTCAACCGGCTCGACACGCCCGATCCGGATCCGGCATTCGAGCAGCAATTGGCCAACATCCGGCGGGATCTCCTGGCGTTGCGCGCTCGCCGGGTTCCTCCGGCCCGCGACGACAAAATCCTGGCCGACTGGAATGGGCTGATGATCGCGGCGCTCGTGCGAGCCTCCGGTCTACTCGCGGAGCCCGCCTGGCTGGCCCTTGCTCGGCGAGCCTACCATTTCGTCGCCGAATCAATGAAGCATGGCGACGGCCTCGCTCACTCCTACCGCGCGGGCCGGTTGATCACCCCGGGCTTTGCCCTCGATCACGCGGCGATGATCGAAGCGGCCCTGGCACTCCACGACGCCACATCGGAACGGCATTTCCTTGACCACGCCCTGCGCTGGTCCGCCCATCTCTGGCGGTACTACCGCCACGTCGATACGAGTCTACTTGGTATGACTCAACGCGATAGCGCCGTTCTTCCGGTCGTACCGAGGCCGACTCACGACGACGCAGTCCCGAACGCTAATGGCGTGCATGCAGGGAACCTGCTTCGTCTGGCGGCCAAGAGCGGAGCCCCGACCGATAGGGCCCAGGCCGAACGGTTTCTCGCAGCAGCATTGGCCGCTGCCGAGCGCGCGCCGGTCGCCCATGGCTCCGTACTCAATGCTTATGATCTGGCGCGGCACGGCATCGAGATCATCCTGGCTGGACCCGAACGCGAACGTCTTCGCGCGGCTGCGCTGGCATTGCCCTACACGACGACGATGATCGTCGACTGCCCCGATCCCAGCGCGCTACCATCGGACCACCCAGCCGCTTCCATGGCGCGTCTTGCAGGCAGCGGTGCCGCCTTCATCTGTTTCGCCGGGCGTTGCCTGCCTCCCGTAACGGATCCGAATCAATTGCAGGATGCCGTTTCTGCTGGCCGGTGACCCCGGATCCAAACAAGAAAGGCGGGTCGGCATGACTGCCGATCCGCCTCGCTGAAAGTATTGGATCTCCGACGCTGCAGCTTCGTGCGGCGTCGCGATTCCCGATCCGATCAGGTGTTCATCGAGTCGAAGAACTCGGAGTTCTGCTTGGTCTGCCGCAGCTTGTCGATCAGGAACTCGATCGCATCCTGCGGTCCCATTGGATTCAGGATGCGGCGCAGCACATAGGTCTTCTGCAGCACATCCTTCGGCGTGATCAGCTCTTCCTTGCGGGTGCCCGACTTCAGGATGTCGATCGCCGGGAAGATGCGCTTGTCGGCCACCTTGCGGTCAAGCACGATTTCCGAGTTACCGGTGCCCTTGAACTCTTCGAAGATGACTTCGTCCATGCGGCTGCCGGTATCGATCAACGCAGTCGCGACGATGGTCAGCGAGCCGCCTTCCTCGATATTGCGGGCCGCGCCGAAGAAGCGCTTCGGCCGCTGCAGCGCGTTGGCATCGACACCACCGGTCAGCACCTTGCCGGAAGAGGGGACCACGGTGTTGTAGGCACGGCCGAGGCGCGTAATCGAGTCGAGCAGGATCACGACATCGCGGCCATGCTCCACCAGGCGCTTGGCCTTCTCGATGACCATCTCCGCGACCTGGACGTGGCGCGTGGCCGGCTCGTCGAAGGTCGAGGACACAACCTCACCCTTCACCGAACGCTGCATGTCGGTGACTTCCTCGGGCCGCTCGTCGATCAGCAGCACGATCAGATAGCACTCGGGATGATTGTTGGTGATCGACTGCGCGATGTTCTGCAGCAGAACCGTCTTACCGGTGCGCGGCGGCGCCACGATCAGGGCGCGCTGGCCTTTGCCGATCGGAGCGACGATGTCGATGACGCGGGGCGAGAAGTCCTTCTTGGTCGGATCCTGAACTTCCAGCCGCAGACGCTCGTCCGGATACAGCGGCGTCAGGTTGTCGAAATGGATCTTGTGCCGGATCTTCTCCGGGTCCTCAAAATTGATCGTGTTGACCTTGAGCAGCGCAAAATAGCGCTCGCCATCCTTGGGTCCACGGATCGGCCCTTCAACCGTATCACCCGTGCGCAGGCCGAACTTGCGGATCTGCGACGGCGAAACGTAGATGTCGTCGGGACCCGGCAGATAGTTCGAGTCGGAGGAGCGCAGGAAGCCGAACCCGTCCTGCAGCACCTCGACCACGCCCTCGCCGAGAATCTCGGTTTCCTTGGCGGCCAACTGCTTGAGGATGGCGAACATCAGCTCCTGCTTGCGCATCGTGCTGGCGTTCTCGACCTCCATGCCTTCGGCGAAGGCAAGAAGCTCGGTCGGCGATTTGACCTTGAGTTCGTGAAGCTTGATTTCCCGCATGGGGCACCCGGATCGTAAACGCCCCCACACGAATGGCGGAGGTCAGGGACTCAGTGGAGGGCTCGACAGGGCCTGGAAGGACCAGTGCGCAGGGGATGCGCACCATGAGCGTCTGCACCGGCAGCCAGCTCACGAACCATCGACAACAGGGAGGACGCAAAAAGTCGCGTTGCGCTTGATAGCTGGTTTCCCGTGGACTCTCAAGCCGGAAACGTCGGCGTCGCTCAGAACGGTTTGACGACGACCAGGATCACGATTCCGACCATCAGCAGTGCCGGCACTTCGTTGATGATCCGGTAATAGCGCGCCGACTTGTCGTTGCGATCTTCGGCAAAGGCCCTGACCCGTCCGACCAGGATGCCATGGATGGCGGAGAGGATGACCACGAGCAGAATCTTGCCGTGCAGCCAGCCACCCTTGAAGCCATAGATCGCCCAGGCGAGGTACAGACCCAGCACCCAGGTCACGATCATCGCCGGATTGATGATGCCCTTGAGGAGCCGGCGTTCCATGATCTTGAAGGTTTCGGACTGCACCGAGCCGGTCTGCGCCTCCGCGTGATAAACCATCAGCCTGGGCAAATAGAGCATGCCGGCCATCCAGGAGATGACCGCCATCACGTGAAAAGCCTTGATCCAGTCGATCAGCATCACTGCATCCTCATCATGACCTGACGGCCGCAATCAAGCGTTCGACATGAGCGATCGGCGTATCCGGCAGGATGCCATGCCCGAGATTGAAGACGAAGGGACCGGCGCCGAAGGAGGTACGGATCGCGGCGACCTCCCGTTCCAGCTCGGTACCACCTGCCCGGAGAAGTTGCGGGTCAAGGTGACCCTGGATCGGCGCCAGCGATTGGATCTGCGTCCGCGCAAATTCGCGATCGATGTCCGTCTCGAGCCCGACAGCATCAACCCCGGTCGCTTTGACATAGCTCGGAATCAGGCGGCCGGCCCCCCGGGGAAAGCCGATGACCTTTGCCTTGGGATGACGCGCCCGTACTCCGTCGACGATCCGCTTGGTCGGCGCAATGCACCAACGCATGAAATCATCTTCGCCAAGCGAGCCAGCCCAGCTGTCGAAAATCTGCACCGCATCGACGCCGCCATCGAGCTGAGCGTTGAGATGAGCGATGGACGCCATCACGATCCGGTCGATCAGCCGGGCGAACAGCTCCGGGTCTCGTGTGAAGAGTTCCTTCGCGGGACCCTGATCCGGCGTGCCCCGCCCAGCCACCATGTAGGTCGCGACCGTCCAAGGCGCCCCGCAGAAGCCGATGAAGGCGGTGTTGCCTGGCAGGGCAGCCTTGACCTTGCCAACCGTTTCGTAGACCGGCGCCAGCATGTCCTGGTCGATCTCCTCGTGGATCTCGCCAAGCCTCTTCGCATCGCCCACGGGCTCCAACCGCGGACCTTCGCCCTGGACGAACCAGAGCTTCTGGCCAAGCGCATGCGGCACGACGAGGATGTCGCAGAACAGGATCGCTGCATCGAAACCGAAACGGCGGATTGGCTGAAGGGTCACTTCGGTAGCAAAGGCGGGGTTGTAGCAGAGCTCGAGAAAGCCACCTGCCTTGGCCCGGACCTCGCGGTACTCCGGCAGATAGCGTCCGGCCTGGCGCATCAGCCAGATCGGCGGCCTTGCCATCACCTCGCCCGAAAGGCTCCGCAGGAAAACCGGATCTTCGTTCGCCATGCCCACTCCGGTCAGCCGTTCAGGTCTGAATCTTAAAAGAATCTTAGAGAGATATTCTTTTGTTTTGACTCTTGGTCAGGGGCAAATAGCCCGGCCCAACTTTGTCCACAACCGGTCCACAGGGCGAGCCGATGTCGCAGGGTGGAATCGCCCGGGGGGTGGGGCGCCTTAACTGATTAGTAAGAAATCAGAATCGCGGCCGGGGCTGCCGATCGTTAAAATGATTCACGTGAAACATCGCTCCACGTGTCCCCAGGGGCCAGCCTGTTGATGGAAAGAGGGAGTTATACAGTCGCGGTCCCGCGCTCCGCTCGGATGTACGGTTGTCCACAGCAGTCCCCATGACCAGCGTGACCCCTCATCGCGGTCAGCGCTGGGGGTCCCGGTCCAGGACGACAATTTGCATTGCCGATATGGCGCGCTAGAGGTTGCAACTTCGTTAAGCCCCGGGAGCCCACGTGGCGCGCAACTATTTTCATTTGCATCTGGTGTCCGATGCCACCGGCGAGACCCTGATTGCGGTCAGCCGGGCCGCCGCCGCCCAATATGAATCGGTCTCGGCCATCGAGCATGTCTATCCGCTGGTCCGCTCCGAGGCGCAGCTTGCCCGGGTCCTGGCGGAGATCGAATCCTCGCCGGGGGTCGTGCTCTACACGCTCGTCGAAGCGGAATGGGCCGAGCGGCTCGAGAAATTCTGCCAGGAGCTCGGCTGCCCCTGTCTGTCGGTGCTGAACCCGGTGCTGTCCCTGTTCCAGTCCTATCTCGGCCAGGCGGGGTCGCCGCGGCCGGGCGCGCAGCATGTCCTCAACGCCGAATATTTCCGCCGCATCGACGCGATGAACTACACGCTGATGCATGATGACGGGCAGCTTGGAGGCGATCTGGAAAGCGCGGATATCATCCTCGTCGGCATCAGCCGAACCTCGAAGACACCGACCAGCATCTATCTCGCCAATCGCGGTATCAAGACCGCCAACGTACCGCTGGTCCCCCATGTGCCTTTGCCGGTCGAACTTGAACGGCTGAGAAAGCCGTTGATCGTCGGGCTGGTCGCCAGCGCTGAGCGCATCGTCCAGATTCGACAGAACCGGTTGCTCTCGATGAAGGCGGATGATGAGACGCCCTATGTCGACCCTACAGCCGTGGCCGACGAGATCGCGCAGTCGCGCAAGCTTTGCGCCCGCAGGGGTTGGCCGGTGATCGATGTCACCCGGCGCTCGATCGAGGAAACGGCGGCAGCGATCCTCGACCTGCTGCGCGACCATCGCATGAAGTTCATCGCGACATGACGAAGAGCCCCTCTCTCTGGCGTGCAGCGGCGCCGCTGCTGCTTGCTTCCGGCAGTACTACCCGGGCTGGGATGCTGCGCGCAGCCGGGATCCCGGTGGACACCCTGAAGCCCGATATCGACGAGCGAGCCGCCGAGGCGCCGCTCCTCGCACAGGGAGTCGAAGGCGAGGCGATCGCGGCGGCGCTTGCCTGCGCGAAGGCGCTGCATGTCTCCGTGATGAAGCCCGGCCGCTTCGTGCTCGGCGCCGACCAGACGTTGACCTGCGAGGGCCAGATCTTTCACAAGGCAGAGAATCTCCCTGGCGCCGCCGCGCAGATCGCGACATTGGCTGGGCGCACGCATGAGCTTCATTCCGCCTTTGTGCTGGCGCGCGACGGCGAGATCCTGGCTGAAGGCGGGCAGACCGCACGACTGACGATGCGGCGGCTCGAGCTCGATTTCATCGCGACCTATGTCGAACTTGCTGGCCCGGCGATCCTGACCAGCGTTGGCGGCTACCAGCTCGAGGGCCTTGGTTCCCAGCTCTTCGCTGCCGTCGAGGGCGACCATTTCACCATTCTGGGCCTCCCGCTCCTTGCCGTACTCGAAGCCCTGCGCGAGCAGGGCGCTCTCGTCGATTGATCCGGACATCTGAATTCCATGACCCGTCGCTGTTTCGTCATCGGTCACCCGATCGCCCATTCACGCTCGCCGCTCATTCACGGCAGCTGGATCGCCGAG
Organism: Allobosea sp. 05T433; assembly: GCF_056396065.1. NCBI lineage: Bacteria > Pseudomonadati > Pseudomonadota > Alphaproteobacteria > Hyphomicrobiales > Alloboseaceae > Allobosea > Allobosea sp. 05T433. Next base: position 355,108 of record NZ_JBFTKS010000004.1, on the reverse strand, counting down.
CATGGGCTCGATGGATCCTATGAACGCATCGATGTCGCACCGGCTGCACTCTCGTCGTTCATGGCCCGGGTGCGGAGCGGCGAATTCGTGGGCGGCAACGTCACAGTTCCCCACAAGGAGGCGTCGCTGCTGCTGGTCGATGAACTCAGCCCCGTCGCCCGCGCGATGGGTGCGGTGAACACGATCTGGCGTGACGATGGTTGCCTGTTCGGCGACAACACCGATGCTGCCGGCTTCCTCGCCCATCTCGACGCCAGCGTTCCCGGCTGGAGCGAGCGGGTCGCAACGGCTCTCATTCTTGGCTCGGGCGGCGCGGCGCGGGCGATCGGTTTTGGACTGAAGGCCCGCGGCCTCGAGCGGATCATCCTCGTCAACCGCAGCGCCGACCGAGCCATGGAACTTGCCCGGGCACTCGGAGCGCCGGTGGAGGCACAAGCTTGGTCAAGGCGTCATGAGCTGGTCGGATCGGCCGATCTGATCGTCAACACGACGGCGCTTGGGATGAACGGCAAGCCGCCGCTCGATCTCGATCTCACCAGGCTGCGCCCCGGCACGATCGTTGACGACATCGTGTACGTGCCGTTGCGGACGCCCCTGCTCGAAGAGGCGGAACGTCGCGGCGGTGTTCCGGTCGATGGCCTCGGCATGCTGCTGCATCAGGCCGTCCCCGGTTTCGCGCGCTGGTTCGGTGTGACCCCGAAGGTCACGCCGGCGCTGCGGGCCCGGCTCGAAGCCGATATCCTGGGCGCCTGATTCGCTGGGTGCCGCATGACCTTCATCCTGGGACTGACCGGCTCGATCGGCATGGGAAAGTCGACCACCTCGGAGATGTTCCGGGCCCACGGTGTGCCTGTCCATGATGCCGATGCCACCGTCCATGCGCTCTACCGGGGCAGGGCGGTCGCACCGATCGCGGCGGCCTTTCCGGGCGCAGTGGTGAACGGGGCCGTCGATCGTGCCCGACTCTCCTCGATGGTTGTGGGCAAGCCCGACGCCCTGCGCGCGCTGGAGGCGATCATTCATCCTCTGGTGCGGGAGGAGGAGATCGCTTTCATCAAGAACTGCATTGCAGCGGGGAGCGATATCGGGGTCCTCGATGTGCCGCTCCTGCTTGAGGTTGGAGGAGGGTATCGCTGTGACGCCGTCGTCGTGATCACGGCTTCTGCTGAAGTGCAGCGCGCCCGCGTTTTGGCGCGTCCGGAGATGACGGCGGAGAAGCTGGACGCGATCCTTGCGCGCCAGATGCCGGATGCCGAGAAGCGCCGGCACGCCCACTTCCTTGTGGACACCTCGCATGGCTTGCTGGTGGCACAGAGGCAGGTCCGCTCTATCCTCCAGGCATTGGCCGGCCGTCCTGGCCGGAGCCGGCAAGAAAAGGCGTCCAGGCATGCGTGAGATCGTTCTCGATACCGAGACGACCGGCGTCGAAGCCAATGGCGGCGATCGCGTCGTTGAAATCGGCTGCGTCGAACTGGTCAATCACTGCCCATCCGGCCGTACCTTCCATCAATACATCAACCCCGAACGGGCGATGGCGGAAGGCGCCTTCAAGGTCCACGGACTGTCCGATGCCTTCCTGGCGGACAAGCCCGTCTTCGCGGCCATTGCCGAGGAGTTTGCAGCCTTCATCGATGGCGCGCGGCTCGTCATCCACAACGCGTCCTTCGACGTCGGCTTCCTGAACATGGAGATGAAGCGTGTCGGCCGTGGCCCGATCGATCCATCGCTGGTCGTCGATACGCTGGCGATGGCGCGACGCAAGCATCCCGGAGCCTCGAACAGTCTCGATGCGCTCTGCCAGCGCTACGGCATCGACAATACGAGGCGCACCCAGCACGGCGCGCTGCTCGATTCGGAGATTCTCGCCGAGGTTTATATCGAGCTGATCGGCGGCAAACAGGCCGATCTCGGACTTGGCGTGGTCAGCGCTGCCGGTCCCGGCAACGGTCTCGCCGATCTTTCAGAGCGGCCGCAGCGCCAGCGCCCGCTCGCGCCCTGCCTCGACGAGGCGGCAATGGCCGCTCATGAGAGCTTCATCCTGACCCTGAAGACACCGCTCTGGAGCGGCTATCTCGGTCTGGCCAAGGAAAGCTGAGCCGCCTCACGCGGCTCAGCTTCGGGTCGGTCAGCTGCGGCTACGATCGGCGCGCCGGGACATCATGTTGAGGCCCTCGATCAGCGCCGAGAAGGCCATGGCGGCGTAGATGTAGCCCTTCGGGATATGGGCGCCGAAACCCTCGCCGATCAGCGTGGCGCCGATCATCAGCAGGAAGCCGAGGGCCAGCATCACGATCGTCGGGTTCTTTTCGATGAACTTCGCCAGCGGGTCGGCGGCCAGCAGCATCACCAGCACGGCGACGATCACCGCAATCATCATCACCGGGACATGCTCTGTCATGCCGACGGCCGTGATGATGCTGTCGATCGAGAAGACCAGATCGAGCAGCAGGATCTGGAAGATCGCAGCGCCGAAGGTCACGGTTGCCGCACGACCGCCGTCGAACACATCGGGCCCGTGATTGACGTCGACCTTGTGATGGATTTCGGTCGTCGCCTTCCAGACCAGAAAAAGGCCGCCGGCGATCAGGATGAAATCGCGCCAGGAGAAGGCCTTGCCGAAGAGCGAGACGATCGGCTCCGTCAATTGCACGATGAAGGCGACGGTACCGAGCAGCGCGAGCCGCATGAACAGGGCAAGCCCGATGCCGATCTTGCGGCCGAGCGAACGTTGCTCCTCAGGCAGCTTGTTGGTCAGGATCGAGATGAAGATCAGATTGTCGATGCCGAGGACAACCTCCATGGCGATCAGTGCCCCGAGAGCCGCCCATACGGCGGGGTCGGCAGCAAGCGTCATCAGATGGTCCATCGGGTCTCCACATAACAAAATGCGGACGCCGGATTGGCGCCCGCTTCAATGAATGTGGGAGATGGAGTTTGCCTTGCCGATGCGCAAGGCGTTGCGAAATGCGCGCGATTATTGATTGAAATGCAAGAAAGGGCCCGCGAGGGCCCTTTCGATATCGTCGGCTTGCGGAGGCGGCAGGCTCGCTCAGGCGTTGGGCGCCTGCGGCTGCTGGGCCTGAAGCTCCTGCATGCGCTGTTGATACAGCATCGCGAAATCGATCTGCGGAACATAGAAAGGCGGGAATCCGCCGGTCTGGACCGCGTCCGCGATGATCTGGCGGGCGAACGGGAACAGCAGCCGCGCGCAGTCGATCACCAGAACGGGGTGAATATGCTCCTGCGGTATGTTCAGCAGCCGGAACACGCCGGCATAGCTGAGATCGAACGCAAACAGCGTCTCGTTGTTCAGGACGGCCTTGCCCTCGAGCTGGAGCACGGTCTCGTAATCGGTCTCCGACAGCGCGGTGGTCGAGACATTGACCTGCAGGGACATCTGCGGGCCCTGCTCGTTCTGCTGGCCGAGCGCGCGGGGCGCCTTCGGATTCTCGAAGGAGAAGTCCTTGGTGTACTGGATCAGGGCATTCATGCTCGGCTGAGCGTTCGCCTCGCTCGCGCCGTTGCCGTTGGGGATGTCGTTGGCCATCGGTCCCATCATCGTCTGGCAGGCTTTAATCGGGAAATCCCACGCCTTGCCGGCGCCCGGGACTGCGCACCGCTCCCCGGTGCAATGCTTGCGTCGGCTATCATGGAGCTTCCTCAGGCACAAGAAGCCGCCTTCACAAGCTCGGGGGTGGATGTTACGAGCCTTGATCACCATATCGCATGCGGCGGCCGGCCGACCGCCGCTGTTGATGCGAGGCGGTCACTGGGGTTCCGGATCAGCGTTCGATGCAAAATTCCTTCGACATGACGACTTTGGTCTTCCTGGCTCTGGCCGTTTTCGTCGCCTGGAAGCTTCGCTCTGTGCTTGGCCAGAAGACCGGCAGCGAGCAGCCGCCAAAGGATCCCTTCGCGCGGCGTGAGACGCCGCCGATGCGACCTGATCAGGCCGGCGCTCCCGAGGCCAAGCGCGACAATGTCATTCGCCTGCCCGGCGCAGCCAATGATCCCGCTGCGACGGCCGTTCCGGCGGCCGAGCGCTGGAAGGACATTGCGCCTGCGGATTCGCCGATCATTGCCGGCATCGAGGCCATCGTTCGCCAGGAGCAGGATTTCGACCCGAAGGGTTTCCTGCAGGGTGCGAAATCTGCTTACGAGACAATCGTCACCGCCTTCGCCCGCGGCGACCGCAAGGTCCTGAAGGGCCTCCTCGCCAAGGAAGTCTATGATGGCTTCGAGCAGGCGATTACCGACCGCGAGAAGCGCGGCGAGAAGGCGGAATCCTCCTTCGTCTCGATCGACAAGGCCGAGATCACAGCCGTCGACGTCAAGGGCAAGACGGCTCAGGTGACGATCGCATTCGTTTCGCAGCTGATCAGTGTTGTCCGTGATGCACAGGGCGTTGTGGTCGACGGCAGCGCCGAGGCGGTTTCGGAGGTCAACGATATCTGGACCTTCTCGCGTCAGCTCGGCAGCCGCGACCCGAATTGGCTTTTGGTCGCGACCGAAGCCGGCGCGTGACCCGTGGCCTCGGGCGCATTGCGCTGGTGGCCGCCATGTTGTCCGCTGCAATGACACAAGCGCCCGCCGGTCCAAGCTTGCCGCCCGGCGCCCGCGCAGAGGCCATCTCTCCCGGCGCAATACCGGGATGGCCCGATGACGATCACCGCATTGCGCTGGCGATTTTCGCAGCTGGCTGCGCTACCGATCCCCCGCTTCGGCAAGGCGTCCCGATCCCCGCTGTGCTCACCGCTGTCTGCGCCGAAGCCGGCAGGCTGACGGCTCGCGGGCCGGTCGACCGGACGGCGGCGCGTCGCTTCTTCGAGGAGCGTTTCAGTTTCTGGCGCATCCGGCCGAGCGGCGCCGAGGGCGGCTTCATGACCGGCTATTTCGAGCCGGAGTTCGAAGGCTCGCTCGCCCCCTCCGCCCAGTTCCCTACGCCGCTCTATGCCCGCCCTGCCGATCTGGTGACGCGCCTTGCAGGCGACGCTTGGCCGGGGCTGGAACCTGCCTTGTCCGCCGCCCGCCGCACTCCCCGGGGCCTAGAGCCCTATCCCGATCGGACGGCGATCGAGAATGGCGCGCTCGACGGGCAGGGCCTGGAGATCGCCTGGCTGCGCGATCCGGTCGACCGCTTCGTGTTACAGGTGCAGGGCTCCGGCCGGGTTCGGTTGCAGGACGGCAGGGTCGTGCGGCTGGTCTATTCCGGCCGCAACGGCCACGCCTATACGTCACTCGGCCGGGTGCTCAGCGAGCGCGAGAACATCCCGCCGGCCGAGATGACCATGGACAAGCTGGTCGCTCGGTTGAAGGCTGATGCCGGTTTTGCCCGGGACCTGATCCGCCTGAACCGCTCCTTCGTCTTCTTCGCCCGCAAGGACGACTTGCCGGCCGAGTCGGGGCCGATCGGTGGTGCGGGTTTGCCCCTGACGCCGCTGCGTAGCATCGCCGTCGACCGCGCCATCTGGCCCTACGGACTGCCAGCCTGGATCGATGCGACAATTCCCACCGGCAGCGGCGACATGGAGCGGCTGTCACGCTTGATGATTGCGCAGGATACGGGATCCGCCATCGTCGGACCGTCGCGGGTCGACCTGTTCGTCGGTTCCGGCCAGGCGGCGGGTCATCGCGCCGGGCTGGTCCGCCATTCCTTTGACTTCACGGTGCTCTGCCCGCGGGCGGAGGCGCGCTGAGGAATGCGCCTCCGTCGCGAGAAGACCCTGTCGGAGGCCGACATTGCCCTGTGGCGGCAGGTTGCGCGTTCGGTGACGCCATTGCGGGGGCGCGCCGCGCCGCCGCCTGAGGAGCCTGCAGCGGCCCCCGCGCCACCTCCTACTGAGGCTGCCGCCCCTGTTCTGGTGGTTGCCGTCAAACCGCCCAGGATCACCCCGCCGCCGCTGGCGCCGCTCGAGCGCCGCCTGCGTACCCAGTTGCGTCGCGGAACCCAATCCGTCGAGGCGGTGATCGACCTGCACGGCCTGCGGCAGGATGCTGCTCATGCGGCGCTATGTGCCTTTCTGCGCCGCGAGCAGGCGCGCGGCACCAGGCTGGCTCTGGTCGTGACGGGCAAGGGCGCCGCGGGCGATGCGATCTTCGGCGAAGAGCGTGGTGTCCTGCGCCGCAGCGTGCCGCACTGGCTGAGGCTACCGGATCTGCGCCCTTTCGTCGTCGGCTTCGAGGAGGCCGAGCAGCGCCATGGCGGCGCCGGCGCGCTCTATATCCGTCTGCGCCGGCACCGTGAGAGCGGCGCGTGACACCCTTTGGCCAGCGCGTTCGGGAGCTGCGCGCAGCTCGCGGCGTGACGTTGGCCGGAATGGCCGCGGCGCTGGGCGTCACGCCGGCCTATCTCTCGGCCCTTGAGCATGGCAAGCGCGGCCAGCCGACCTTTGCGCTGATCCAGGGCGTGATCCATCTGCTCGGCGTGATCTGGGACGAGGCTGACGAACTCGTTCGTCTCGCCGAGCTGTCCCACCCCCGCATCACGGTCGATACTGCGGGACTGGCACCGGAGGCGACGCTGATCGCCAACCGGCTTGCCCTTGAGATCGCCGAACTCGGTCCCGACGAACTTGCCGCGCTGCGCGCCGTGCTTGACCAGGCCAGTCGCCGGCGTGGCCGTGCTTGACCGCATCGGGTCCTGATGCGAAACGCCCATCATTCGTACCATTTTCGCCAACCCACGGAACTCCTTCATGAAAAATGCCCGTTACGATGTTCTGGCGCTCGGCAACGCCATCGTCGATGTCATCGCTCGCGCGGAAGAGGATTTTCTGGTCGCGCATGAGCTGACCAAGGGCGCGATGATGCTGATCGACGAGCCCCGTGCCGAGACGCTCTATGCGGCGATGGGCCCGGCCAAGGTCATCTCGGGCGGTTCCGCCGCCAACACCATCGCGGGCCTTGCCTCCTTTGGCGGCAAGGGCGCCTTCATCGGCAAGGTGAAGCAGGACGAACTCGGCAAGCTCTACCGGCATGACCTGACCTCGCAGGGCGTCAGCTTCGATACCGCTTTTGCCGCCGACGGTCCGGCGACCGCCCGTTCCTTCATCTTCGTTACGCCTGATGGCGAGCGCACGATGAATACCTATCTCGGCGCCTGCCAGGGCCTCACTGTCGCGGATGTCGACAAGGATACGGTCCAGAACGCCGACATCATCTATCTCGAGGGCTATCTCTGGGATCCGCCGGCGGCCAAGGAAGCCTTCCGCAAGGCCTCGGAGTTTGCCCATGCAGCTGGCGGCCGTGTCGCGATCACCCTGTCGGATTCCTTCTGCGTGGATCGTTATCGCGACGAGTTCCTCGGGCTGATCCGCAACCGGCTGGTCGATATCGTCTTCGCCAATGAGCACGAGCTGAAGAGCCTCTACCAGACCGGCGATTTCGACAGCGCGCTCGCTGCGCTGCGCGCGGAGAACATCGTTGCGGCGGTGACGCGCTCGGAGAAGGGCGCTCTGGCGGTGACGCCTGACGGCATCGTCGCCGAACCGGTCTTCCCGGTGGAGCGCATCGTCGATTCAACCGGCGCGGGCGACCTCTTCGCCGCGGGCTTCCTCTTCGGCCTGACCTCGGGCCGCGAGGTGCGGGACTCGCTGCGGCTCGGCGCGCTGGCCGCTGCCGAGATCATCAGCCATGTCGGTGCAAGGCCGGATGTGAACCTGAAGGTGCTGGCGGGCGACAACGGCCTGCTGTGACCTGATCGGGTTTCAGGTTCGGCGTGTCATGGTCGGGCGGGTCTCGATCATGGCACGCCATTTCACGAGCCGCGTCGCACGACGCGGCGGCCCGGAAGTGCAGCTGCGCACGACGATTCAGTACAGCGTCGCCTTCACGCGCTCCGGCAGCGCCTTGTCATAGGCAGCACCGTCAAAGGTCTCGATCGCCTCGTTCCGCGCAGTGATGTCACGCAGGATCTGTCCGGCGCTTGGCAACTCACGCCTGTCGGCATGTTTGGCCGGGTTCCAAAGGTCGGCCCGGACCACGGCGCGCGAGCATTGGAAGTAGACTTGTTCCACATCGACCACGATCACGCAGGCCGGCAGCTTTCCGGCCATCTCGAAGCGCGCGCAGAGCTCGGGGTCGGTCGAAAGGGTCGCTGTGCCGTTCACCCGAAGGGTTTCGCCGTATCCGGGGACCAGGAAGAGCATTCCGATTCTCGGATCGAACAGAATATTTCTTAACGAATCCAGACGGTTATTGCCTTTTCTGTCCGGAATCAGGAGCGTTTTCGCGTCCCGGACCGTGACAAAGCCCGGCAGATCCCCGCGCGGCGAACAATCCGGGCCCTCCGGACCGTTGGTCGCGAGCACCATGAAGGGCGAGGCGGCGATCAGCGCAGCATAGTTCTCGTCGACATGGTCGATCTCCTTGGCGACCGAGGCCGGCGCGACGGGGTTCGGATATCGGGCGGCGAGCGTCTCAAGCGACGTGATGCTGTGGTCGGTCATGCCGATCTCCAAGAACCAATAAGTCTAGACTATTGGGAGACAGGCGCGAGCGCCAGCCCCTTCGCAGCGCAAAAAAGAAAACGCCCTGCATCGTGAGATGCAGGGCGTCCTGTGGTCTGGCGATGCAGCCGGAGCTTACTCGCTGGCGGACTGCTTCTCGCGGGCCTTCTCGGCGTCGCGGGCAGCCTTGAGCTTCTCGGTCAGATCCTCGCCCGTCTCCTGGTCGACGACCTTCATCGAGAGGCGGATCTTGCCGCGCTCGTCCTGGCCGAGGAACTTGACCTTGACCTTGTCGCCTTCCTTGACGACGTCCGAGACCTTCTGGACGCGCTGGGCGGCCAGTTCGGAAATGTGAACCAGGCCGTCCTTGGCGCCGAAGAAGTTCACGAAGGCGCCGAACTCCATGATCTTCACCACGGTGCCGTCATAGATCATGCCCGGCTCGGCTTCCGAGACGATCGACTTGATCCACTTGATCGCGGCTTCGATCGACTTGCCGTCGGCCGAAGCGATCTTGATGGTGCCGTCGTCCTCGATGTTCACCTTGGCGCCGGTCTTCTCGACGATCTCGCGGATGACCTTGCCGCCCGAACCGATGACTTCGCGGATCTTGTCGACCGGGATCTTCATCGTCTCGATGCGCGGGGCATATTCGCCGAGCTGGGCGCGCGAGGTGGAGAGCGCCTTGGACATCTCGCCGAGGATGTGGTCACGACCGCCCTTGGCCTGGCCAAGCGCGACCTGCATGATCTCCTCGGTGATGCCGGCGATCTTGATGTCCATCTGCAGCGAGGTGATGCCCGCAGCGGTACCGGCCACTTTGAAGTCCATGTCGCCGAGATGATCCTCGTCGCCGAGGATGTCGGAGAGCACCGCGAAGCGCTCACCTTCCAGGATCAGGCCCATGGCGATGCCCGCAACCGGAGCCTTCAGCGGCACGCCGGCATCCATCAGCGCCAGCGAGGCGCCGCAGACGGTGGCCATCGAGGAGGAGCCGTTCGACTCGGTGATCTCCGAGACGACGCGGATCGTGTAGGGGAACTCGCCCTTGGCCGGCAGCATCGGACGGATCGCGCGCCAGGCGAGCTTGCCATGGCCGATCTCGCGGCGGCCGGGCGAACCCATCCGGCCGGTCTCGCCGACGGAGTAGGGAGGGAAGTTGTAGTGCAGCAGGAAGGTTTCCTTGTAGGTGCCTTCCAGCGAGTCGATGAACTGCTCGTCGTCGCCGGTGCCGAGCGTGGTCACGACCAGCGCCTGGGTTTCGCCGCGGGTGAACAGCGACGAGCCGTGGGTGCGCGGCAGGATGCCAGCTTCCGCCACGATCTTGCGGACCGTCTTGACGTCGCGACCGTCGATGCGGATGCCGTCGTCGAGGATGTTCCAGCGCACGATCTTGGCCTGGGCTTCCTTGAACTGGCCGGCGACCTGTTCCTTGGTGAAGGTCTTCACGCCATCCGGCTCGGCCGAGACCAGCGCCTCTACGACCTTCGCCTTGACGGCGTCGACAGCCTTATAGCGCTCGGCCTTGGCGGTGATCTTGTAGGCGACGCGGAGCTCGGCTTCGCCAACCTTGAGCACGGCGTCGAGGATCGCCGACTGGTCGGCCGGCTGGTAGTCGCGCGGCTCCTTGGCGGCCTTTTCAGCCAGACGGATGATGGCGTCGATCACCGGCTGGAAATGCTTGTGGCCGAACATCACGGCGCCGAGCATGATCTCTTCGGAGAGTTCCTTGGCTTCCGACTCGACCATCAGGACGGCGTCCTGGGTACCGGCGACGACGAGGTCGAGGCCCGATTCCTTGATCTCGTCGACCAGCGGGTTGAGCTTGTAGGCACCGTCGAAATAACCGACGCGGGCGGCGCCGACCGGGCCCATGAAGGGCACGCCGGACAGGGTCAGTGCGGCCGAAGCTGCGACCATCGCAACGATGTCGGGGTCGTTCTCCAGGTCATGCTGGAGCACGGTGCAGACCACCTGGGTGTCGTTCTTGTAGCCGTCGGCGAAAAGCGGGCGGATCGGCCGGTCGATCAGGCGGGAGACCAGGGTCTCCTTCTCGCTCGGGCGGCCTTCGCGCTTGAAGTAGCCGCCCGGGATGCGGCCGGCCGCGAAGGTCTTTTCCTGGTAGTTCACGGTCAGCGGGAAGAAGTCGAAGCCCGGCTTCGGCTCCTTGGCCGAGACGACGGTGGCGAGCACGACGGTCTCGCCATAGGTGGCGAGCACGGCGCCGTCGGCCTGGCGGGCGACCTTGCCGGTTTCGAGCACGAGCTTGCGCCCGCCCCAGATCAGCTCTTCGGTTTGGATGTCGAACATGGTTCTCTTTCGGATCGGATGTGGCACACGTCCGGACGTCTCAAGCCCATGGGCAAGACGGCGGAAAGCTCGGGAGACGGTGAGCATTGCGCCCGAGCGCTCGGCGATCCTGCCATGGACGTCGGGGCGTCCGGCGGAGGCCTGCGGCTAAGCCACCCATGCGGCCGCCGCGTTGGAGTCAGGGCGCCGCACCATTGCGGCCAGACCCTGGAGTAGGAGCATCATGTCGCCCGAAAGATGGTTCCCACCTTTCGGCATCATGCTCTGGAAAAACCGCCCGGAACCGATCGGTGCCGGGCGGGAAGCTCTTGCGATCGATCAGCGGCGGATGCCGAGCTTCTCGATCAGCGTCCTGTAGCGCGCTTCGCTCTTGCCCTTGAGATAGTCGAGCAACGAACGGCGCTGCGAAACCAGCTTCAGCAGGCCGCGACGCGAGTGGTTGTCCTTGACATGCGACTTGAAGTGACCGGTCAGGTTGTTGATGCGCTCCGTCAGGATCGCGACCTGGACCTCCGGCGAACCGGTGTCATTCGGCTTGGTGGCATGTTCCTTCACGAGCGCGGTCTTGCGCTCCGGCGTAATCGACATCGTGTGATCCTTCAGTTGAATGTTGATCTGGCGGGCCAGGCCGGGATGTCGTCCAGCAAGGTCCGGAACCCGCAATCCACCTCATCACGGAGGAGATGCGCAGCCAGCCGCAAGGCCGGTTGGCGCGGGATATACACGAATCTGGGTAAAACGCTAGCGCGGCGACGAGGCAGGCCGGGGCAGACCGTGGTCGTAGCGCCTCTGCGCTTCCTCGACCTCGCCGATATGGGTCTCGGCCCAGCGCGTCAATCCGTGCACGGTTGCTGCAAGCGTGCGGCCGAGTTCGGTCAGCGAATACTCGACAGTTACGGGCACGGTGGGGAACGCCTCGCGGCTGATCAACCCATCGCGCTCCAGGCTCCGCAATGTCTGCGACAGCATCTTCTGCGAGATGTTGTCGATGCGTCGGCGCAGCTCGTTGAAGCGCAACGTCCCCTCTCCGAGCAGAATCAGGATCAGCACCGCCCATTTATCGCCGATGCGGTCGAGGACCTGGCGGGTCGGGCATTGGGCGTTGAAGGCGTCCGGGCGTTGCAGCATCGTGGTTTCCCTCAGGTGACCATGTCGCGTGAAAGTGCCTTCTTTACGAGGCTCCACGCTGCCTCCATCTAGTATCGCACAGGATGTTGGTTCCTGAAAGATACTAGCCAAAGGCAGATCTCATGAAAATCGCTCTCATCGGCGCTACCGGCTTCATCGGCTCGCGCCTGCTGGCCGAGCTGTCCGCCCGCGAACACGCGGTTTCGGCGATCACCCGCAACCCCGGAAAGGTCGCAGCGGCGACTGGTGTGACGCCGTTGAAAGGCGACGTCTTCGATCGCGACGGGCTGGCCAGCGTGCTCGCTGGCCATGACGCGGTGATCAGTGCCGTGCATTTCACCGCGAGCGACCCGGCGGTTCTGCTGGCCGCCGTCAAGCAATCCGGCGTGAAGCGCTATCTCGTCGTCGGTGGCGCGGGCAGTCTCGAGGTCGCGCCAGGCAAGCAGCTGTTCGACACGCCGGAGTTCCCGGCGATCTATCTGGCAGAGGCGAAGAAGGGCGGCGCCTTCCTCGAGCTGCTCAAGGGTGAGAGCCAACTGGACTGGACGTTCCTGTCACCCTCGGCGCTGATCCAGCCCGGCCAGCGCACCGGCAAGTTCCGCCTCGGCAGGGATCAGCTTCTGGTCGATGCGCAGGGCAAGAGCGCGATTTCGGCCGAGGACTACGCGATCGCATTGGTCGACGAACTGGAGAAGCCTGCCCACTCGCGCCAGCGCTTCACGGTCGGTTACTGAACCATCGCGAGCAATTCAGGCTTTCTGGTAGCGGCGGCGGCCGAGATGCAGGCCGCCGCCTGGCTCCGGCATGATGCCGGACCCGGCTAGGCCGGAGTTGTTCGATGCCGCCTTGGCGGGCTTCAGGGCGGGCTATGAAAGCCCGTCGCAGTTCAGCTGGAAGTACAAGTCGCCTGTTCGGAGCACCGCCCCTGCGTGACGCTGCACGCTTGCGCGCCACGCAGTTCAGTCTCGTCCCGGCCTGAAGCATCGGCCCGAAAAGTGGATTGCGGCTTTCGGAAAGGCCGACGCAAACCCAGGGGGTTGAATCATGGGATTGGATACGGGATCCGACCGCATGGATTAGAGATTGAAGACCCGGTGCGGCACCAGCTCGCCATTGCTGATCGAGCCAGTGGCGATGAGCACGCCGCCGCTGGTCGCATAGACAGCCTCGGCTTCGATCGGCGCATCGCGACCGCGCAATAGTGCGCTCTGGCCACGCTTCAGCCGCAGGGCCGCATCGCGATGGACCACGATCTCCGGAATGAGCTCAAGCGCTGCTGCGACCGGCCGGAGTGCGCCCTCGGCCTCTTCCTGGCTGCTGCGCAACGTCTCGACGGTCGTCGCCTCGGTCACCGTGAAGGGGCCGACGCGGGTGCGCCTGAGATGGGCGACATGCCCGAGGCAGCCGAGCGCAACGCCGAGATCGCGGGCGATGGCGCGTACATAGGTGCCCTTGCCACATTCGGCCTCGAACGTCGTCGTCGCGCCGTCATGGCTGACGATCGACAGCGCATCGATCTCGACCGGGCGGGGCTGCAGCACCACCTCTTCGCCATCCCGGGCGAGGTCATAGGCGCGCTCGCCGGCGATCTTGATGGCTGAGTATTTGGGGGGCGTTTGCAGGATCGTGCCCGTGAAGCGCGGCAGCAGGGCCGCGATGGCGTATTCCTGCGGGCGTAGCTCCGAGGTCGCAATCACACGGCCTTCGGTATCGTCGGTCTCGGTCTGCGAGCCCCAGGCGACGGTAAACTGATAGGCCTTCCGGCCATCCATGACGAAGGGGACTGTCTTGGTCGCCTCGCCCAGCGCGATCGGCAGCAGGCCTGAAGCGAGGGGGTCGAGCGTGCCGGCATGGCCGGCCTTCTTGGCGCTGAAGGCGCGCTTCACCACGCTGACCGCATGGGTAGAGGTCATGCCGACGGGCTTGTCGAGCACCACCCAACCATGCACGTCGCGCTTCTTCGGGCGGGGCTGCTGCGCGTGCGGAGGCGCCACTGTCTCGCTATTCGTCGTCATGATGGTCGTCTTGGTCGATCTTCAGGGGCTGGCGCAGCGTGTCGCGGCGCACCGAATCGGAATCGAGCAGCGCATCGATGCGTTCGGCCTCCGAGAAGCTCTCATCCTGGCGGAAGCGGATATCGGGCGCGTATTTCAGGTTCACCCGATGGGCGATCTCGCCCCGGATATAGCGCTTGTGGCCATCGAGCGCCTTCAGGACCGGCGCGATGTCATTGCCGCCGAGCGGCATGATGTAGGCCGTCGCGAGCTTGAGATCGGGCGAGAGGCGCACCTCCGGCACGGTGATGACATGCTTCGCCAGCACGTCGTCGTGAATGTCGCCGCGGGCGAGCATCTCGGCCAGTGCGTGACGGATGAGTTCGCCGACGCGCAATTGTCGCTGCGAGGGGCCGCTGGGTTTTGCTGGTCTTGCCATGGTTCTCGATCTCCGGACTCGGACCGGATGAGCGTGGATCGTAGAAACGTCATGGCCGGGCTTGGCCCGGCCATGACGTCAAGGTTCTGCGAAGGAGCGGGCGCTCGTCATCGTCAGGCGGTCGGGACAAGCCCGGCCGCGACGGATCACAGCGTCCGCTTGATCTCCTCGACGCGATAGCACTCGATCACGTCGCCAGCGCGCATGTCCTGATAATTCTCGAAGGACATGCCGCATTCCTGGCCGGCAACCACTTCCTTGGCGTCGTCCTTGAAGCGCTTGAGCTGCGAGAGCTTGCCCTCGTGGACCACGACATTGTCGCGGATCAGGCGGACATTGGCGCCGCGTTCGATCGTGCCGTCGGTGACGCGGCAGCCGGCGATCTTGCCGACCTTCGAGACGTTGAAGATCTCGAGGATCTGGGCATTGCCGAGCATCGTCTCGCGCAGGGTCGGAGCCAGCAGGCCCGACATCGCCGCCTTCACGTCATCCACGAGGTTGTAGATGATGTTGTAGTAGCGGATTTCGACGCCGGCCCGTTCGGCCGCCTCGCGCGCTTCCTTGTGGGCACGCACGTTGAAGCCGATCACAGCCGCGCCGGAAGCCTGGGCGAGCGTGATATCGGATTCGGTGATGCCGCCGACACCCGACTGCAGCACGCGTGCGCGCACCTCGTCGTTGCCGACCTTCTCGAGCGTGCCGACGATGGCCTCGACCGAACCCTGCACGTCGCCCTTGACGACGAGCGGGAATTCCTTGCGGCCAGCGCCTTCCTTGAGGTCGCGCATCATCTCCGCGAGCGAGCGGCCCGCTGCCGATCCACCGCCACGAGCTGCGATCCGGTCGCGCTTCTGACGCTCACGGTAATCGGTGACCTCACGGGCACGCGCTTCGGATTCGACAACCGCGACGCGGTCGCCGGCCTCAGGCGTGCCGTTGAATCCGAGAACCTCGACCGGCAGCGACGGGGGCGCCTCCTTGATCTGGGCACCGGTGTCGCCGATCAGGGCGCGCACGCGGCCCCATTCCGAGCCCGCCACGACGATGTCGCCGGTGCGCAACGTGCCGCGCTGGACGAGCACGGTCGCGACCGGGCCGCGGCCACGATCGAGCTTCGCCTCGATCACGGTGCCTTCGGCAGCGCGATCGGGATTGGCCTTGAGATCGAGCAGTTCAGCCTGCAGCGAGATAGCCTCGAGAAGCTTGTCGAGGTTCTGGCCGGTCTTGGCCGAAACCTCGATTTCCAGCGTCTCGCCGCCCAGCGTCTCGACCTGGATCTCGTATTGCAGCAGCTCGGACCGCACGCGGTCCGGGTTGGCGTCGGGCTTGTCGATCTTGTTGATCGCCACGATCAGCGGAACCTTGGCCGCCTTGGCGTGGTTGATGGCCTCGACCGTCTGCGGCATCACGCCGTCGTCGGCCGCCACCACGAGAACGACGATATCCGTCACCTTGGCACCACGTGCACGCATCGCCGTAAAGGCGGCGTGGCCCGGGGTATCGATGAAGGTCACCTTCGAGCCGGTCGGCGTCGTCACCTGATAGGCGCCGATATGCTGGGTGATGCCACCGGCCTCGCCGGTCACGACATGGGTCTGGCGGATCGCATCGAGCAGCGAGGTCTTGCCGTGGTCGACATGGCCCATGATGGTCACGACCGGGGGACGCTGGATCAGCATCTCATCGGTGTCGGGCGTATCGAACAGGCCTTCTTCGACGTCGGATTCGGCAACGCGCTTGACGGTGTGGCCCATTTCCTCGGCCACCAGCTGAGCAGTGTCGGCGTCGATCACGTCGGTGATCTTGTGCATCGCGCCCTGCTTCATCAGCAGGCGGATGACGTCGACGCCACGCTCGGTCATGCGGTTGGCGAGTTCCTGGATGGTGATCGTCTCGGGGATGATCACCTCGCGCATCACGCGTTCCTTGGCGACGTCCGAGGCACGGTGCCCGGTCATGCGCTGGACGCGACGGCGGAAGGCTGCAACCGACCGTGTCCGCTCGTCATCACCGCCGGTAGCGGTCGAGAGCGTCAGGCGGCCACGCGGCTTCTCACCGGCCTTGGGCGTCTTCGGGGCGGGAGTCGGCGCGCCGCGATTGGCAGCGCCGGGAGCGCCGCCGGGGCGACGGAACGCGGGCCTGGCCTCACCATCATCGGGGCGGCTGCGCGGGGCGCCGGCCGAAGGGGCCTGACGGGCCGGGCGGACGACGGCCGGCTCTGCGGGAGCGCTCGGATCACCGGCACGGGGGGGACGCGGTGCGTCGACCCGGGCAGGACGCGAGTCGAGCCGCGGCGGACGTGCACCGACGTCGCGCATCTGCGGACGTGCACCACCGAACTCGCGCGGACCGGATGCGGGCCGTGCGGCGGGAGCATAGGTTGAAGGCTGGGGCGGCTGCGCCTGCTGCTGCGGCGGAGCGGATGGAGCCGGGGCCGAGACCTGCTCACGCGGTTGCTGGGGGGCTGCCGGACGGGCGGCCTGGGCATCATCGCGCTGACGAGCGGCGACTTCGGCGCGACGCTTCTGCTCGTCTTCTTGACGACGGCGCTCTTCTTCCTCGCGCTGGCGAGCAAGAGCTGCCTCGCGCTCGGCCCGTTCGCGTTCTGCAACAAGCGCACGCTGGCGGGCTTCCTCTTCGGCCTGACGGCGCTCGTCGAGCTCACGCGCTCGAGAGTCGGACAGGGCGCGCTGACGCGCATCCTTCTCGTCGTCCGAGAGGGTGCGCAGCAGCATGCCGCCTGGCTTCGGAGCTGCGGGAGCCGGCTGGGGTACGACCGGACGCGGGGCAGCGGGCTGCACCGCGGGCTGTGGCGCACGAGCCACCGGCGCTTCCTTGACTTCGGGCCCACCGACGCGGCGCTTGACCTCGACGACGACCTGCTTCGAGCGCCCATGCGAGAAGCTTTGCCGAACCGTGCTCTGCTCGATCGGCCGCTTCAGCGTTAGGGTCTTCGGAGGGCTGACCGTCAAAGTCTTGTCGCCCGGGTTTTTGGTATCGCTCATTCCGCTTTCGGTCCTGCCGGTTCGGTCGTGTGTTCGTCTGTCTCGTCGAAATCCGTCGGGCTTTCCGGGCCCAACGCACCGGCATCGCCCATCCGGTAACGGACGAGCCGACGCCAGCGGGAGAGGAAACCCTCGGCCGCCGGTCCCGGAGCAAGGGCCGCATGTATCACATGTGACCGCCCCAACGCCAATTCCAAATCAGCCGCCGCGAATTCCGCGACGACAGGTGTGTTTCGGACCTTCAGCCCATCCTCGGCTCGCGCTGCCGCAACCCGCTTGAGAGCCTGTCCTATCTTGCGTCGGCCATCCTCGGCGCCATCGCTGGCTTCGATCACCGCGGCGAGACGTCCCGATCCGATAGAAGCCTCGACCTTGGCAAAGCCGGACGAAACCAGTCCCGCCTTGTTGGCCATGGCCAGCGCCTGAACTGCATCGCGATGCATCAAGCCATCGATCATAGCCGCAAGATCAGGCGGTATCATGACCTTGGTCTTGAGCGAGCGCTCGAAGGCCTTGCGCTTGATCGCCTCGGCGACCGTGGCCGCGCTGAGGCTCGTCCAGACGCCGCGGCCCGGAAGCTTGCGGCGCAAATCCGGCGTGAGAACCCCGTCGGGGCTGACCACGAACCGGATCAGATCCTCCGGCGCCTTGACCATGCGGGTCACGACGCAGCTGCGCTCAGGGCCGTCCTTGTGCGCGGGCCGCGCCGATTCCGGCCTTTTCATCACGCGCGCCTGACTCAGGCCTCGGCCGCTTCGCTGTCGGCCTCGGGCTCCTCAGCGGGAGCTTCGACCCAGCCCGCCTTGATGCGCGCGGCCATGATGATGGCCTCTGCATCCTGGCGCGACAGGTCGAACCCGTCGAGATAGCCGGAATGGCGTGTGCTCTCGCCATCCTTGCGTTCGGTCCAGCCGACGAGATCGTCAGTCGCGCAGCCCGCCAGATCCTCGACGGACTTCACATCGTTCTCGCCGAGCGCGACCATCATCGATGTGGTGATGCCCTCGACTTCGCGCAATGCGTCCTCGACACCCAGAGCACGACGCTTGTCGTCGAGCTCGGCTTCGACCGTGGCCAGGTATTCCTGAGCGCGTGACTGGATCTCGCCCGCCGTTTCCTCGTCGAAGCCTTCGATCGTGGCCAGTTCGGCGAGGTCGACGTAAGCGACCTCCTCGACCGAACGGAAGCCTTCCGAGGCCAGCAGCTGGCCGACGGTCTCGTCGACATTCAGCGCGTTCATGAAGGTCTCGGTGCGCTGCAGGAATTCCTTCTGGCGGCGCTCCGATTCCTCGGCCTCGGTCAGGATGTCGATATCCCAGCCGGTCAGCTGCGAGGCGAGGCGAACATTCTGACCGCGGCGGCCGATGGCGAGCGAGAGCTGCTCGTCGGGAACCACGACCTCGATCTTGTCGGCCTCTTCGTCGAGCACGACCTTCGCGACTTCAGCCGGCTGCAGTGCATTGACGACAAATGTCGCGACATCCGGCGACCACGGAATGATGTCGATCTTCTCGCCCTGCAGCTCGCCGACGACGGCCTGCACGCGCGAGCCCCTCATGCCGACGCAGGCGCCGACGGGATCGATCGAGGAATCGCGGCTGATCACGGCGATCTTGGCACGCGAGCCTGGGTCGCGGGCGACAGCCTTCACCTCGACGATGCCGTCATAGATCTCCGGCACTTCCTGGCCGAACAGCTTGGCCATGAACTGCGGATGCGTGCGCGACAGGAAGATCTGCGGGCCACGCGGCTCGCGGCGCACGTCGTAGACATAGGCGCGTGCACGGTCGCCGACCTTGAAGGTCTCGCGCGGGATCATCTCGTCGCGACGGATGATGGCTTCACCGCGGCCGAGATCGACGAAGACATTGCCGTACTCGACGCGCTTCACTGCGCCGTTGACGATCTCGCCGATGCGATCCTTGTACTCGTCATACTGGCGATCGCGCTCGGCCTCGCGCACCTTCTGCACGATGACCTGCTTGGCCGATTGAGCGGCGATGCGGCCGAAATCGAAGGGCGGCAGCGGATCGGAGATGACGTCGCCGACCTGGGCTGCCGGATTGTGGCGCTTGGCTTCGGCGAGCGTGATCTCGGTCGAGGTGTTCTCGACCTGCTCAACGACCTGCAGGTGGCGCGCCAGGCGAAGTTCGCCCGATTTGGTGTTGATCTCGGCATGAACGTCGGTCTCGGCGCCGTAGCGCGAGCGAGCGGCCTTGGCGATGGCGTCCTGCATCGCGTCGACGACGATCTGCCGATCGATCGATTTCTCGCGGGCGACGGCATCCGCGATCTGCAGCAGTTCGAGCCTGTTGGCGCTAACAGCCATGACGCTCACTCCTCTTCGTTGTCGTTCTGCGGAGCCGGCTTGGGCTGTGTGCCCGGGCGCGGTCCCAGTGATTTGCCCCTGCCCTTCTTCGGGCTGGCGATCTCGTCCGCCGGCGGCATCTCGGGCGGCAGGCCAGACTTGCCCCGCCGCAGTGATTCGGTGACCAGGGCGTCGGTCAGAACAAGCCGCGCTTCGCCAATGGCGTTCATCGGAATCGCGACGTCGCGCTCCTCCTCGGTCTTCGCATCGTCGCGCGAGAGCAGGGCCGTATCGCCCTCGACGCCACGCAGGATGCCGCGGAAGCGCTTGCGGCCGCCGACCAGCTCGTGCGTGTCGATCTTGGCAAGGTGACCGGACCAGCGCGCAAAATCGCTCGGGCGCACCAGCGGCCGGTCGATCCCCGGCGACGACACCTCGAGATGATACGCGGCCTGGATGGGATCGTCGACGTCGAGCGCCGGCGAAACCGCCTGGCTCACCGCCTCGCAACCCTCGACGGTCATCGTGCCGTCCGGGAGTTCGGCCATGATCTGCACGGTGCAACCGTTCTGGCCGGAGACGCGCACGCGCACCAGCCTGTAGCCGAGATCGATGATCGCCGGCTCGATGATGGCAGCGACACGCGCGGCCACACCGCTTTCGGTCACTACGCGCCTGTCCTGATCTGCTGCTGTCGGCTCGTTCATGTTCGGACTGCCTGCCTTCGCTCCGGCAGGGCTTGCGGCCAACAAAAAAGAGCGGGCCGGCCGGCCCGCTCTTGATCATCGGCTTACACCGAAACCAGAGCTGTTGCGTCGCTATTTAGTCCGCAACGGCCGGGCATGCAAGATCAAAGCTGTCCTGGCAGGAAGCAGGGTGTCGAAAGGAACGCCATGTAACGGCGATGGTGCTTCCATTCCGCGCCCGGCTTTATGCAATTGCGCTAACCGGCTGGTCATTCTTCTCGTCTAGCGTTGACCGATGGTGCGTAAAGAGGTTGCGTAATGAGTTCGGTCAGCGCGCTGTTGCGTGATCTTGAAGCGACGATGTCGCGAGGCTCGGGCGATGAGCGCGTCCAGATCCTGATGCGTCTGACCGATCTCTTCGTCAGCACGGCCGCGACGATGGGCGATGACCAGATCAGCGTCTTCGACGTGGTGATCGGCAGGCTTGCCCGCGCCATTGAAACCCGCGCGCGGGTCGAATTGTCCGAGCGGCTGTCCATCGTGCCGAATGCGCCAGGCGGCGTGGTGCGCCAGCTGGCGCTCGACGAGATCGCGGTTGCGCGGCCGGTTCTGGTCGGTTCACCCGTGCTGTCCGATCAGGATCTGGTTGCGATCTCCGCCGCAAAGGGGCGCGACCATATGCTCGCGATCACCGAGCGTCCGTATCTCGCCGAGCCGGTGACGGATTTCCTGATCCTGCGGGGCGGTCGTGTCGTGACCCACGCGGTTGCGGCCAACCAATCCGCCCGCTTCTCGCGGCATGGCATGGGCGTGCTGGTGATGCGTGCGGTCCAGGATGACGGCTTGCAGGCGACGCTGGGAACCCGGAGCGACATCCCGGCAGAGCTGGTCGAGCAATTGACGCTGGCTGCGAAGAATTCGGCGCGCCGCAGGCTCGCTGCGACGTTCGAGCCGGCGATGGGCGGAGCCGTCGACCGCGCGGTCGAGCGCAGCGCCGATGCGGTCGCCGCACAAGACCAGCTTCAGGACGATCTCGGCAAGTTCAGCGCTGCGCTGGCCGATATCAAGGCCTTCCATGATGAGGGCAGACTCGACGAGGCCAAGGTCGCCGAGCTCGCCGCTTCGGGCGCAATCGAACACGCCATCTGCGGCGTTGCCATCCTGGCGAGGCTCGGCCTGCAGGCGACGGAGCAGATCATCCTCGGCCCGGATCGCGACGCGGTGCTGCTCGTCGGCCGGGGGCTTGGCTGGTCCTGGGAGACTACTCGCGCCCTGATCACCCTGCGCAAGGGCGATGGCAAATCGGCACCTGCGGTCGAGCGGGCCCGCCAGAACTTCCGCAACCTGACGCCGGTGACGGCGCAGCGGGTCCTCGGCTTCCTCAGGATGCGCGACGGCGTGCAGTGAGATAGCTCGGTACGCGCCCGGCAGCGATGGCCTTGGCCTCGTAACGCGTGCGGATCCAGCCCGGATAGGGTTGGCGCCAGTGGTCGGCGCGCTCGTCGGCCCAGTCGAAATCCGGTGAGTGCAGCAGCCGCGACAAGGTCCAGCCGACATAGTCGTCGATATCGCTGGCGAAGCGGAAACGCCCACCCTTCCTCAGCGCCCGCGCGAACAGGGCGAGCGTCCGCTCCGAGACGAAACGGCGCTTGCGTTGCCTGCGCTTCGGCCAGGGATCGGGATAGAGCAGGTCGATCGCATCGAGGCCGCCTTCCGGCAGGCGCGGCAGCATCAGCGCGGCATCGCCATCCCAGAGCCGGACGTTGGTGAGGCCTTCCCGCTCGATCACCGCCAGGAACTTCGCCATGCCATTGACGAAGGGCTCGCAGCCGATGAAGCCGATCTCCGGACTCTCTCGCATGCGGGAGAGCAGATGCTCGCCGCCGCCAAAGCCGATCTCCAGCCGCACCGCCTCGACCGGCTTGGGAAACAATGCCTTCAGATCCAGGATCTCGCCTTCGGGCAGGCGCAGCCGTGGCAGGGTGCCCTCGATCAGCACGCTCTGACCTTCGCGTAGAGGCTTGCCCTTGCGCCGGCCGAAGAAGGCTCGTTCGAGATCTCTCTCCAGGTCTCGTTCTTCGCTCATGATCCCAAAACCCCGTCGTCACCGGCGAAAGCAAAAGGCCGGAGCGAGATCGCTCCGGCCTCTCCGGGATCCGGTAGACCGAACCCCGTCATAACATCCGCGCTGGATCAGGCTACGGCCTTCTTCAGCGTGTCGATCAGGTCGGTCTTCTCCCAGGAGAAGCTGCCGTCGCGACCGGCCTTCCGGCCGAAATGGCCATAGGAGGCAGACTTCGCGTAGATCGGCTTGTTGAGGTTGAGATGGGTCCGGATGCCGCGCGGGCTGAGATCCATCACCTCGCCCAGAGCCTTTTCGAGCTTGGCCTCGTCGACCTTGCCAGTGCCATGCAGGTCGACATAGATCGAGAGCGGCTTGGCAACGCCGATGGCGTAGGAGAGCTGGATCGTGCAGCGCTCGGCGAGCTTGGCGGCAACCACGTTCTTGGCGAGGTAGCGCGCAGCATAGGCAGCCGAACGATCGACCTTGGTCGGGTCCTTGCCGGAGAACGCGCCGCCGCCATGCGGGGCAGCGCCGCCATAGGTGTCGACGATGATCTTGCGGCCGGTCAGGCCGGCATCGCCATCAGGACCGCCGATCACGAACTTGCCGGTCGGATTGACGTGCCAGACGGTGTCCTTCGAGATCCAGCCCTCAGGCAGCGTCTCGCGGATATGCGGCTCGACGATCTTGCGGACATCCGCAGAGCTCAGCGAGTCGTCGAGATGCTGGGTCGAGAGCACGATCTGCGTGACGCCGACCGGCTTGCCGTTCTCGTACTTGACGGTGACCTGGCTCTTGGCATCGGGGCCGAGCTTGGCGGCCGGTCCTTCACCCGCATGGCGGGCCTTGGCCAGGACTTCGAGGATCTTGTGGGCGTAGTAGATCGGCGCCGGCATCAGCTCGGGCGTCTCGCGGCAGGCGTAGCCGAACATGATGCCCTGATCGCCCGCGCCTTCTTCCTTGTTGCCGGCGGCGTCGACGCCCTGGGCAATGTCGGCCGATTGCGAGTGCAGCAGCACGTCGATCTTGCACTTCTTCCAGTGGAAGCCGTCCTGCTCGTAGCCGATCGCGCGGATCGCTTTGCGGGCCGCCGACTTGACCTTGCTCTTCAGCGCCTTCTCGTCGAGCGAGGTGCGGACCTCACCGGCGATGACGACGCGGTTCGTCGTGGCCAGGGTCTCGCAAGCGACGCGCACCTGGGCCGGATCCATCCCCGCCTTGACGGCCTCCTTGAAGAACAGATCGACGACCTCGTCGGAAATCCGGTCGCAAACCTTGTCAGGATGACCTTCGGAAACGGACTCGCTGGTGAAGAGATAGTTCTGGCGTGACACGGACGAAGGATCCTTCATGCACGGACAAGCTGGTGGCCGCCAGCACGGACCCTGCCGGTGCGGGGCGCAGCGTTCTTGCAGCGAACGTGTTCGCCGTCAAGCGCTCAAATCCGTTTATCGGGAGAAACGTTCGTCAAGACGAACGCCAAGACGCTTCAATCAGGGCTTTTCAGCGTGTTCCTCGGCAATGGCCTCAACCAGATCGATAACCCGGCGTCGAACCTGCCCATTTTTAATGCGCACGAAGGCCTTGGTGAGTTGCACGCCTTCGCTGGTCGCCAGGAAATCCGAAATATAGGTCGTGGAGGCGGCGTCCGAGAAGCCTCCCGACGGCATGTCGCCGGACGGGGCGCCCTCGAAGAAAAAGGAGACCGGCACATCCAGCATCTTGGCGATTTGCTGCAAGCGGCTGGCGCTGATGCGGTTTGCGCCCTTTTCGTATTTCTGAACCTGCTGGAAGGTCAGCCCAAGTGCTTCACCAAGTTTTTCCTGGCTGACGCCGGCAAGCATGCGGCGCATCCGGACGCGGCTGCCAACATGGCGATCGATCGGATTGGGGATTTTCTTCAGCATGGATCGACGGGCCTCGGATCAGGGGCATTCTGCCGAAGCCGCAATCCGGCAGTGTCCTATGGTCAAACACAATACACTAGTTTCAACTGAATTGCTTCTTAAACGACATCTTCCGCGCTGGGAATAGTTCCAGTTGGAATTATTTTGAAAGTCGCAACCGCGAGATGAGCAAGAATATTACAACAAGGCCTGCAAAAATGACATCCCCGAGCTGCGCGTAAGGCGTAACAGAGGCGTGACTGGGCAGGGCCGAGTCAAGCACCCCCTCGCTCCCGAGCGGCAGGCTGCCGGTGATCCGGCCATAGGCGTCGATCACGGCGGATATGCCGGTATTGGCGACGCGCACCAGGGGCAATCCCTGCTCGACGGCCCGCAACCGGGCCTGGGCGAGATGCTGGTAAGGACCGCTCGTCTGACCGAACCAGCCGTCATTCGTGAGATTGAGCATGAAGCCGGGTCTCGGGCCCTGCGGCATCACCTCGCCGGGAAACACGGCCTCATAGCAGATCAGCGATGCGACCGGCGGCAAGCCGCGCACGGTGAGCGGTGTCCGGCGGGCGCCGGCCGTGAAACCGCCGGGAACGGCGACGAATTCGGACAGTCCGACACTGCGGATCAGCGTCTCGAGGAACGCGGGCAGGTATTCCCCGAACGGCACGAGATGGACCTTGTCATAGCTCGCGACGATCACGCCCTGATCGTCGACAACCTGGACCGAATTGAAGATCGGCGGCCGACTTTCGCCCGGCAGCGTTTCGCCGGCGCGGGCTGCGCCGGTGATCAAGGTTGTGTTCGGCGGCAGCAGGGCCGCGATCCGCGACAGCGCGCCCGGGGTTCGTCCGAGCAGGAAAGGGAAGGCCGATTCCGGCCAGATCAGATGGGTGACGTCCTGGACGCCCAGAGTCGCGGGACTTGTCGCCCGGTCGCTGAGCGCAAGATAGCGGTTGAGGATCGCTTCGCCGTT
Organism: Allobosea sp. 05T433; assembly: GCF_056396065.1. Classification (NCBI taxonomy): domain Bacteria; kingdom Pseudomonadati; phylum Pseudomonadota; class Alphaproteobacteria; order Hyphomicrobiales; family Alloboseaceae; genus Allobosea; species Allobosea sp. 05T433. The sequence continues at coordinate 329,855 of NZ_JBFTKS010000004.1, read as the reverse complement.
GCGCGGATTGAACTTGGCGTCCTGCGGCAGATTGGGCTGCATCAGGCGAAGTTTCACGCCGGGGACGGTGGGCGATGGCGCGGCGGGAATGCGCCAAGCACCAAAGCCGAGCAGCCCGCACAGGACCGCGAGCGCCAGAACTGGCGCCTGCCAGCGCTCCGGGCCCGGCTTGCCGGTGCCGAGCATCGCCGGCACTGCGCCGAGCGCGACCGCCACCAAGGTCAGGCCGTAAAGGCCGGCGACTGAGGCGAACTGCGCAATCCATGGCTGACCGGCCAGCATCATGCCGTAGACGTTCCAGGGAAAGCCCGTCAGCACATGCCCGCGCAGCCACTCGCTCAAGGCGAGCGCGACGGCGAGGATGAGGATGCGGCCGCCGCCATGTGGCCAGACCAGGCGGGCGGCACCGAAGGCCAGGGCGGGAAAGACGGCGAGGAAGGCGGGCAGGGCAATGACGCCGAGCGGCATGGCCCAGGCGAATTTGTCGGCCTCGACGAGAAAGGCAGCACCAAGCCACCACAGTCCTGCGAGAAAGAAGCCAAAACCCCACCACCAGCCGGCAGCCATGGCGGCGCGGAAGCGCGCCCCGCGACTTGTGCCGACTGCGCCGTCGATCAGCCAGACCGCAATGGTCATCGGCACGACGATCAGTGGCCAGAGATCGAGGGGCGGCAGGGCGAGGGCGCCGCTGGCGCCGGCGACGAGCGCGATCAGGCGCTTCGGCCAGCCCCAAGCGAGGATGACCCTGTCGGCCAGGGCGGCAAGGCGCATCAGCCGGGATCCGTCGTCGCAGGAGCCTCGGAGACGGTGGGAACATTCCGATGGATGCGCAGCCGCTTGATGCGGCGCGGGTCGGCGTCGAGAATCTCGAAGGCGAGCCCCTCGGGCCCCTGGATCAGCTCGCCCCGTGCCGGGACGTGCCCGGCGAGCGTGACGATGAGCCCGCCGAGCGTGTCGACGTCCTCGGCGACGTCAGTCTCGGAAAGGTCGATCCCGGTTGCGTCCTTCAGGTCTTCGAGTGTCGCGCGGGCATCGGCGGTGAAACGGTTCTCGCCAGCCACCGCGATCGTCGGCGCGGTGTCGAGATCATGCTCGTCCTCGATATCGCCGACCACGATCTCGACCAGGTCCTCGATCGAGACCAGGCCATCGGTGCCACCATATTCATCGATGACGAGGGCGATATGTGTGCGGGTGGCCTGCATCCTGACCAGCAGATCGACGGCAGGCATCGACGGCGGCACGTAGAGCACGGGCCGCAGGATCTTGGCCGAAGCCAGAGTGACGGAAAGATCGATCGCGCCGAGATTGGGGCCGGCCGTTCCGGGCTGCGCGCCGCGGCGACCGGGTTTGGCCCGGGCTGCGATGAAATCGAGAAAATCGCGGATATGGACCATGCCGCGGGGGTCATCGAGCGTCTCGCCATAGACCGGGAGGCGCGAATGGCCGGCGGTGCGGAACAGGGCCAGCAATTCGCCGAGTGTTGCCTCGGACTGGACCGCGATGATGTCGGCGCGCGGGACCATGACATCGGCGATGCGGCGCTCGCGCAGGCTCAGAACATTGGAGAGCATGGCCCGCTCCTGCGGGCTCAGATCGGCGAGCTGCCCGCTCCCCTGGGCGAGCGCTTCGGTGATGTCCTCGCGAATCGTTGCCCCGTTCCGCAGGCCCAGCCGGTCGAGGAAATGGCTCAGCCATTGTGCCAGGCCGCGACTGGGAGGTTCACTTGGGGAGGGTCTACTGTCGTCGCTCATGGTACGGGGTGATCTGCCTTGGTCTGTGCCGCTGGAGCGGCTTCTGGTTCGGTGCCGGCATAGGGATTGGCGATGCCGAGGCTCGCGAGCGCGGCGATCTCGAGCCCTTCCATCCGCGTCGCTTCGGCTTCGGTCTCGTGATCCTCGCCCAGCACGTGCAGGAGGCCGTGGATGACGAGATGGCTGAGATGGTCGCCCATGCTCTTGCCTTCGCTCTCGGCTTCGCGCGCAACGGTTTCATAGGCCAGCACGATATCGCCGAGGACGGGGCTCGAGCCTATGCGCTCCGGCGTGGCGGCTGGAAAGGAGAGCACATTCGTCGCCTTGTCGAAGCCACGCCAGTCGCGATTGACGATGCGGATGCGCTTGTCGTCGGTGAAGAGAAGGCTGAGCTCTGCTTCGGCCAGCGGCTTGATGGCGGCGACGGTGAGCGCAGCCTCCGTTGCCCGGGCGACGCGCTCGCGCAGGTCCGCGAGCTCGCGCCAGCGGCGCGACTGCAGGCGGATGTCGATCGCGAGGCTTTGCGTTCGCGGCGCTGCGCGCCGCGAACGAGGTCGATCGTTCATCGCGGCCTCTCCCGCGACAATGTGCGCCGCAGACCCTCGCTGTGGTCTTCAGGCGCCGCCTCGGCGACGACGGACCGGGCACGCTCCTCGCGCTCATCCCGCTCTCGGCGGGAAGCATCCTCGTAAGCCATCACGATGCGGCGCACGAGATCGTGCCGGACCACGTCGCCTTCCTCGAAGCGGGCATGGCCGACGCCCTCCACACCGGCCAAGAGCCTCACGGCCTCGACCAATCCCGAGCGCTGTCCCGACGGCAGATCGATCTGGCTCGGATCGCCCGTGATGATCATACGCGAGCCCTCGCCGAGGCGGGTGAGGAACATCTTCATCTGCACGGAGGTCGCATTCTGAGCCTCGTCGAGCAGCACGACCGCATTGGTCAGGGTCCGTCCGCGCATGAAAGCGAGCGGAGCGATCTCGATCATGCCGGTCTGCAGGGCGCGCTCGACATGCCGCGCCTCCATGAAGTCGTTCAGCGCGTCATAGATCGGGCGCAGATAGGGATCGACCTTCTCGCGCATGTCGCCGGGCAGGAAGCCGAGGCGTTCGCCGGCCTCGACGGCCGGACGTGACAGCACCATGCGCTCGACCACGCCCTGCTCGATCAGCGAGACGGCATGCCCGACCGCGAGCCAGGTCTTGCCGGTGCCGGCCGGCCCCTCCGCGAGGACGAGCTCGTGGCGCTTGAGCTGGCGCAGATATGCATCCTGCGCCGCATTCCGGGCCCGCACCGGCCCGCGCTTGCGGGTGACGATCGCCTCGAACGAGGCCTTGCCGGTATTTTCCGCCGGGAACAGCGAACGCTGGACGTTGCTTTCCTCGATGGCTCCGTCGACCTCGCCGAGATTGAGCGGAGCGCCCGCCTTGGCGCGGGTATAGAGCGTCTTCAGCACGCGCCCGGCCTGCTCGGCCGTCTCGCGCGGGCCCTTGACGGTGACATGGTTGCCGTTCGGGCTGATCACGACACCGAGCCGGCGCTCAAGATGAGCCAGATTCTGGTCGTATTGACCGAAGACCAGACTCGCCAGCCGGTTATCCTCGAAGGACAACACGACTTCCGTGGCGGGGACCCCGTCGCGTGTCAGGCTCTCGACACGTGGCGATGCGCCCTCGCGGCGCGGCTCTCGATCGGATCTCGGGGTCACCTGGTCAGTCTGTGCCAATAGAGTCGTCTCCCTGGCGCGCGTGCCCGGCCGAACAGGGGCGTGAGGCCGGGTAGTCCTTCGGCATATCCGGACGCGTCGATCTCATCCTGATGACAGGCATTGAGAACTGGCTCGAAAGCTGGGCCTGGTGATCTGGCGCTCACGCGGCGAGCTCCTCTGGCCCGGCCTCGCGGCCGAACAGCGAATTGGAGCCAGCCCGTTCGATCAGCACCTTCACCATGTCGCCGATCTGATTCGCCTTGGTGTCGATCTGCACAGCCTGAAGGTATGGCGATTTCCCTGCAAGCTGTCCCGGGTGACGTCCGGCACGTTCCAACAGGACATCGACGGTGCGGCCGACCATGGCGTGGTTGAAGGCCTGCCGATGATGCTCGACGCGCTCCTGCAGGCGCTGCAGCCGTTCGCTCATCTCTTCCGGGGCGATCTGGTGCTCCAGCTCGGCCGCGGGCGTGCCCGGACGGGGCGAGTATTTGAAGGTGTAGCTCGAAGCGAAGCCGATATCCTCGACCAGCCGCAGCGTCTCGGCGAAATCCGCCTCGGTCTCGCCGGGGAAGCCGACGATGAAGTCGGAGGACAACGCGATGTCGGGCCGCGCCTTGCGCACGCGCTCGATCAACAGGCGATACTCGTCCGCCGTGTGCTTGCGATTCATGGCTGCCAGGATGCGGTCCGAGCCCGCCTGCACCGGCAGGTGCAGGAACGGCATGACCTGCGGCAGGTCGCGATGGGCGGCGATCAAATCGTCGTCCATGTCGCGCGGGTGGCTCGTCGTATAGCGAATGCGGGCAATGCCTGCGATCTCGGCGACGCGGTGCATCAGCCGCGCCAGGCCCCAGATCTGCCCGTCGGGGCCTTCGCCATGATAGGCATTGACGTTCTGGCCGATCAGCGTGACGTCGCGCACGCCGGCATCGGCCAGCCGCTCGATCTCACTGACGAGTGCCGTGACCGGCCGCGAGAATTCGGCGCCCCGCGTATAGGGGACGACGCAGAAGGCGCAGAACTTGTCGCAGCCTTCCTGGATGGTGACGAAAGCCGAGATGCCGCGGCCCCGGATGGCCGCAGGTTTCGGCGCTGGCAGAAAGCCAAACTTGTCGTCGATCGGCAGGTCCGTGTCGACGACGCGCTTGCGCTTCGCCTCCGCCAGCAGCTCCGGCAGCCGGTGATAGGCTTGCGGGCCGACGACGAGGTCCACGGCAGGCTGCCGGCGCTGGATTTCCGCGCCTTCAGCCTGGGCAACGCAGCCGGCGACGACGATTCTCGTCTCCTGGCCGGCCGCGTTCTGGCCGTTCTTCAGGTCGCGCAGCTTGCCGAGCTCGGTATAGACCTTCTGCACCGCGCGGTCGCGGATATGACAGGTGTTGAGCAGGATGAGGTCCGCGCCTTCCGGCGCCGCCGTCTCCTCGTAGCCTTGCGCGGCAAGGATGTCGGCCATGCGCTGCCCGTCATAGACGTTCATCTGGCAGCCGAAGGACTTGATGTGGACTTTCTTCATCGTTTCGGATCGGGTCTCCAAACCGTCTCCTTACTCTGGATCGCGCGCCGTGAAAATGACCTCGCGCTATGCGCCCTTCACAAAGCAACATCCGCGCCAATACGCGCAATGACCTTCACGAGACCGGCCGTCCGGTCACCGCCTCGCGACGAGCGCGGCGGATCGCCTGCTCCGCCCGCCGGGTCGCGACCTTCCGCGAGGTCTCGTGGCCCATGCGGATCGGCTCGCCCCATGCGAGCTCAACGTCGATCGCACCGGAATTGAGCATGGCTTTAAGATGGGGTGCGAGCTCCGTATCGCCATACCACGCCAGCGACGAACGCTCGACGCGTCCGCCCGCCATCCCGTGAAAGCCGGTATAGGTGATCGAGAGCGGATAGACCGTGATGTCGCCGTTATTGTCATTGCGGCCGAGCGCTTCGTGAACGGCGCCGAGCAGGGAAGACCGCAGCGGCAATGTTCTCGTGCCGTCGCCCGTGGTGCCTTCGGCAAAGAGCACCACGGCCTGCCCGTCGGAAATTCGCTTGCCCATCTGGGCGGTGATGCCGGCGGTTGCGGTCTTGCGCGTTCGGTCGATGAACAGCGTGCGCTGCACTGCGGCCAGGAAGCCGATCAACGGCCAGGTCGCAACCTCGGCCTTGGCAACAAAGGAAAGCGGCTGCGCGGCGCCGATCACTGGAATGTCGAGCCAGGAGACATGGTTCGCGACGATCAGTCCGCCTGCGCCCTTCGGCGGCGGGGTGCCGCGGACATGACGCCGGACACCGAGGCAGGTGCAGGCCAGCCGATGAAACCACAGCGGCACGGTCCAGCCATGGCGTGGCCCAAGGCGCAATGCGACGAGCTGCACCGGGACAAGCGCGACAGTGCCGAGACCGAGCAGGACGAGCCGCAGGATCGCGCCGGGGCGTAAACCATTCATGCGGGGCGTGGCTCCCGTCGCGCGGATCGCGAAAGTGTGAAGGACAGAAATCCGGTGCGCTTCATGGACGACGTGGCTGCCGCTGTCACGCGAGATCGAGCCGCATGGTGACGGCGGTGGCGCGCGTGCCGTCGGCCTTGGGATAGTAGCCCTTGCGCCGCCCGACCTCGCGAAAGCCGAAATGCCGGTAGAGCCGGTCGGCAGCGGCGTTGCCGTCTTCCACCTCGAGATAGACATGGGCGACGCCCAGGCCAGCGAGTTGGCTGAGATGGGCCGAGAGCAATGCGCGACCAAGTCCGCTGCCGCGCTGGCGGGGCGAGACGACGATGCTCAGGATCTCGGCCTCGTCCACGGCCCGTCGAGACATCACGAAGCCGGCGGGGTTAGGCTCGTTGCCGGCGAACACGCCGTCGGCGACGACGGCGCTGTCCACCAGAAGCCCCGCGCATTCTCCGGGCTCCCAGCCGCGGGCGAAGCCGCCGAGATGATGAAGTGCCGCAACATGGCGTGCATGCCGCACGTCGAGGCGCGCTGTCCGCGCCGGCGCAGCGTGAGGGTGCAGAAGTTTACGCAGCCAATCCATGCCGCTTGATCGCATGTTCCCGGGAGCCGGCAAAACGTCGAAATGGACGCCGTCAGCGCCGCGGCAAGCGGGCGCGATCCTGCGGTGTCGTCTCCGGCTCCTTGAGGTAGAGCGGGCGCGGCGGCGCGGCGGCAGGATCGGCGAGAAGGCCCAGTCGTGCGACCCAGGTCACATCCGGAGCCTTGGCATCGTCGATGACCAGTGCATCGAGCCCGATCGCCCAGGCCTCATTCGCAACGGCGAGCGCCGAGGAGCCGACGAGGCTGACCGGACCGGCACCGATCGCGCGCGCAGCATCCCGATAATTGACCTGCCGAATCGAAACGAGTTGCTTGCCCTGCGAGCTCAGCGCCTGGAACCAGACCTGGCCATGCTTGGCGTCCAGCGCGGCGGCGACGACGCGGCCCGACTCCCTGCCAATGAGGGGCGCGGCGGTTGCCGCCAGCGTGGTCACGCCGACGGCGGGGATTCCCGCAGCCAGCGCGATGGCGCGTGCGGCGCTGATTCCGACGCGCAGGCCGGTGTAACTGCCCGGCCCGATGGTCACGGCGACGCGGTCTAGCGAGGCGAACCCGCCGTCGACGGTGTTCATCACCCGCTCGATCAGCGGCATCAACGCCTCGGCATGTCCGCGATCCATCGCAACCTGTTCGCGTGCTAGGGGCGTGGTTTCGCCCATGTCGAGGACACAGGCGGAACAGGCGCCAAGCGCGGTGTCGATGGCGAGAATGCGCATCAGGTCACGATCCTGAGGAATGCAGAACGGCGTTCGGACAAGATCATGCCCAGGCGAATAATATCAGACGGCCTCGACTTCGCGCACATCCGGAAGGAAGTGGCGCAGCAGATTCTGGATGCCGTGCTTCAGCGTCGCAGTCGAGGACGGGCAGCCCGAGCAGGATCCCTTCATCGCGAGATAGACGACGCCGTCCTTGAACCCGCGGAAGGTGATGTCTCCGCCATCGCCGGCGACCGCAGGGCGGATGCGTGTCTCCAGCAGATCCTTGATCGTCTCGACCGTGGCGGCGTCCTCCGGCGCGAAGAATTCGCCTTCGTCCGTGACATCGGCCTTCGAGCCGTCCGAGAGGACCGGCGCACCCGACATGAAGTGCTCCATGATGGCGCCGAGGATCGCGGGCTTGAGATGCGGCCATTCGCCGCCCGACTTGGTGACCGTGATGAAGTCGGAACCGAGGAAGACGCCGGAGACGCCGGTGACGGCGAAGAGACGCAAGGCCAGCGGCGAACGGTCGGCCTGCTCGGCGTCGCGCAGCTCCAGGGTGCCGTCCGGCATGACGGTGCGTCCGGGCAGGAATTTCAATGTCGCCGGGTTCGGCGTGGCTTCAGTCTGGATGAACATGGTGGCCTCCGGTGCCGGCGGGTCAAGGCCGCCGTTCCTGAGCCCGATATAGGCGCGTTGCTGGAATCATTCCAGCGCCAACCCGGCCTTGCGGATCAGGCCAGCGCGTCGATCTCCTCGTCCTCGAGATGGCCGGGCACGATTGCGACCGGGATCGGGAAGGTGCCGGCCGATTTGCCGGCGAGTGCGCTGACCAGCGGGCCTGGACCGTCGCGCCCGGTGCCGGCGGCGAGCACCAGCAGCGAGATGTCCTCGTCGGCCTCGATCAGTTTGACGAGTTCGTCCGACTTCACGCCGGTGCGGACAACCTTCTCGGGCTCGAGCCCGGCGAGCGCGCGCACGGTTGCCGCCGCATCGTCCAGCAGCCGTTCGGCTTCCGCTTCCGCCTCGGCCTGCATCACCTCACCGACACCCAGCCAGGTCTCGTGCTCGGGCGGAGTGATGACGCCGAGCAGCACGATCGAGGCGCCGATACGTGCGCACCGCCGCGCGGCGAAGCGCACGGCCTTGGCGCATTCTTCGCTATCGTCGACCACCGCGAGGAATTTCGGGCGATGGCCCGTTTCATAGGACCGCCGTCGCGTCACCATCGATTCAAACCTGCCGCCGCTTCGGGAGAGCCCATGGTGGCCTGCGCCGCAACGTCAGCGCAAGCCCACCTGCGTCACCGGCCGCGGACGAAGCCGACCACGTCCTTGACGTCGCGCATGATCGGAGCGGCAATCTCTGCTGCGCGCTCGGCGCCTTGCCCGAGAATACCATCGATATGGGAGGGGTCAGCGAGCAGGTGGCGCATCTCGCCGGCGATCGGCGCCAGCTTCGTCACGGCGAGATCGACAAGCGCCGCCTTGAAGGCCGAGAACTGTCCGCCGCCAAACTGTCCGAGCACCTTTGCCCTGCTTTCGCCGCTCAGGCCGGCATAGATGCCGACGAGATTTTCGGCCTCGGGCCGGCCTTCAAGGCCCTTCTCCTCGGATGGCAAGGCCTCGGGATCGGTCTTCGCCTTACGCACCTTCTGCGCGATGGTTTCGGCGTCATCGGTCAGATTGATTCGGGAATAGTCGGATGCGTCCGACTTGGACATCTTCTTGGTGCCGTCGCGCAGGCTCATCACACGCGGCGCCGGGCCCTGGATCATCGGCTCGGGCAGCGGGAAGAAGCCGAGCTCGCCGGTGCCGAGGCCGCGAGCGGCGATCTGCTCGGCGAAGTCATTGTTGAACTTCTGCGCGATATCGCGCGCCAGTTCGAGATGCTGCTTCTGGTCCTCGCCGACCGGCACATGCGTCGCCTTGTAGAGCAGGATGTCGGCCGCCATCAGATTCGGATAGGCGTAGAGTCCGACCGAGGCGTTCTCGCGGTCCTTGCCGGCCTTTTCCTTGAACTGGGTCATGCGATTGAGCCAGCCGAGGCGGGCAACGCAGTTGAACACCCAGGCAAGTTCGGCGTGCTGCGCGACCTGGCTCTGGTTGAAGATGATGCTCTTCTTCGGGTCGACGCCGGCGGCGAGATAGGCCGCTGTGACCTCGCGGATGGCACGCGTCAGCTCGGCAGGGTCCTGCCAGACGGTGATAGCGTGCATGTCGACCACGCAATACACGCAGTCATAGCTCTCCTGCATCGCGACCCAGTTCGTGAGCGCGCCGAGATAATTGCCGAGGTGAAGCGTCGAGGTCGGCTGCATGCCGGAAAAGACGCGTTGGGGAAATTCGGCCATCAGGCGCTCCATTGTCGCGAGCGGGTATCAGGAACGCGGCGTTCTGGCGGAAGCGCGGGCAAGGCGCAAGTGCGGGAGGCCGAAAGCGCCGAAGAGGGCGCCAGCAAGGCCATAGGCCGCGAGGCCGCCGAGACAGAGCGCGGCCAGGGACGCAATCCGCAACAGCAGGGGCTCGCCCGGGGCGAGCGAGGTCGTCAGCGCCGGCAGAAGCAGGAGGAGCGCGCCCAGCATGATGGCGCTGGCGCCCAGTATGGCGATGATCGGCCGCAGGCTTGCAAGGCTCGGCCGCCACAGGCCCTGGCGCCGCAGATGGAGCGACAGCAGAACGGCCTGGGCAACAAAGGCGAGGCTTGCTGCGAGGGCGGCGACGGTCGCGGCATCCTTGCCGGGCGCAGCGCCATAGCCGGAGAAAACGGCCACCAGGACGGCGGCTAGTCCAGCAAGCAGCGGGATACGTGGCATGCGCCGGACGAAATAGACCTGACCGAAGACCTTTGCCATCACCGCGAAGGGAAGACCGAGCGCGAAAGCTGCCAGGGCTCCTGCTGTGCGCACCCGATCTTCAGGGCCGAAACGGCCATGCTCGAACAGCACCGATACGATCGGCTCGGCCAGCGCGGCCAACGCGACGGCCGCCGGCACGGCAAGCGCCAATCCGAGCGCCAGCGCACGACCGAGCATGGCATCGTCCCGCGCACTCTCATGGCTCGCCATTTCGGAAAGCACGACGGTGCCCATCGCGACGCCGACGAAGCCGAGCGGCAGCTGGAAGATGCGGTCGGCGTAATAGAGCGCCGCGACCGCTCCGCCTTCTGTCGAGGCGATCTGCATCGCAACCAGCAGGACGAGTTGTGCGCTCGATGCCGCGAGCAGGGTCGCGCCGCCGGTGCGCATGAGGCGGCTCATGTCAGGCGACCAGCGCAGACTGAGGCGCGGCAGCCCGATCCTGTGCAATCGAAGCAGGATCAGGCCGAGATGGGCGAACCCGGTCAGGCTGACGAAGATGGCGAGCAGACTGGCGCTCACCATGGCCTCTGCGCCCCGCGAGAGCTGGACCAGCAGCACGCCGAGCAGGATGGCGTTCATCAATGCCGGCGCGAGAGCCGCCGTCGTGAACCGGCGCTCGGCGTTGAGCAGCGCAGCCAGCAACGCGGCGAGCGTCGTCAGCAGCAGGAAAGGCAGCATCAACCGGGTAAAATGGCTGGCCAGCGCAAGCGTTTCGGGCTCGTTCGCAAAGCCGCCGGCCAGCCCCAGCACCAGCCAGGGCGTGAACATTTCGCCGAATGCGATCAGCACCAGCAGCAGCAGACCGAGATGCGCCGTGGCTTCTCCGGCGAAGCCACGAGCCGCCGCTTCGCCGCGCGAAGCCTTGATGTCGAGATAGAGCGGTACGAAGGGCGCATTCAGTCCGCCTTCGCCGAGCACGCGCCGGACCAGATTGGGCAGGCGCACGGCTGCCAGGAAGGCATCCGCGACCGGGCCGGCACCGAGCAGGCGCGCGATCAGCACATCTCTGGCGAAGCCGAGCAGGCGCGACAGCACCGTGGCAGCGCCGACCACCGCCGAATCGCGCGCAAGGCGCGACCCGGTAGGACTCGGCTCCGCCGGTGGCTGCATCACAGGATGAACCGGCTCAGATCCGCATTTTTGGCGAGGTCGCCGATCCGCACTTCGACATAGGGCGCGTCGATCGTGACGGTCTCGCCCGAGCGGTCTGTGGCCGTGAATGAAATCTCGTCGAGAATCCGTTCGATCACGGTCTGGAGCCGCCGCGCGCCAATATTCTCGACGGTGGAGTTTACCGCGACGGCGATGTGGGCAATGGCGTCGATCGCGTCCGGGGTGAAGTCGACCGTGACCTCCTCGGTCGCCATCAGTGCGACCGTCTGCTTGATCAGGCTCGCCTCGGTCTCGGTCAGGATGCGCTTGAAATCCTCGACATCGAGCGGCTGCAATTCGACGCGGATCGGCAGGCGTCCCTGCAACTCGGGCAGCAGGTCGGACGGGCGCGACACATGGAAGGCCCCCGACGCGATGAACAGGACGTGGTCGCTCTTCACCGGCCCGTGCTTGGTGGCAACCGTGGTGCCCTCGATCAGCGGCAGCAGGTCACGCTGTACGCCCTCACGCGAGACGTCTGCGCCGCCTCGGCCCTCGCGCGCGCAGATCTTGTCGATCTCGTCGAGGAAGACGATGCCGTTATTCTCGACCTCGCGGATGGCATCCTGGACGATCGCGTCCTGGTCGATCAGCTTGTCGCTCTCCTCGGCGATCAGCGGGCCATAGGCATCCTTGACGAGGATGCGCCGCGGCTTGCCCTTCTGGCCGAAAGCCTTGCCGAACATGTCGCCGAGCGAGATCGCGCCGATCGAGGCACCGGGCATGCCGGGCAATTCGAACATCGGGGTCGAGCTCGCGCCAGAGGCGATCTCGACCTCGATCTCCTTTTCGTCGAGTTCGTTTGCGCGCAGCTTGCGACGGAAGGAATCGCGCGTCGCCGGGCTGGCCGTCGACCCCACCAGCGCGTCGAGCACGCGCTCCTCGGCTGCAAGATGTGCCTTGGCCTGGACATCCTTGCGCCGGGCCTCGCGGACGAGGCTGATGCCGATCTCGAGGAGATCGCGAATGATCGATTCGACGTCGCGACCGACATAGCCGACCTCGGTGAACTTGGTCGCCTCGACCTTGAGGAAGGGCGCATTGGCGAGGCGCGCCAGCCGGCGCGCGATCTCGGTCTTGCCGCAGCCGGTCGGCCCGATCATCAGGATGTTCTTGGGAGCGACCTCTTCGCGCAGCGGCCCTTCGAGCTGCTGACGGCGCCAGCGGTTGCGCAGCGCGATGGCGACGGCACGCTTGGCATCCTTCTGGCCGACGATGAAGCGGTCGAGCTCGGAGACGATCTCACGGGGGGAAAAAGAGGTCATGGATACTTCCGATTGGGCGTCAGCGGACATCAGGCGATGTCGAGGCTCTCGATGACGAGGCTGTGGTTGGTGTAGACGCAGATGTCGCCGGCGATCTTCATCGCCTTGCGCACGATCGTCTCGGCGTCGGGCTCGACATCGACCAGCGCGCGCGCTGCTGCCAGGGCGAAGTTGCCGCCGGAGCCGATGGCCATCACCGAGCCATGTTCGCCCGCTTCCGGCTCCAGCACGTCGCCCGTGCCGGAGATCAGCAGGCTGACCTCCCTGTCGGCGACCAGCAGCATTGCTTCCAGCCGGCGCAGATAGCGGTCGGTGCGCCAATCCTTGGCGAGCTCGACGCAGGCGCGCAGCAATTGCGTCGGGTATTGCTCGAGCTTGGTCTCCAGCCGTTCGAACAGGGTGAAGGCATCGGCTGTTGCGCCCGCGAAGCCGGCGATCACCGCACCCTTGGCGAGGCGGCGCACCTTCTTGGCGTTACCCTTCATGATGGTCGGGCCGAGCGAGACCTGCCCGTCGCCGCCGATCACCACGCGCCCGCCCTTGCGCACCATCAGGATGGTGGTGGCGTGCATCACGGGGGCCTTGTTGTCGTTATCCATCAGAGCGTCTTCCAGTGTTTCCGGCCGTCCGCCAGATGTAGGGCTTTTCAGGCGCTGCACAATCGGCCGGGTGGCGTGAGCGTCAACGCGCTGCTAGAGCATGTCCCGCAAAAGTGGGATGCACTTTTGCGACGAGAACATGCTTCAGCAGCCACTTTGGCGCGAATTCTTGTCGCTCGGCTGATTTCAGTCGAGCGGAAAGCGCGCTAAAGCACCGGCCAGCAAGGTCACAAGGGCTTTTCAAATGCGTTCGGGCGAAGTGAAGCGCCGCACCAATGAAACCGATATCTCGGTCAAGCTCTCGCTCGACGGCACGGGCAAGGCCGAGATCGCGACAGGCGTCGGCTTCTTCGACCATATGCTCGATCTCTTTGCCCGCCATTCGCTGATCGATCTTGCGGTCACGGTGAAAGGCGACACCCATATCGATGATCACCACTCGGTCGAGGATGCGGGCATCGCGCTCGGCGAGGCGGTAAAGCAGGCGCTCGGCGACAAGAAGGGCATCCGCCGCTACGCCGACGTGCATCTGCCGATGGACGAGACGCTGACCCGCGTCGCCGTCGACGTCTCCGGCCGGCCCTTTCTGGTGTTCCGCACGAGCTTCAAGGCCGAGAAGATCGGCACGTTCGATACCGAGTTGGTGCGCGAGTTCTTCCAGGCCTTCGCGATCAATGCGGGCCTGACCCTGCATGTCGAGACACTCTACGGCGACAATGCCCATCATATCGCCGAGAGCTGCTTCAAGGGGTTGGCGCGGGCGTTGCGTCACGCGCTCGAGGTCGATCCGCGCGAAGGCGGCCGCGTGCCGTCCACCAAGGGCGCGCTATAAGGGGCCATGACATGGCGTTCTATACGGTCCTGATTCCGCCGCCCGGTTCCGGCAGCGAGCGCGACGATATCGAGCAGGCGCGGCTCCTGCCCGAGACATTCTCCTGGGCAGCCTTCCTCTTCACGGGCTTCTGGCTGCTGGCGAAGCGGCTCTGGCTGGCGACGCTCGTCTTCGCGCTGGTCTGGGCTGCCGTGTATTACGCGCAGAGCGATCTCGGGCTCGCGAGCGGTGCGGCGCTGCTGGCGCAATTCGTCATCGGGCTCTTCCTCGGGCTCGAAGGCCGGAACCTGATCGCGCGCAAGCTGCTGCGGAAAGGCTGGCGGCTTGCCGATGTGATCGAGGCTCCCGATCTCGCGAGCGCCGAACGACGCTATTTCGAGCGGGCTCTCGAAAGCCGGCCCGCGCCGGCTCCGCGCGAAGCCGCGCCGGTTCCTGCGCGTTTCCAGTCTTCAAGCGCAGTCCCGGTGATCGGACTCTTTCCTGAGGCGCAAGGCCGATGACCCAGTCCGTCGCCATCATCGATTACGGATCCGGCAATCTGCACTCTGCCGCCAAGGCCTTTGAGCGTGCGGCGGCCGAGTCCGGCATTGCCTCCACTATTCGCGTCACCAGTGATCCGGCGGTCGTGCGTGCGGCCGATCGCATCGTCCTGCCGGGCGTCGGCGCCTTCGCCGATTGTCGCCGCGGGCTCGATGCTGTCTCCGGCATGGTCGAGGTTCTGGAGGACGTCGTCCGCGGCAAGCAGCGCCCCTTTCTCGGCATCTGCGTCGGTATGCAGCTCCTCGCAAGCCGTGGGCTCGAATACACGGTGACGGACGGCCTCGGCTGGATTCCGGGCGATGTCGCCCTGATCAGGCCGACCGACGAGAGCCTCAAGATCCCGCATATGGGCTGGAACAATCTGCATGCGCAGGACGAGCATCCGTTGCTCGCCGGCATCGAGACCGGTCCGGGCGGCCTGCATGCCTATTTCGTGCATTCCTACGCGCTGACGCCGGAGCGGGCCGAGGATGTGCTAGCGCTGACCGAGTATGGCGGGCCCGTCACCGCCATGGTGGTGCGCGGCAACATCGCCGGCACGCAGTTCCACCCCGAGAAAAGCCAGAAGCTCGGACTGAAGCTGATTGCCAATTTCTTGGGATGGACACCGTGATTCTGTTCCCCGCCATCGATCTCAAGGACGGTCGCTGCGTTCGCCTGAAGCAAGGCGACATGGCCCAGGCGACCGTCTTCAATGATGATCCGGCTGCGCAAGCCGCGGAATTCGAGGCGCAGGGTTTCGAATGGCTCCATGTCGTCGATCTCGACGGCGCCTTTGCCGGTAAGCCGATGAATGCTGCAGCTGTCGAGGCCATCCTCGGCCGGGTCGCGTTTCCGGTGCAGCTCGGCGGCGGCATTCGCGACATCGCGACCGTCGAGGGCTGGCTCACCAAGGGCGTGCGCCGCGTCATCATCGGCACGGCCGCGGTGCGGGATCCGGCTTTCGTGCGCGAAGCGGCGAAGGCCTTTCCGGGCCAGGTCGCCGTCGGCATCGATGCGCGCGACGGCTTCGTCGCGGTCGAAGGCTGGGCCGAAACCTCTTCGCTTGCCGCGGTTGATCTTGGCCGCCGCTTCGAGGACGCGGGCGTCGCGGCGATCATCTACACCGACATCGCGCGCGACGGCATGCTCCAGGGCATCAACTGGGACGGCACGATCGCGCTCGCCGGGGCGCTGAGCATTCCGGTGATCGCGTCGGGCGGGCTCGCCTCGATGGCCGATATCGAGCGCCTCTGTGCCCCCGACGCCGCTATTCTGGAAGGCGCGATCACGGGCCGCGCGCTCTATGATGGGCGCATCGATCCGGCCGCAGCGCTGGCGCGGATCGCTCAGGCGGACAAGGGGAAGGCGGCATGAGCCTGAAGACCCGCATCATTCCCTGCCTCGACGTCAAGGACGGCCGTGTCGTCAAGGGCGTGAAATTCGTCGATCTCGTCGATGCCGGTGATCCGGTCGAGGCCGCCAAGGCCTATGACGCAGCCGGCGCGGACGAACTCTGCTTCCTCGACATCACGGCGAGCCATGAGGATCGCGGCATCCTGTTCGATGTGGTGACGCGCACCGCAGAGGCCTGCTTCATGCCGCTCACCGTGGGCGGCGGCGTCCGCACGGTCGACGATATCCGCAAGCTGCTCTTGGCCGGGGCCGACAAGGTCGCGATCATGACGGCGGCCGTGCAGCGGCGTGCCTTCGTCAAGGAAGCGGCGGAAAAGTTCGGCGATCAGTGCATCGTCGTCGCGATCGACGCCAAGAAGGTGGCGCCGGAGCGCTGGGAGATCTTCACCCATGGCGGCCGCAATGCGACCGGGCTCGATGCCGTCGCCTATGCCCGCGAGGTGGTCTCGCTCGGCGCCGGCGAGCTGCTGCTGACCTCGATGGACCGCGACGGCACCGGGGCAGGCTTCGATCTTGACCTGACCAGCCGGATTGCCGATGCGGTTTCCGTGCCCGTCATCGCGTCCGGCGGTGTCGGCACGCTCGACCATCTCGTCGACGGCGTGCGGGAGGGCCATGCCAGTGCCGTGCTGGCGGCCTCGATCTTCCACTTCGGGACTTTCACCATCCCCCAGGCCAAAGCCCATATGGCGGCGGCAGGGCTGGCGATGCGGCTGGATTGAGCGATGAGCGGCTTTACACTGTCCGATCTCGAAAAGATCGTCGCCGAGCGGGGAAGGGCCTCCCCCGAAGAGTCCTGGACCGCCAAGCTCCTGGCTGGCGGGCCGGAGCGCGCCGCCAAGAAGCTCGGCGAAGAGGCTGTCGAAACCGTGATTGCAGCTGTGCAAGGCGACAAGCAGGCTTTGATCGCCGAAAGTGCCGATTTGCTCTATCATCTGTTGGTCGTGCTTTCGTCGCGCGATGTTGCATTGCAAGATGTGTTGAGCCAGCTTGAGGCCCGTACCGCCCGGTCCGGTCTGGCTGAGAAGGCGGCGAGGAAACCCTGAGCCATGTTGCCGAAGGCCGGATCCGGCTTTCGAAAAGGCGGCGTGCTCAGAGTCCAGTCGAGGATATCCGAGCCTTGAATCTCGAAGTCTGGAATGCGGATCGCGGCAGCATGGACCAACGTCTGATCCCGGCCGCGGCCGATCCCGATCTGGTTTCACCCTATCGGACCTTCACGCGGGACGAGTGGGCGCATCTGCGCGCCGATACGCCGCTGACGCTCTCGGTCGACGACCTGACCAAGCTGCAATCGATCAATGATCCGATCTCGCTGGACGAGATCGTCGCGATCTACCTGCCGCTGTCGCGGCTGCTGTCGCTCTACGTTGCGGCCACGCAAGGCCTGTTCAAGGCGACGCAGCGTTTTCTGCTGGCAGAAGCCGAGGTCAAGGTTCCCTATATCATCGGCGTCGCCGGCTCGGTCGCAGTCGGCAAGTCGACCACGGCACGCGTATTGAAGGCGCTGCTCTCGCGCTGGCCGAATACGCCCAAGGTCGAACTCGTCACCACGGACGGCTTCCTGCTGCCCAATGCCGAACTCGAGCGGCGCGGGTTGATGCAGCGCAAGGGCTTTCCGGAAAGCTATGACAGTTCCGCGATCCTGCGTTTCCTCTCCGATGTGAAAGCCGGCAGGCCTGCGGTCTTGGCGCCGGTCTATTCGCATCTTGTCTACGATGTCGTTCCTGGTGAGCAGGTCACTGTCGAGCGGCCGGATATTCTGATCCTCGAAGGCCTCAACGTTCTGCAGCCGAGCCGGATGCCGAAGGACGGCAAGGTCATCCCCTTCGTCTCCGACTATTTCGATTTCTCGGTCTATCTCGACGCGCATGAGGACGATCTGCACCGCTGGTACGTCAACCGCTTCATGACGTTGCGCCAGACCGCCTTCCGCGATCCTCGCTCCTTCTTCCGCAAATATGCCGAGATCGGTGAGGAGGAGGCCCTGTCGATCGCCGAGAATCTATGGACCGGGATCAACATGCCGAACCTGCAGGAGAACATCCTGCCGACGCGCCAGCGCGCCAGCCTGATCCTGACCAAGGGCGCGAGTCATCGCATCCAGCAGGTCGCGCTGCGCCGCCTCTGAGAAACCGGCATGGAGGCTTTGTCCGCGCTCGCGGTGATGGCGGGCGCCGCCTTCGTTGCGGCCTCGATCCTTCCGGCGCAGTCGGAAGCCGTCTTTGTCGGCCTGCTCGCGGCAGGGAGTGCCGAACCGCTGACGCTGTTCCTGGTCGCGAGCCTCGCGAACACCGCGGGTTCGGTCCTCAACTGGTGGATCGGTCGATTGATCACGCAAGGCGGGCTGGAGAGATTGCCGGCCAGGCTGCGCCCGGACCCTGCGAAACTCGGCCGCGCCCAGGCCTGGTTCGGTCGTTTTGGCTGGCCGTCCTTGCTTCTTGCCTGGCTGCCGATTGTCGGCGACCCGCTGACGGTCGTCGCCGGCACTTTGAATTACCCACTCGGCCGCTTCACGCTACTCGTCTTCATCGGCAAGGCTGCACGCTACGCTGCGCTCTGGGCCGGCTGGGTCGCAGCGTCATAGCCTTGGGCTCAAGCAAGACGCGTATCGGTTTTATGTGCGAGCGCTGCCTCACCTTTTTGGATTTTGAGATTTGCGTGTGCGGATGTCTCGGGCTACCAGCAAGCCCCTTACTTCAGGAGATCTGATCATGAGCATCCAGCGCATCGGTATCGGCCCCCGCATGTCCAAGGCCGTCGTGCATGGCAACACCGTCTACCTCGCCGGCCAGGTCGCCGATAAGGCTGCCGGCAAGAGCGTTGCCGAGCAGACCGCCGACATCCTCGGCATCATTGACGGCCTCCTGGCCGAAGCCGGCACCGACAAGACCAAGCTGCTGATGGTCAATATCTGGCTCTCCGACATGTCGACCTTCGCCGAGATGAACGGCGTCTGGGACAAGTGGGTCGTCGCCGGCCAGACTCCCGGTCGCGCCACCGTCGAAGCCAAGCTTGCCGCGCCGCAGTTCACGGTCGAGATCGCGGTCATCGCCGCGAAGTGAGACGCCAGTGCTGATCTGGAACGGGAGGATGCCATCAGCGGGTCGGAGGAGATCGCGCCGCTCCTAGTGCGCGTCACCGTGCGCTACGGCCTGCCGGCAGTGGCGCTGCCGGCCATGGTCGCCGATTGGCTGCGCCGACCCGGCGCAGCGCTTCCCGTGGAAGCGCTGCTTGACCGCAAGGCGCAGGATTTCCTCGCAGTAGCAGGTCGACTCGGCGATCCACTTGGCGACGAGGCCACCCGGCATCTGCGAAGCGAGGCGGCGGCAGCGCTTGCCGCCGGCCGCTTCGCCGATGCGGACAAGGCGCTGGCTCAGGCCGAGCTCCAAGTGATCGGCGGCTCGACCGATCTCTCGGCGCTGACGGTCGCCCAGCGGCTCACGGCCGGCGGGAACCGCACCGACCGGGCGGCGATCAGCTTTCTGCGCATGACGTCGGAGGCCTATCGCGAGGCCGCTGCCCGCTATGGCGAAGCGTCTGCGCTCATCGGTCTGGCCGATCTCGATCGCAGTCGGGACCTGGCTCTCGCCCAGGCGAAAGCGCTGGCGCGGATCAGCGAGGATTTCGGTGGGCGAGACGGCTATGACGCGGCCATTGGCTTGCTGCGCCGTTTGCTCGAGGGCTTCGACAGCCTCGAGGATACGGTCGCCTTTGCCGGGGCCCAGGACGCTTTCGCTGCCGTGCTCGAGAGCCTTGCGGAGATGTCCGGCGATGGCAAACTACGCGTCGAGGCGCTCGGCCGTTGCCGGGCGGCATTAGAAGACCTCCGCCGGGATGAAGCGCCGGCCCTCTGGCATGGATTGAAGGTCCGCTTTGGCCGACTTGCCTCGATGCTGGGTGAGGCCAGCGCGGACGATGATCTGCTGGAGGAAGCGGTTGCAGCGTTCGCCGATGTCCTTGCTCGCTGGGATCGAAGTCGTGACGAGGCGCGTTGGCTCGAGGCCGAGCACTTGATTTCTCGCGCGCGCGCCGATCTCGGTTCGCGCCGGAAGGACCTCGCCCTGCTCGAGCGGGCTTTCAACGGCTTCAACAGGGTTGCCAAGACCGTCGACAGGGCGCGGGAGCCTCTGCGCTGGGCCGAGTTGCAGCATCAGATGGGTGGGGTGCTAGCGGCCATGGGCGAGCGCTATAGCGAGCCCGTCGTGCTCGAAGAGGCCCTCGCCTTGTTCTCTGCCGCGCTTGAGGAGCGCCGGCGCGAGACCGTACCCTCCCTTTGGGCGGCAACCACGGCCAGTCACGGACAGGCTTCCCTGCATCTCGCCGAACGCCGCCGTGATCGGGGCCTGGCCGAGCAGGCCCTCGCTCAGATCATGTCCGCGATCGAAGCCTTGCGGGCCAGTGGACACGCCGCGAATGCCAAGCGCCTCGAGGCGCCGTTGATCAAGGCCGGCAGGCTGGTCGAGACACTACGCAAGAGCTGAGAGCGGGGCTTCCGCGGCTCAGGCCGCTTTCCTCCAGTCCGCGAGCCGCTCAAGTGCCGCATCGAGCGTCGCGTCATGCTTGGCAAAGCAGAAGCGCACCACCGTCTTGACGGCGCCCTCCGCATAGAAGGCGCTGACCGGGATCGCGGCGACACCGTTCTCCGTGACAAGTCTCTGACAGAACGCGATGTCGTCGGTCTCGCCGAGCGGCGCGATGTCGACATTGAGGAAGTAGGTGCCGACGCTTGGCAGCACGCTGAAACCGAGACCCTGCAACCCGCTGGCGAAACGATCACGCGAGCGCTGGAAATCGGCGCGCATCCCGTCGAAATAGGAATCATCCTTGCCGAGCCCATAGGCGACTGCAACCTGCAGGTTCGGCGGGGTGGTAAACGTGATGTATTGATGCGCCTTGGCGAGCACGCGCATCAGATTGGGCGCCGCCATCACCATCCCGACCTTCCACCCGGTCAGCGAGAAGATCTTCCCAGCCGACGAGATCTTCACCGTGCGCTCGCGCATGCCCGGCCGCGCCATCAGCGGTACATGCCTGCGGCCGTCGAAGACGACATGCTCCCAGACCTCGTCGCAGATCGCGACGGCGTCATGCCGGATGCAGAAATCGGCGAGCAGATCGAGATCGGCAGCACTGAAGATCGTCGCGGTCGGATTCAGCGGGTTGTTGAACAGCACGACCCGGGTCTTTGGTGAAAAGGCCTTGGCCAGCGCCTCTTCGCTCAGGCCGAAAGCCGGCGGGGTTAGGGTCACGAATTTCGGGATGCCGCCGGCCCGGCGCACCAGCGGCACATAGGCGTCGTACATCGGCTCGAACAGCACGACCTCGTCACCGGGCGTGATCAACGCCATCAGGGCGCCGGCGATCGCCTCGGTTGCCCCCGAGGTGATCATCACCTCGCTGTCCGGATCGAGATCAAGGCCCTGCCAGTGCTTGTAATGCGTGGCGCAGGCCTGACGCAGCTCCGGCAGGCCCATCATCGGCGGGTACTGGTTCCAGCCGTTCATCACCGCCTCGGCGGCCTTTCGCCGCACATCCTCGGGCCCCGGGTCGTCGGGAAAGCCCTGGCCGAGATTCACGGCGCCGGTCTCGCGCGCGAGCCGCGACATCACTTCGAAGACGCTGGTCTGAAGGGCGGAGAAGATCGGGTTCATCGCAATCTTGTCGAGTTTGGGTGCGAGAGAGCTTGGGCCTCTACCATGTCCCGCTGCCCTGTGCACCGGCTCAAGCAAGCCCTCATGCTCCTGACAGAATATGGAATGATGAATGTTGACATTCATCAGCGGTCAATGCTTATCTCCGTTTCGCCGGTTCACGACGGGCGCCCGCGGTTTCTTCGCCCCTTTGGAGCTGCGGGATATTGGCGTGAACC
This sequence comes from Allobosea sp. 05T433, assembly GCF_056396065.1. Classification (NCBI taxonomy): domain Bacteria; kingdom Pseudomonadati; phylum Pseudomonadota; class Alphaproteobacteria; order Hyphomicrobiales; family Alloboseaceae; genus Allobosea; species Allobosea sp. 05T433. The sequence continues at coordinate 308,133 of NZ_JBFTKS010000004.1, read as the reverse complement.
GGTGACCCTCCCTCTCCATCGCCGCCTGCTTGCCCGCGCCCTGAGCGCCGCCTAAGCAAGCGCCATGGCCGCGCCCAAACCCACCCCCGCCCTGATGATTCTCGGCACCGGCTCGAATGTCGGAAAGTCGCTGCTCGTCGCTGGATTATGTCGGCTCTTTGCCGATCGCGGCCTCAGGGTGCGGCCGTTCAAGCCACAGAACATGTCGAACAATGCCGCAGCGACCGCTTCAGGCGAGATCGGTCGCGCCCAGGCTCTTCAGGCCCGCGCTGCCCGCGTGCCGCCGCATGTCGACATGAACCCGGTGCTGCTCAAGCCGGAGAGCGACACAGGCAGCCAGATCGTGCTGCAGGGCCGCGTCGCAGGCCACCTCGCGTCGGGCGATTTTGCGCGGCGCGGCGATTTCCTGCCGAAAGTGCTGGAGAGTTTTGAGCGGCTGAGCGCCGGGGCCGATCTCGTTCTCGTCGAGGGAGCCGGTTCACCGGCCGAGACCAATCTGCGCGCGCGAGATATCGCCAATCTCGGCTTTGCCCGCGCGGCCGGCGTTCCGGCGCTGCTGATCGGCGACATTGATCGCGGCGGCGTGATCGCCAGTCTCGTCGGCACCCATGCCGTGCTCGATGCCGCCGATCGCGAGATGATTAGGGCCTTTGCCATCAACCGCTTTCGTGGCGACGCAGCACTCTTCAAGGACGGCATCTCCACGATTTCGCAGGCGACTGGCTGGCCTTGCCTCGGCATTGTGCCCTGGTTCGCCGAAGCGTCCCGCCTGCCGGCCGAGGACGGGCTCGATCTGACCTCCGGCGTGCGCACGGCCGGCGCCGTGCTCAAGGTCGCGGTACCCGTACTGCCGGGAATCGCCAATTTTGACGATCTCGACCCGCTGAAACTGGAGGCCGCCGTCGAACTGGTCATGGTGACCCGTGGCGCGCCGCTGCCGGGCGACGCCGATCTCGTCATCCTGCCCGGCTCAAAGACGACGCTCCGCGATCTCGCGGCTTTGCGCGCCGAGGGCTGGGATATCGATCTCGCTGCCCACCGCCGACGCGGAGGTCATGTCATCGGCCTCTGCGGTGGCTACCAGATGCTCGGGCGTACCGTGCAGGATACTCATGGTCTGGAGGGACCGGCAGGTGAGGCTCCAGGCCTCGGCATGCTCGAGGTCGAGACGGTGCTGGAGCCTGGCAAGACCGTGCGTGAGGTCGATTTCACCCATGCGCCCAGCGCATCGTCAGGTCGGGCCTACGAGATTCATCTTGGCCGCACCGAGGGGGCCGACACGCAACGCGCGCCCTTCCGGGTTGGTGAGCGGCGGGAGGGAGCAGCCTCGACCGATGGGCGCGTGATCGGCACCTACCTGCATGGCGCCTTTGCCTCAGATGCCGTCCGTGCCGCCATTCTTGCGGGCATCGCGGGCCGAACGCTGTCTTCGACGCTGAATTACGAGGATGAGGTCGAATTGGCGCTCGACCGTCTGGCCGGACATCTGGCCCGGCATCTCGACATCGATGCGATCTGGACCCTCGCTCAGGAGCGGGTGCAATCCGGCTGATCGAGTTGCGCCGCCTCGGCGCGGCCTAGCCTGCGACACTTTCACCGCACCCCGGTCTACCCGCCCGGGGACGGATTGACAAACTGGTCAGTTTTGCCGTCTACCGGTCAGAGAGGCCAGGAAGATTTGGCTAAAGTCTTTATTCGTCATGGAGTTGACGAATGACGAAATTCATCATAATGAACAATTCCCACCCGAAATCGCTGAGCAACTGAACGAGAAACCGAGTTGAGTCATCTTGAGCGGGATACGAGGCAGTGCATCGTCGATACGGCGGAGCGCTTCTTTCGTGACATCGGCTACCAGAAGACCACGGTGGCGGACATCGCCAAGGCACTGCGGATGAGTCCCGCCAATGTCTATCGGTTCTTCGACTCCAAGAAATCCATCAATGAGGCCGTCGCCGAGCGCTACATGGGCGAGATGGAGGCGGCCGTTACGGCGATCGCGCGGGAAAAGCGTTCCGCTGCCGAGCGGCTTCGGGATATCCTGATCACCAACAACCGCATCAACTCGCTGCGTTATCTCGACCACCACAAGGTGCACGAGATGGTCGCCGCTGCGATGGAGGAGAGCTGGGAGGTCGTCCAGGCTCATATCGGGCGCTATGACGGCATCCTGCGCGGTGTCGTGGCGGAAGGCATCGCTTCGGGCGAATTCCGACCGATGGACCCGCAAGTCGCCACCGCCTGCGTGCGCTTTGCAATGACGCCCTTCTGCCATCCGATGCTGATCTCGCAATGCCTGAGCCTGCCGGGGCCGAGCATCGAGGAGATGGTCGATTTCATTCTCGCCGGTCTCGGCTATTCGCGCGCCAAGGTCTCGCACGCGGAGGCTTGATTTCGCGCGCAGCGCGCTCTTTGCCTGCCGCTTCGCGTTGACAAGGCGGCACGGGAGCGGGATACCCCGCCGGCCATGGCCCTATTCACCAAGCAGAATACCAAGAAGCTCGCCGTCATCGTCCATGATCTCGTGGTCACGGCGCTGGCAATCGTTTCCGTTTTCGTGGTGCGGTTCGAGGGCGGGCAGCTCGATGAGCATCTGCGCTATCTGCCGAGCTTCCTGCCGTTTTTCGTCGCCTATGCTGGCGCGGTCTACTGGTTTTTCTCGCTTTATCGCTCGAAATGGCGCTTCGCCTCGCTTCCGGACCTGTCGAACATCGTCAAGGCGGTCACCGTCCTGTCGCTGTCGCTGCTGGTGATTGACTATCTCCTGTTGTCACCGAGCCTCTACGGCGCCTTCTATTTCGGCAAGATCACCATCGCACTCTATTGGCTTGTGCAGAACGCGCTGCTCGGCGGCCCGCGCCTCGCCTATCGCTACCTCAAATATTCCCGTTCCAAACAGCATGCCGAGCGCGACGCGGCGCTCCCCGCGCTGCTGCTCGGCCGCGGCGTCGAGGTCGAGATGGTCATTCGCGCCATGGAAGCCGGGACCATGCGCAAATTGAAGCCTGCTGGCATTCTGTCACCGCGCGCCGATGATCTCGGCCAGTCGATCCGCGGCGTTCCCGTGCTTGGTCTGCTGTCTCAGATCGAGACGGTCGCTGGCGACGCGGCCGAACGCGGTGAGCCGTTCCGCCGTATCGTCGCCACTTCGAGCGCCTTGGCACCGGAAGCCGAGCCGGACAAATGGCTCGCCCGGACGCGCAGGCTCGCCTTGCCGATCTCGCGGCTCGATTCCTTCGGCGAAGGCGGGACCGAGACTGAGCTGGCACCGCTGGAGATCGAGGACCTGCTCGTCCGCCCTTCGGTCAAGATCGATCGCGATCGGTTGGGGTCCTTCCTGAAAGGCAAGCGCGTCATCGTCACCGGCGGAGGTGGCTCGATCGGCTCGGAGATCTGCCTGCGCTGCGCGGCCTTCGGTGCTTCGGAGCTCCTGGTGGTCGAGAGCTCGGAGCCGGCGCTATTCCAGATCACCGAGGAACTCGCGGCTCATCGGCTGGAGACAAGGATCTCGGGAGCGCTTGCCGATGTGCGCGACCGCGCCCGGATCACGCCGCTCTTCACGGCGTTTGCCCCCGACATCGTGATCCACGCCGCAGCGCTGAAACATGTGCCTTATCTCGAGGCCGACTGGGCAGAGGGCATCAAGACCAATGTCTTCGGCTCGATGCATGTCATCGATGCCGCGATCGCTGCTGATGCCAAGATCTTCGTGATGATCTCGACCGACAAGGCGATCGAGCCCGTCTCGATGCTGGGAGCGACCAAGCGTTTCGCCGAGATGTATGCCCAGTCGCGCGATGCCGAGTTTGTCGCAGCAGCCTCCGGCATGCGCCTCGTTGCCGTGCGCTTCGGCAACGTGCTGGGCTCGGTCGGCTCGGTGGTTCCTAAGTTCAAGGCGCAGATCAAGCGCGGCGGCCCGCTGACCGTGACCAGCCCGGAGATGATCCGCTACTTCATGACGATCCGCGAAGCCTGCGATCTCGTCCTGACCGCCGCGTCGCATGCCCGCGCCGCAGGGCCAGAGACTGAGCGCGCGGCCGTCTATGTGCTCAAGATGGGCCAGCCGGTCAGGATCATGGATCTGGCCGAGCGCATGATTCGGCTCGCTGGCTACGAGCCGGGCGTCGATATCGAAATCGCGATCACCGGCGTCCGCCCTGGCGAGCGTCTGAACGAGATTCTCTTCGCGCACGATGAGCCGATGGCCGAGACCGGGCTCGACGGCGTCATGGCCGCGAAGCCGAGCTTCGCGGCGCGCGCCCGCATGCAGGGCTGGTTCTCGCGCCTGGAAGCCGCCATCAAGGCTGAGGATCGCCTTGCGGCTGAAGCGGTGCTGGAGGAGGCGATTCCGGATTTCAAGCTGCGTCAGCAGCCGCGGCCAGCTGCGCCAGTGCCGGAAGCGTCGCTGCCGGTGGCCGCCAACCGGCCCTGATCAGCCCCTCGGGGCGCGCGACGAGCCCGCCACTGAGCTTGGCGAAGGCCTGTTTCTTCCCGGACAGCCGCGCCGCCTGCCTCAGGAGGGCCGCTGGAATGGCCAGGAGGCCGGGCTTGCGCCCGAGGCCGGAGCGCATCGCCGCGATCATCTCGGCCACGCTGACGGGCTCGGGGTCGGCAACCGTATAGCTACGCCGTGCCGGACAGGCGGATGTCAGCGCGAAGAGGATCGCGTCGACGAGATTCTCGATGGCGAGCAGCGAGCGCGGGGCATCGAGACCGCCGAGGGGCAAGGGTATCGGCAAACGCGCCAGCTTCAGGAGCGACGCCATATTCGCTTTGACGCCGGGCCCATAGACCAAAACCGGCCTTAGCGAGATCCAGTCGAGACCGAGCGCGGCGAGTCCCTGCTCCGCTGCAAGCTTGGAGCGGCCATAGGCATCGTCCGGTGCTGGCGCGTCGCTCTCGCGAAAATGGCCGTCAAAGGCTCCCGTGAGAGCCTTGATTGAGGAGACATAGACAAATCGCGCAGCGCCTGCTTGCAGAGCAGCTTCCGCCAGCGCGAGCGTCGCCTCGGTGTTGATGCGCCGGTAGAGCGATTCATCGAGACCAGGCCCGGCATGGGCGAGGCCGGCGAGATGAACGACATGGCGGATGCCAGCGACAGCCGGGCGCCAATCCACCGGCTCGGAGAGATCGCCGATCACCACGCGCTCGATGCCCTCATCCGCGGGGCTCTCGCGCCGCTGGGCTACCCGGACGCCATATCCCCTCGCACGAAGGCCGGCGACGACATGCGGGCCGATGAAGCCGCTCGCTCCTGTAACGAGAACACGTTCGCTCACGGCCGGATCCGCTTGCTGGCGAAGCGCCGCAGCAGCAGCCCGGTCAGCATCGCTGCAAGGGCAAGACAGATGAGCTGTTGCCAAAGCGCGGGAACGGCGACGCTGAGTCCGGCAAGCGCGATCAGGGCAAGGTTGAGCAGCGCGACCTGCATCACGACCTCTCGAACGCTGAAGCCGTTGACGGTGGCCTGCTGGTAGAAATGGCTGCGATGCGCCTCCCAGACTTTCTCGCCGCGCGCCAGCCGCCTGAACAAAGTGATCGTCGAATCCGCGACATGGTAGAGCGGCAGGATCAGCGCGGCGGTCAGTGCGCCGGTTCCCGCCAGGCGGTAAAGCAGATAGGCGCTGAGCAGACCGAGCGGCAGCGAGCCGACATCGCCGAGAAAGAGCCGCGCCACGGGCTTGTTGAACGGCGCGAAGCCGATGATCCCGCCGAACAAGGCGGCGGCGAGCAGGCCACTGGCGGGATCGAGCACCCCGCTGGCGCCCGCCAGGGCAAGCGCACCGGCGAGCGGTGCGATGCCGGCCACGGTGATCCAGTCGATGCCGTCCATGAAATTGGCGAGATTGACGAACCAGAGCCCGGCGATGAGCGCGAGACCGCGCTCGAGCCCGAGCGGCATGAGGTCCGGGAACAGTCTGAGTTCGGGAGCGGCGCAGAACAGCACGATCCCGACGCAAAGCGCCTGCAGGACGAGCCGTGTCGCGGCCGGAAGCGGGCGGATGTCATCCCAGGCTCCGACGACCGCCAGTGCCGTTGCCGCCGCCATGACCCAGACCAGATCAGCGCGCGCCGCCGTTGGAAGGGGAAGGAGCAGCAGAGCCAGGATCAGCGCGAGAAAGGCCCCGGCAAGAACTGCGATGCCGCCGCCCTGTGGCGTCGGCTGCGTATGGCTGGAGCGGGCATTCGGCCGCGCCAACGCATAGCGGACCAGCAGGGGCCGCAACAGCACGCAGAGCGCCGCCGATGCCGCGGCAGCCGGAATGATGATCAGCAGGAGAGCAAGATGGGAGTTCAAAGCGCCGGGACCATAGCCGGACGGCGCGGGCCTGCAAGCGTCTTCAGCTTGCGTTGAGGCGCACAAAGAGTGAACATGTGGGTATGTTGCTTCCCGATTCCGTGCTCAACCCGCCGCCTGCCCGCCCAGACATCACCCGTGCCGTCTGCCGCGGCGCGGCCAGGCATCTGCGTGAGCGCGGCTATGCCATCGTCAAGGAAATGACCTTCGCCAATGGCCGTCGGGGCGATATCGTCGCCTTGTCTCCGACCGGCGAACTCCTGGTCATCGAGGTCAAGTCGGGCATCGAGGACTATCGCGTCGATGGCAAATGGCCGGATTATCGCGACTATTGCGATGGTTTTCTCTTCGCGGTCGCGCCGGAATTCCCGCGCGAAATCCTGCCCGACGATGTCGGGCTGATCATCGCCGATAGCTATGGCGGCGAACTCCTGCGCGATGCGCCGCGCCATCCGCTCGTGGCTGCACGACGCAAGGCGCTCACGATCGCCTTCGCCAGGCTGTCTGCCCAGCGCCTTGCCTTGATCGAGGACCCGCCGCTCTAGATCAGTGGGCCGGATATCCGGCCCGATAATCTGACCTTCAGCGCTTGCATAGGCTTTCCCGAAAACCGCAATCCACTTTTCGGGCCGATGCTTCAGCGCGGGGCGCGCTTTGCCAGGATGCGCTGCAGGGTGCGCCGGTGCATGCCGAGCCGCCGCGCCGTCTCAGAGACATTGCGGCTGCACAGCTCGTAGACACGTTGGATATGTTCCCAGCGGACCCTATCGGCCGACATCGGGTTTTCCGGCGGCATCGGCCGCGAATCGCGCGCGGCTGCCAGGGCCGAATGGATTTCGTCGGCGTCAGCGGGTTTTGCCAGGAAATCGAAGGCACCGAGCTTCACGGCACTGACGGCGGTCGCGATGTTGCCGTAGCCGGTCAGCACGATGCCGCGCGCGTCGGGGCGGCGCTCCTTCAGGCGGGCGATGACATCGAGCCCGTTGCCATCAGCAAGGCGCAGATCGATGACAGCAAAGGCCGGGGCCTCTTCTTCGACAGCAGCAAGACCAGCCGAGACACTTTCGGCGATGCGTACGGAGTAACCCCGCCCTTCCATGGCCCGCGCGAGTCGGGTCAGGAACGGCTTGTCGTCGTCGACGAGCAGCAGGGTCATGTCCGATTGGGCGGCGTCGTTCAGCGCCTGTTGCATCTCAACTCTCCTGCCACCGGTTCGGGCCGGCGAAATTGTAACGCGATCATGGGTTTCGCGCATCAGGACGGCGAGAAGGGGCCGTCACCCTCAGGTAGTGGCATTTCCCCCCGTTTTGAAGACCCGGAAGGTTTTGCGTCGGCCTCGAACACCGCCCTCGGCCAGACCATGCGGACGGACGCGCCGCTCGCCGGGGATGGCAGATTCGAAAATTCGAGCGCTGCACCGCCGCGTTCCAGCAGCGTTTTTGCAATGAAAAGTCCCAGGCCCAAACCGCCGCCGGCGCGACTTTCTGCCGCTGCGCGCGAGAGATAGGGCTCGCCGGCGCGCATCAGGACGTCGGGAGGAAACCCGGGGCCATCATCGGCGATGGTCAGCATGACATGCATATCGGTCCATTGTGCGATGATCGCCACTTCGGACCGGGCGAAGTCGACGGCATTGTCGACGATATTGCCGAGGCCGTAGATCATGCCCGGGTTGCGTCGGCAGACGGGTTCCGGCTTGTCTCCGATCATATCGATGCGGAACGGCACGCCGAATGGCCGCTGCGGGCCGGCCGTCTCTTCGATCAGCAGGCGCAGCGAGAGTTGGTCGAGCGGGCCGGCATCGTCGTCCTGAAGCGAGGTGAGCTTGCCGAGGATGCCGCGGCAGCGCTCGACCTGCTCGCGCAGCAGCGTGATATCCTCCGCCATCTCGCCTTCCGGAGGGGCCAGCCGCGACAATTCACGTGCCACCAGGGCGATCGTGGCGAGCGGCGTGCCGAGTTCATGGGCTGCTGCTGCGGCGAGGCCGTCGAGCTGCGAAAGGTGCTGTTCGCGTGCCAGGACCAACTCCGTCGCAGCGAGAGCCTCCGAGAGGTCGCGCGCTTCCTTGGCGACGCGCCAGGCATAAATGCCGGTGAAGCCGAGCCCGAGCACGAGCGCGATCCAGTTCCCGGCCTGGTAGAATGGCGGCAGGACCGGCCGGTTGGGCCCGGCCCAGGGCAGGGGCAGATGCGCGAAGTTCAGCACGCTCGCCAGCACGACGGCCAGTAGCCCGAGCAGCATGGTGCGCTGCGGCGGCAAGGCTGTCGCCGAAATCATCACCGGCGCGAGGAACAGAATTGCGAAGGGATTTTGCAGGCCGCCGGTCAGGTAGAGCAGGGCTGCGAGCTGGATGATGTCGAAGGCCAACAGCGCGGTCGCCGCATCCTCGCGCAGCCTGTGGCTGAGCGGAAAGCGAATGCGCAGCGCAATGTTCAGCCAGGCGGAGATTGCGATGGCGAGGAAACACCAGCCGAAGGGCAGGGTGAAGCCGAGGCCAAAATGCACGCCAGCGACTGCGAGGCTCTGGCCGGCGATAGCAAGCCAGCGCAACCGCACGAGGGTGTCGAGGCGCAAATGACGGCTGGATCGTGCCAGCGGCGGGAGATCCGCATCAGGGACCGTCATGACGCCCATGCATCCGATGACGGACCGGGGTTTTGCAGTGCAAAACTGTGGCATTTTGGCATTGAAGGAAAATCTTAGCCTTTTGCCGGATTGAATGAGAGCAGAAACAATCTAGGCTGCGCTGTTTGTTGCGGCGCATCATCAGGTGCATCCGGCACCCGGGAGACGTCGCTGCATGTATGGAGCTGCCATGTCGTTCGCTTATCACGCCTACGAAGCGGTTCATACGATGGTCGCGCCCGTTCGTGGCATGTCGGATGCGCTGCAGCTGGCGTTCAAGAACCCAGCCAATCCGCTGACCTACACGCCGCTCGGCCGCACGGTCGCTGCGTCCTGTGAACTGTTCGAACGGATGACGCGCCGCTATGGCAAGCCCGCCTTCGACCTGAACGAGACCACGATTGGCGGCGTCAAGGTCGCCGTCGAGGAACGCGTCGTCTGGGAGCGGCCCTTCTGCAAGCTGGTCTATTTCGACCGCAAAATCGCCGGGCGTCGCAAGCCGCAGCCGAAGGTGCTGCTGGTTGCGCCGATGTCGGGCCATTACGCCACTCTGCTAAGAGGCACGGTCGAGGCCTTCCTGCCTGGCCATGAGGTCTACATCACCGACTGGACGGATGCCCGCCTGGTGCCGCTCGCCGCCGGTCGCTTCGATCTCGACGATTATATCGACTACGTCGTCGGCATGCTCCAGACGCTCGGCCCCGACACCCATGTCATGGCCGTCTGCCAGCCTGCGGTTCCGGTGATTGCCGCGATCGCGCGGATGGAAGCGGAGAATGATCCCAATGCGCCGCGGTCGATGACCCTGATGGGTGGTCCGATCGATACCCGCCGCTCGCCGACCGCGGTCAACCAGCTAGCCATGGAGCGCGGTACCGAATGGTTCCGCCGCAATTGCATCACCATGGTGCCGTTCCCGCATATGGGCGCTTTCCGGGAGGTTTATCCCGGCTTCATGCAGCTATCGGGCTTCATGGCCATGAATATCGACCGGCATGTCTCGGCTCACTACGAGATGTACAAGCACCTCATCGCCGGGGATGGCGATTCGGCCGAGAAGCACCGCGATTTCTATGACGAGTATCTCGCGGTCATGGACCTGACGGCGGAGTTCTATCTCCAGACGGTCGATACCGTATTCGTTCAGCATGCCCTGCCCAAGGGCACGATGATGCATCGCGACAAGCTGGTTGATCTGAAGGCCATTCGTCGTGTTGCGCTGATGACGGTCGAGGGCGAGAACGACGATATCTCGGGCGTCGGCCAGACCCAGGCCGCCCATGATCTCTGCGCCAATATCCCGGCCGACAAGCGCGTGCATTACCTTCAGAAGGGCGTCGGCCATTACGGCGTCTTCAACGGTTCGCGCTTCCGCGCCGAAATCGCGCCCCGCATTTCCGACTTCATGGTCAGCCTCGACATGGAGGCAGCCAAGGTGCGCCGGGACGACAGCGCGGCCGTCGCGCGCAAGGCCTTGAAGATCGCGAACTGAAGCCCTTCCGCATCGCCCGCGAATCCAGCACAATTGCGGGCGATGCGGCTCTCCCTGTTCAAGCGCCAGCCTGATCCGGATCGGATCGAGGTCGCTCACGGCGGCACGCTGTTCTCCGTTGCGGTGAAGCGGCGCGCTGCCGCTCGGCGGATGACGCTGCGTGTCTCGCAGGCGACCGGCGAGATCACGCTGACGCTGCCGGAACGCGCAGACTTCCTCACCGGCAAGATCTTCGCCGAGAATCATGGTGGCTGGATCGCGGCAAAGCTCGCCAAACGTCCGCTTTCGGTGCCCTTTGAGCCGGGACAGGTCGTGCCCTTTCGCGGCGCACCCCACCGGATCGTGCATTGGTCGAAGGTGCGCGGCATCACCCACGCTACAATCGACAAGGATGGCACCGCCATCATCGCGGTCGCCGGCGAAGCCGCCCATGTCGCGCGTCGGGTCAAGGATTTCCTGCGCCGCGCCGCACTCGAGGATCTGGAGCGTGCGGTCAGGCACCACACGGCAACGCTCGGCATCCCCGCCCGCAAGATCACCATCCGCGACACCACGAGCCGGTGGGGCTCCTGTTCGTCGAGGGGGCACCTGAATTTCTCCTGGCGCCTGATCCTCGCCCCGCCACTGGTGCTGGACTATCTCGCGGCCCATGAAGTCGCGCATCTCAAGGAGATGAACCATTCCCATCGCTTCTGGGCGCTGACCCACAAGCTCTGCCCACGGACGGAAGAAGCGGAAGCCTGGCTGAAGCGCCATGGCGCAGGGCTGCACGGCTACGGCTGAGGCAGTCCTGGCCGCAGGCGTCCGGCTCGACTTGAGGCGCAACCTCCCCTAACCCGGCATCAGCCGAAACAGGGATGGTCTCGTGAAGCTGCGCCCCGACACGCTCGCAATGACCGCGGTCCTTGCCATGCTGACGGCCCTCGGGCCGCTCTCGACCGATTTCTATTTGCCGTCCCTGCCCGAGATCGTTCGTGTCATGGGCACCGACGTTGCAGGGGCGCAGGCGACGCTCTCCGCCTTTCTGTTCGGTTTTGCCGGAGGCCAGATCGTCTGGGGGCCGCTCTCGGATCGGTTGGGGCGCAAACCCGTGCTTCTCACCGGGCTGGCGCTTTTCCTCGTCGCGACCCTGCTCTGCGCACTTGCGCCTTCGATCGAGTGGCTGGTGGCGGGCCGGGTCTTGCAGGCATTGGGCGCGTCCGGGCCGATCGTGCTCGGCCGGGCCATGGTCAGGGATCTCTATGAGGGGCCCCGCGCCGGCCGGGAATTCGCCCGCATGGGCATGATCATGGGGTTGGTCCCGGCCATTGCGCCGGCGGTCGGCGGCATCCTGCAGGCGGCCTTTGGCTGGCGCTCGACCTTTGTTGCGACGCTGGCTCTCGCGCTGCTGCTGGCGGTCGTGATCATCCTGTTCCTGCCGGAAACCATCCGCGTGCGTTCATCGGAGCGGCTGTCGCTGCTGGCGATTTTCCGCAGCTTCGGCGTCTTGCTCAGGAACCGTCCCTATCGTGTCTATGTCGCGATCACGGCCTTGGCCTATGGCGGACTCTTCGCCTTCATCTCCGGCTCGTCCTTCGTGCTGATCAGCATCTATGGCCTGTCGCCGCGCGATTACGGCCTGTCCTTCGGGTTCGGGGTGCTTGGCTTCATCCTGGGCACCATCATCGCCCAGCGTCTCGTCGGCCGGCGTGGGCTCGACGGCGTCATTGCGATCGGCGTGGCCTTCCTGGCTGCGGGCGGGCTGAGCATGCTGCTATGCCTCACCGCCGGCTTTGGCGGCCCCCTCGGCGTCACGATACCCTGGGCGATCTATTCGATCGGGATCGGGCTCAGCATGCCCCAGGCGCAGGCCTCGGCGCTCATGCCGTTTCCGGATCGCGCTGGTGCTGCATCATCCTTCGTCGGGCTCTGCCAGATGCTGTTCTCGGCCTGTGTCGGTCTTGTGGTCGGCAAGCTGCTGACCAACTCCGCGCTGCCGCTGCCGGCGATGATGTCGCTGCTCGGCGTGTCGGCACTGGTCCTGTTTCACGCCTCGCGCAAGCTGCGAGCGGCCAAGGCCTGAAAAGGCTCAGCCGCCGAACAGCCGCTCGAGGAAGTTCTTCTCCTGCGGCGCAGGCGGCACCCAGGCGCGGTCCGAACCTGCGCCCGCTGTCTGGGTCTGTGCTGGCGGCTGCATGCCGGCCACTGGCGCGCCGCCATCGAAGATCGATTTCGGCCCCGCGCGCCACAACCCACCCGGCAGCGGCGATGGCTGCAGGCCGACATGGGCGGCCTTCATGTACCTGCCCCAGACTTCGAGTGGCAATCCGCTGCCATAGACCCGCTTCATGGCGCTGTTGTCGTCATTGCCGATCCAGACGGCGGTCACCAGCTTGGAGGTGAAACCGACGAACCAGGCATCGCGGAAATCCTGCGTGGTTCCCGACTTGCCGCCGACTTCCCAACCGGCGAGATTGCCCTTGCTGCCCGAGCCGCTGGCCATGGTTTCGTGGAACATGGCGTTGATCATCGGCAGCACCTGCGGCTGCACCACCGTCCCGAAACTCGTCGCCTTGCGGGCATAGATCACCTTGCCCGAGACCGACTTTACCTCGCGGATGACATAGGGCAGCACGGACTGCCCGCCATTCGCGAAGCTGGCATAGGCCGTGGTGAGCTCGATCGGCGTCACTTCCGAGGTACCGAGTGCCAGCGAGCCATTGGCCTGGAGGCCCGAGGAAATGCCGAGCCGCTGCGCGGTGCGCACGACTTCCTTCGGCGTCACCTCCTGGTTCAGCTTCACCGCGACGGTGTTGATCGAATGGGCGAAGGCGGTCTGCAGGGTCACCGGGCCGCGATAGGTGCGGCTGTTGTTCTCCGGCTGCCAGCCCTTGATCGAGACCGGGGAGTCGTCGCGGATCGTGTCCGGCGTCAGGCCATGCTCGATCGCAGTCAGATAGACGAAGGGCTTGAAGGATGAGCCTGGCTGGCGCTTGGCGGCGGTCGCGCGGTTGAATTGGCTCTTGGTGTAGTCGCGTCCGCCGATCAGCGCGCGCAGAGCCCCGTCCGGCGCCATGGAAACGACGGCGCCCTGGCTGGCATTCAGCTTCCCGCCCTGGGCGGCCAGAGACTCGACAAGGGTCGTTTCGGCCGCGGCCTGCAGCTTTGGATCGATTGTCGTCAGCACCGTGACGTCGCCCTCGACCGCACCGATGAAGTCGTCGAGCACGTCCATGACGTAGTCGGCCGCATAGTTCACCGAGCCGGCGCCGACACGTTCGGCCGCTTCTGCCGGGGCGACCAGTGCTGATTTCGCTGCGGCCTGCGAGACAAAGCCCTGCTCGGCCATCGCGGCGATCACGAGCTGCGCCCGTTTCTCGGCCGCATCCGGATTGCGGTTGGGCGCCAGCCGCGACGGTGCCTGTACCAGGCCCGCCAGCATGGCGGCTTCGGGGACGGTGACCGAGCGGGCGGACTTGTTGAAATAGCGCTGCGCGGCCGCCTCGACGCCATAGGCGCCGGAGCCGAAATAGACGCGGTTGAGATAGAGCTCGAGGATCTGGTCCTTGCTGTAGGTCTGCTCCAGCCACAGCGCCAGGATCGCTTCCTGGATCTTGCGCGCGGCGGTGCGGTCCTGGGTCAGGAACAGGTTCTTGGCAAGCTGCTGCGTCAGGGTGGAGCCGCCCTGGACGCCGCCACCCCGGTTGGTGACGTTGCGCACCATGGCGCGGGCGATGCCGATCGGGTCGATGCCGAAATGCTCGTAGAAGCGTCGATCCTCGATCGCGACGAAGGCCTTGGGCAGATAGGGCGGAATCTCGCCAAGCGTCACGGTACGCCCGCCGGTCTCGCCGCGATTGGCGAGCAGCGAGCCGTCGGCGGCGAGGATCGCGACGTTCGGCGGACGCTTTGGCACGGTGAGCTGATTGATCGGCGGCAATTGCGCCGCGTGATAGGCCACCAGCCCGCCGACACCGATGACGCACCAGAGTCCGAGGACCAGCGTCCAGTACATCATCCGGCCGAGGAAGGAGCGGCGCTTGCGTCCACGCCGCCGGCCCCCGCCATTTCCGCCCCCACCCTTGCGGATCTTCGGCATCTCTTCTCTCGGCTCCTGACGTGCGGCGCCGCGATGGCTGCGGCTCGAGCGATCATCGGCGGAGAGGCGCATGTCGAAGGCGTCGGAACTCTCGCTCCGCCCACCCTCGAAGGACGGCTCGCGCCGCTCGCCGCCTCGTCTCGCCCGATCGTTCATTCTGCCCCGTTCAGCCCCGTGAAACCGCGCCCTTTGCACCGAAAACGCGCGAGCTTCACACAGGAGTCAAACATGGCGCTTTTAAGGGCCGGTTAAGGGAAACCAGATTCCAGCACGGGCCCGGAGCAGCGATCACTCGGATTTGTGGCAAATGCGCCAGCCATGGCACTTCGCCGGGGAATGTTGCAGTGCAAACGTTCTTGTGAATTGAAAATCGCGTGAAACCCGACAACTTCGCCGCGCAGTCCAGATGCAATGCCGCAATTCGGCACGAATCCAGCCTGTTCCGACGTACTCGAGCCTCCGCGACCTAGAAGGTTATGTCCGAATGCAAGCCTCCAACCCCCTGAGCCGCTTTGCCCCGCAGGCTCTCGCCGTTTTGCGCATCGTGACCGCGCTGATCTTCATCATCCATGGCACTCAGAAGCTCTTTGGTTTCCCGGCCGCGCCAGCCAGCGGCCTGCCGGCCGCCTTCACTCTGTTCTGGTTCGGCGCCATTCTGGAGGCTGTTGGCGGTTTCCTGATCCTGATCGGCCTGTGGACCCGTCCTGTCGCCTTCGTGCTGGCTGGCGAAATGGCCTATGCTTACTGGATGTTCCACGCACCGCGCAGCATCTACCCGCTGCTTAATGGCGGCGATGCGGCGATCCTCTACTGCTTCATCTTCCTTTACCTGGTCTTCGCCGGTGCTGGCGCCTGGAGCGTCGATTCCCGCTCGAAGCGCTGATTCTTCGACGGAACGGCGCCATTCGCCCAAAGAAAAGCCCGCCTCCCCCAGGGAAGGCGGGCTGATTTTTTTGGCCCGACAGGCCGGCAGAACTCAGACCGAGGCCGAAATCCAGCGCGAAAGGTCGCTCTTAGGGGCCGCGCCGACCTTCTGCGAGGCCAGCTTGCCGTCCTTGAACAGCATCAGGGTCGGGATCGAGCGAATGCCGAACTGGGCGGGAATGGCCTGGTTCTCATCGACATTCATTTTCACGATCTTGACCTTGCCGGCCATCTCACCGGCGATCTCCTCGAGCGCTGGGCCGATCATCCGGCAGGGGCCGCACCACTCGGCCCAGAAATCGACCACGACCGGCTCGCTCGACTTGAGGACATCCGCCTCGAAGCTCGCATCGGTTACCTTGTTCGTCGCCATGGCTTCTTCGCCTTTCAAAAGCAGTTCGCAGCACTGCTGCATTCGACACCGAAGCTATGAACGCCGGCAGCCCGGGTCAAGTTTCGTCGGCCTTGCATTGAAGCAGGGCTACCCTGCCAAATTCGCCAGAACGGCATCGAGCGCAGCGGCTTGTGGCTCCAGTGTCGCGAGCGTCGCAGTGTAGATCACCAGGGTCCGCACCTGCCGCCCCGGATAGATTTGCCCGATCAGGGCGCGATAGACGGCGAGCTGGGCTTGCGTCGCGGGCGGGATCGCCGATTCATCGGCCGGCGGGCGCGACGCCGTCTTGAAGTCGGCGATCAGTACCTCGTTCTCCGTGACGGCGAGCCGGTCGATCTGGCCCGAGACGGCGCGCACTGCACCATTCGCAAGCGTGATCTCGCCGGCAATCGGAACCTCAGCCAGAGATCCGGATGAAAACAGGGCGGAAAGCGCAGGGGCGCGAAGCAAAGCCAGGGTCTGGCCGATGACCTCCTGGCGTCGTGCGCCAGGCAAACCGGCTCCGCGCAGGGCGGCGAGTGCCTGTGCCGTCGCGTTGCGGGCCGGCGCGTCGACATCCGGCAGGATCTGCAGGAGCAGATGCGCCAGCCGGCCGGCTTGCGCTGCCTCGGCAAGGAATGGGCCGTCGCCCGGCCGCTCGGCCGCATCGGCGGCGCTGATCGCATTCGACGGCTTGAGCGGTGGCAACGGTTCCTGTTCGGCGGGCGCGGAGGCGCGGAGCCAGCCGGGTTCGGCGAGCACCGGCTTGGACTGCGCCTCCTCCACAGGACCGGTGGGCTTTGGTGCCGAGACCATGAAGCGCCGGATCGTGCCGACACCGTCCGGTGCGGCGACCTCCTGCAGGCCCGATGTCGCGAGCGAAAGTCCGCTTTCGATCATCGCATACCAGCTTCCGGGCGGCGCCTCGCCTTTGGCTTGCGCTCCGCAGACGATCAGCCGGTCCTCGGCCCGGGTCATCGCGACATAGAGGAGGCGATGATGCTCCTCGGCAAGCTGGTCGACGACCTGCGCCTTCGCCCTGCGGGTCGCCTCCGCATCGTCTGCCCTGGCCGGGGGCCAGATCGGCACGAGTTTGCCCCTGGGAGGTTCCACCGCGAGAATCTTCGGCAAGCGGTTGGCGCCCGGCTCGGGGGCGAGATCGGCGAGGATCACGATCTTCGCCTCCAATCCCTTCGAGCCGTGCACCGTCATGACGCGCACTTCGCCTGCGCTGCTGGAGAGGTCGCGCTTAACCTCGGTTCCGGCCTGGGTAATGTGGTGCAGGAAGCCGGCAAGCGATGGGCCGTGCCGTCGCTCATAGTCCAGCGCCGCGTTGAGAAAGGCGTCGAGCGCGTCGCCGGCCTCGGCCCCAAGCCGAGCCAGAGCGAGATTGCGCCCGCCTTCCGGCCCGAGCAGCTGCGCAAAGAAGCGAAATGGCCCGATGCGCCGTGCGTCGTCACCGAGTTGGGAGAGGCGTGCTTCGGTGGCGGCAAAGCGCGGCTCGCTTTCGCCGATGCCGTGCAGGGCGACGCGCAGCGAGCCCTTTCGCTCCGGCGCGAAGCGCATCAGATCGTCGTCGTCGAGGCCAAGCAGCGGCGTCTTCAGCGCGATGGCCAGCGACAGGTCGTCATCGGGCAGGAGCAGCGCCCGGCCGAGTGCCACGAGGTCTTCGACAGCGGGATGTGTCGCGAGGCTCAAGCGATCGCGACCGGTCACCGGCACGCCCGCATCCTTCAGGGCTTTGACGATCGCCTCGAACAGCGGCCCGCGCTGGCGCAGCAGGATCATGACGTCGCCGGGCTTGAAGCCGTGTCCGAGATCATCCTGCCCGCTGCGCGTCCAGCGTGCCAGCACGCCGGCGATGCGCGTTGCGAGCTTCACGGTCCCGCTACGCTGCTCGGGCGCGTCGACCGGAGTCGTCCAGGCATCCGGCGGCTCGCTCTGGTCGTCGGCCGATAGCGGCCAGAGATCGACTGCGCCGGGGTCGCCCTGGCGCACCGTGTCATGCACCTCCGGCCGGGCGCTGCCGTCGAAGACCAGCCCGCGGGCGTGCTCCGCCACCGCGAAGACGATGTCCACCGCCCGCATGATGTCGGGCGCCGAGCGGAAGGAGGTGTTGAGGCTCACCGCCTCGAATGCGAGCTGCGCCTGCCGGATATTCAGCCCGAGCCGGGTCCGCTGCTCGCCGAAGGCGCTCGGCGCGGCACCCTGGAAGCCGTAGATCGACTGCTTCTCATCGCCGACGACGAAGATCGTCCGGGGCTTTGGGCTCTCTGCGCGCGTGTCCCGTCCGCCCGTGAACTCGTCGGCGAGCGCGCCCAGGATCGCCCATTGCGCCTCGCTGGTGTCCTGCGCCTCGTCGAGCAGGATGTGATCGATGCCGGCATCGAGCTTGTAGAGCACCCAGGCGGCCTCGACCCGCGAGAGGAGGGAGCGCGTCTTGGCGATCAGGTCGTCATAGTCCAGCAGCGAGCGCTCGCTCTTCAACCGCTGATAAGAGGCGAGCATCCGTGTCACCAGCAGCGCGAGCGCGTGGCTGCGGTCGCGGATGGCAATGGCGTTGAGCTGGTCGACTGCGCCGAGCAGGAGATCGGCAAGAGTGTCGAGCACGGCCATCAGCGCCGACTCGAGTTCGGATTTGCCCTTGCCCCTGATATGCGCGTTGACCGTGCCTTCGGCCGTGATGAAGCCGGAGCGGCAGGTTGCGATCGGGTCGCCCTCGAACTGCTGCGCCGTCAGGCTCCGCAGCGCAGCCGCAAATTTCTGCCGGGTCGCGCTACCGGCATCCAGCGCCGAGACGAGAGCGGCAAGTCCTGGAACGGAGGCAAGATCGCGCCGGAAATCGGCCAGCACCTCGTCATTCGTCAGGTCCGGTGCAATTCCCAGGAAACCCGAAATGCCCGCGCGCATCTCCTGCGCCGAGCGCGCGCGGCCGTCTGCGTCGCTGAACAGGGTGCGCTGGCGCAAGGCCTCCTGCATCATCGCGTCAAAGGTGTCCTGCGCCGCCTGCCTGGCCAGCAGGTCGAGCGCCTGCGCCTCCGCGCCGGCAGGATCGGCGGCAATGGCCGCGAGCAATTCGCGCCTTGCGTCGTGCAGCAGCTCAGCCTGCGCGAGATCATCGGCAACCTCGAAGCGCGGCGGTACGTTCGCCTCGAAGGGCGCAGATTGCAGAACGCGCGTGCAGAAGGCGTGGATGGTCTCGATTCTGAGCCCACCCGGCGTCTCCAGCGCCTCCGCGAACAGCCGGCGAGCGCTTGCCTGCTGCCGCGCCGTCGCGCGCTCGCCGGTCAGGCCTTGGAGCGCCGCGGAAAGGGCCTCATCCGGCATGGTCGCCCAGGCGCCGAGCGCCTTGAACACGCGGTTCGCCATATTGGCGGCCGCCGCCTTGGTGTAGGTGATGCAGAGCATCCGGGCCGGCGCGACGCCATCGAGCAGCAGTCGCAGCACGCGGTTGACCAGCACATGCGTCTTGCCTGAACCGGCATTGGCCGAAACCCAGGCGCTGAGATCGGGCCGGGCGGCAAGCGCCTGGCGTTGGTTGGTCTGCGGGGGAACGATCCAGCCGGGCTTCATGTTTCGCCTCCGGGCTCGTCGCCACCCGGTGCCGCGGACCACTCCTTGACCCGCGCGAGCTGGTCGTAGGGGCTGGTATATTTGATGTAGTCGGGCGCGCGCCGCGAGACATAGGCTTCGCGCCCGCTTCGAAGCGCATGGAGATGCTCGATCAGCCGTTCGAGATGGCGCGCGGCGACATCGGCCAGAGGCTCGCCATCGAACTCGAGCGGCTTGTCCTTGGCCCAGCCCTTCGGATCGTGATGGAGCTTGAGATAGAGCAGCGCGTCGACCGGTGCAGGAGCGATATCCTCGCGAAATCCGGATCGCGCCGCGAGCTCGGCTTCCAGTGTCAATTGCGGCGCAAAACCCTTCTCGACCTGCGCCTTGCTTGGTGGAGCTCCGGTCTTGAAGTCGATGATGCGCAGCGAGGGCTGCCGCGTGATCTCGATTCGGTCGGCCCGCCCGCTCAGTCTGAATTCCGCGCCGTCCGGCAGCTTGAACGTCGCCGCGGTACCGCGTTCGACTGCAACCCGTGCCAGCTCGCCGCGCCGGCGCTCCTCCCAGCCGATGAAATGACTGGCGGTCAGGAGGAAGCGCGGCCACCAAAAGGCGCGGACCTCGGGTGTATCGTCAAACGCCTGGAACAGGCGCTTGCCGATCGCGATCAGGTGATTGAGTGAGTCGGCCGGCAATTGCTCCGGATAG
The DNA here is from genome assembly GCF_056396065.1 of Allobosea sp. 05T433. Lineage (NCBI taxonomy): Bacteria > Pseudomonadati > Pseudomonadota > Alphaproteobacteria > Hyphomicrobiales > Alloboseaceae > Allobosea > Allobosea sp. 05T433. The sequence goes on along the minus strand of NZ_JBFTKS010000004.1, from coordinate 288,083 downwards.
GTCTCCGCGAAAGTCCCGACAATATCATGCATCAGGTTGCCGCGATCGCTGGCGCCGGGGTCGCCAACGAGCTCGGGAAGGGCGTCGAGCTTCAGGATCTTGCGGGCAAAGATCTGGTAGGGGTCGCGGTAGAGCGTCTCGACCTCGGTGACGCTGAGCGCGACGGGCTGGAGCTGGCGCGCGGGCCGCGGAGCAGGGCGGCCGATTGGTTTGGCGTCGGCGGGTTTGCTCAGGAGTGAAGCAAGCCCGGTCAGGCGGGCTCCCCTGGCCGCGGCCCCGTTCCAGACATCCTGAGGGGTCACGGCCTTGAGCCTTTGCCAGAAGCGCGAGGCGATGGTCTCGGCCTCGCCGGCCTTGCGCGCGCGGGTCAGGGTCACCCGCTGCGCCATCGCGCCCTGGATGAAATCATGCGCGGTCTGGCCGATGCGCCGCTCGGGAGCGCTCAAGCCCAGTTCGGCCCGCATCGGCCGGTTCAGGAAGGAATCGGTCTTGGCCTCCGGAGGCCAGACGGACTCGACGAGGCCGCCCAGCACGACATGGTCGGCTTCCAGCAGGCGCGCTTCCAGCAAGCCCCAGATCTTGACGCGAGGATGGCCCGTCCCGCTGCGTCGGACCGATGTCTCGGCCAGCAGGCTGTCGAGGATCGCAATGACATCGCGGGGATGGCCGGCCTCGGGAGCATCGGGGAGGGCGCCGTCGATCTGGTCGAACAGCCCTGCAAGGGCCTCGCCGTCCGGCCCGACGAAGGCGAGCGTGGCGCCACTCTCCGCCCGACTGAGTGCGACCAGGGCATCGCGACTTGCCGTCACCACAGTAGCGAAGGCAGGCAGCGGGGCGGCCAGTGCTGCGAGCAGCGGCGCCATGGCGGCCTCGAGGGCGTCGAGAACCAGGCCCGCGGCGGCGAGATCCGCGCTGTTCAGGCGCCTGCGCGGCGCAGGCGCATGCCGGTCCTGCATCAGTCCCGGAACCGCCGCAAAACTGTTGCGCAGGCCCGCAAATCCCTTTGTGACAGCCTCGCCCCGCCAGGCGCCGATCTCGAGCGCCGCCGCGCCCTGCGCCACGGTCTGTCGCGACAGTCCGAGCCGGCAAAGCGGGTGGGCGAGCAAGGGAACGAGGCTCGCCGGCATCATCTGGGCTCGCGCAGCCTCCAGGAGGAGGCGCAGCAGGGCGCCGGCCGGCCAGCGCGCGAGCGGCAGGCCAGCGGAATCATCGGCTTCGATGCCCCAGCGCCGGAGTTCCACGACGACTCGTTCGGCGAGGCCGCGATCGGGAGTGATCAGTGCGGCGTGCTTGCCGTCCTGCTCCAGTGTTTCACGGAGCGCGATGGCGACTGCCAGCGCCTCCTCGCGCTCGTCGGCGGTCTCCACGATGCTGATCCCATCGAAGGCTGCTTCAGCCTCGCCCGGGGAAACGCGGGTCGCGAGATCGGCCCAGAATTCCGTGACCGATGCCGGAAGCATCGCCTCGCGCAGCAACGCCGCCCGGGCCGCGAGGCCCGGTTCCGGCCTCGCCAGCGGCTGGGCGTCGTCACGGCCGGCCTTCAATGTCTGGAGCAGCCGATACAATGCCGCCTGCGGGTGGGACGGTGCAGGCTCCTTCTCGATCGCCTCCCAGGCAAGCTGAGCCAGGTCGAGGTCGAGATCGGGCAGTACGACCGCGCCATTGGGCATCCCCGCGATCGCTGCGAGAAGCCGGGCGGTGGCCGGGATCGTGCCCGTGGAGCCCGCAGCAATGATAGGCCCGGTCACGCTGCCGGAAAGCAGGCGTTGGCGTTCGGCTTCGAGCATGCGGTTGCGAAAATCGGCAGGATCGCAGGCATCGCGGCTTTCGAGGATCTTCGGCCAAGCCTCGCCCAGGATGGCTAGGAAGCTCGCATTGAGCTGCCAAACCTTGTCGAAACGAGCGGCGTCAAGGGTCGCCAGCCGCTCGACCGGCACGCCTTCGGTCTGCATCTGGTCGAGCAGGGCGGCGAGGTCGCCAGCCAGCCCCCAGGCCTCGGCCAGCGTTGAAGGCACGAGCGAGGGCTCTGACGGGTCGAGCTTCAGGTGGCTGCGGTTCGCCGTGCGTCCCCAGCTATCGACCAACCGCGCCAGCAGCATCCGCCGCGCCAGCGGGTCGATCGGCCCGACGCGCGCGCCATCCCAGCCGCCCGCGCCGATCAGCGCCGTCTCGGCCTCGTCGACATCGCCGAGCGGCACGATGCGCGGCAGCAGCAGCGGCTTGCCGCCAAGCCTCGCGGACAGGCCGGCGACCAGGGCCCGCGCTGCACGGCGCGTCGGGAGATAGAGCGTCGCACGAGCCATCGCTGCCGGATCATCCGGCGCGTAGACCTGACCGAATCGTCCGTCCAGCACCGCCTGCGCCAACACGTCGAGAAACGCTGTGCCGGCGGGGATGGTGAACAGGTTGAGCTCAGCCATGGAAGCTCTGGGCGGCCGCGAATGCGGCTTCTGCCGGCGCGATCGCTTCCGGCGTGCCGACATGCAGCCACTGGCCCTGCAGAACATGTCCGAACAGGCGCTTTCGTGCGATGAGCCGGTCGAAGAGCAGGTTGAGCGAGAACGAGCCCTCGGGGGTGTCGGCAAAGATCTCGGGTTTCATGATGATCACCCCGGCATAGACGACGGGGGCCGTTGGCGCCTGTCCGCGCCGTGTCAGCCGGCCGTCCGCATCCTGGAAGAAGTCGCCGGCGCCGTCGAAGCCGACACTGTCCTCGCGCCGGGCCAGCAGCATCAGCATGTCCATCTCCGCCGGCGTCCAGGCCTCGGCCATGGCCGCAATGTTGGAGATGCCGGTCTCGCTCCAGAGCGAGTCGGAGTTGACGTGGAAGAAGGGTTCGCCGCCGAGCAGCGGGAGGGCCTTCTTCACGCCGCCGCCGGTTTCGAGCAGCTCGTCGCGCTCGTCCGAGATGACGATCCGGGGATGCGTGCGCCCGGCGAGGTGAGCCTCGATCTGTTCGGCGAGATGGTGGACATTGACGACCGCCTCGGTGGCGCCGGCTTCGGCGAGCCGGTCGAGCGCGTGATCGAGCATTGCCTTGCCGCCGATCCGGACCAAGGGCTTCGGCAGGCTGTCGGTGATTGGGCGCATGCGCTGGCCAATGCCTGCCGCCAGCACCATGGCCCGGCGGATCGGCCGCAAACCCGTCTCAGTCACGCGAATCTCCCGATTGTGATGAACCTGTGCGATCCATAGCGCGTCGCGGTCGCGCTTGTCGCGGACGACCTCTCAGAGGCTCTCGGCTGTCTCGAACAGCTTCGGCAGATGGGCCTGATACCAGGCCTTCAGCTCTTCGAGCGCTGGGTGCTCGAGGTTGCGGCGCAAGTACGTTTCGATTCGCGGCAGGTGCTTGAGATAGGCAGGCTTGCCGTCGCGCTTGTCGAGGCGTGCGAAGATCCCGGCAATCTTGGTGTTGCGCTGTGCGCCCAGGATCGCATAGGCGCGAGCGAAGCCGGCGAGATCGAAGCTCTCGTCCGCCGCCCGCCGCGCCGAGCCATAGGCGGCAAGCAGCTTGAGTTCCAGCGCCGCCGGCACGTCGACACGCGCGTCCTGTCCCAGCGAGACCAGATCATAGGCGGGGTGGCCGAGCACGGCGTCCTGGAAATCGATCAGACCGAGCTTGGCGTGTCCTTCACGCTTCGGCAGCCAGATCAGGTTGGGGGAGTGGAAGTCGCGGAGCGTCCAGGTCGATGGTGCGGCGAGGATTTCGTCGAACAGCTTGCTCCAGATGCGGCTGAATTCGGCATGAGTCACCGCCGGCAAGGTCACGCCGGCAATATGCGGGGCGTACCATTCGAGCACGAGTTCGGTCTCGATCGAGAGCGCACCCCGATCATAGTCCGGCACGATGTAGTCGCGTCCGTCGGCGACCGGCAGGATCGCCGGCAAGGTGTGGCGATGCATGTCGGCCAACAGGCGTGCGGCGGCCTCATAGCGTTCGGGAATCGGTCCGTTCTCGTCGAGCACGCCTTCGTCACCGAGGTCCTCGATCAGCAGGAGGCCGGTCTCGAGGTCCTGGGCAAAGATGTCGGGGGCCGAATAGGTCAGCGAGCGCAGGCCGCGATCCATGCCGACGAAGGCATCGACCGATTCCGCCAGGTGCGCGATGGCGCTGTAAGGCTTGCCGAGGCGGATCGCGGGGCCGTCCGCGCGCGGCGGCGAAATCATCAGGATGGCGGTTTGTCCATCCGGACGCGTCAGCCGCTCATAGGCGCGGGTCGAGGCGTCGCCGAGCATGAAGTCGCGCTTGGCCTCACCCCATCCGGCAGAGTCGATCAATCGCCGCGCTGCGATCGCGATGGCAAGGCGCGAGCGCCAGAGCACACCGCCCGCGAGACTGGCGATCCGCCCGGTCTCGGGCGCCTTTGGGTCGACGTCGAGCACGATGTCGAGCCGCCGACCGGCAGGCAGCCGCGTACCGGCCCGGTCCGGCCACTCGACCAGCGTGATGATGCGGTCGAGATCCTCGATCAGCCCGATATCATCGAGCTCGTCGGGGGATCGCACCCGGTAGAGATCGGCATGGATCACGCTGCCGCGCAGCGTGTCGTAGCTCTGCACCAGGGTGAAGGTCGGGCTCGGAGCCTCCAGGTCCGGGTTGTCGGCAAGCTCGCGCAGGATAGCGCGCGCCAGCAACGACTTGCCGGCGCCGAGATGGCCGGAGATCGCCACGATATCGCCGGGCTTGAGGATCGCGGCGAGATCGCGGCCGAGCCGCACCGTGGCGGCTTCACCGGCCAGCGTCAGCCGATGCCCGCCTGTCTTCACGGTATCCTCTGTCATTCAGCGGCATCCGAGAGCGGCATGCCTTCCGAGGGAAACACCGCGGTGACCCGCGTGCCCTGCCCTGGCGCAGAATCGAGCTCGACATGGCCACCATGCAGCTCGACGATCGAACGCACGATGGAGAGGCCAAGTCCGACGCCGCGATGCTTGGAGCCGAGAGAATGGCTCTCGAAGCGGTCGAACACCTTGTCCTTGACCTCGGCCGGGATGCCGCGGCCTTCGTCGGCGACGGTGATGCGGACATCGCCGCCGAGGCGTCCGGCCGTGACCCCGATGGTCTGGCCGGGAGCGGAGAAGCCGATCGCGTTCGAGATCAGGTTGAACAGCACCTGCCGCAACCTGCGGCCATCTGCCCTCAAGGGGCCGGTCTGGGGCGCGATATCGACCTTGAGGGTCAGCTTGCTGTCGATCAGGCGGTCGTGCAGGCCGGCCGTCGCCTGGGCAATGGTCTCGGCGACATCGACTTCCTGGAATTCGAGCGCCAAAGCGCCGTTGTCGATCGAGGCGAGGTCGAGAATGTCATTGATGATCGCGAGCAGTGCGCCGGACGAGCGCACGATATGGCCGGTATAGTCGCGTTGTTTCTCGTTGAGCGCACCGATCGTCTCGGCGCCGAGCAATTGCGCGAAGCCGATGATGTTGGTCAGCGGCGAGCGCAGCTCGTAGGAGACGTGGTGGACGAAATCCTCGCGCAGCCGCGACACCTTCTCCAGGGCTTCGTTCTTTTCGGTCAGGGCACGTTCGACATTCACGCTTGCGGTGACGTCGGCGAAGGTGATCAGCGTCGCTCCGTCCGGCAACGGCGCGGCGGCGCAATCGAGCACGGTGCCGTCACGACGCTCCATCCGGCAGCCATAGTCCTCACGCGCATCGCGCACGCCGGTGATGACGCTCTGCAGCTCCGTCCAGACATCGTCATGCGGATAGAGCGGCCGGCAGAGCCGGACCACCTCGTCGATATGCGGCGTGGCTCCGGCCAGGTCGCCGTGGATCTTCCAGGCCTGGGCGAAGGCGGGGTTGGAGAGCTTGAGCCGGCCGTCCGAACCGAACACCGCGACGCCCTCGCGCAGCGAGTCCAGCGTTTCCCGTTGCGTGCGTGACAGCGCATTGAATCGGGATTCGAGCGTGAAGCGTTCGGTCACGTCATCGAAGAGATAGGTGACGCCGCCTTGCGGGTTGGGGCTCGAGACGACATGGATCGTCCGCCCGTCCGGCAGATACCACCAGTCCTCGCTGGCACGCGGGCTTGTATAGGTGGCCTGCACCGCAGCCTTCCAGCTGCGGTAGTCGCCGAGTTCAGGCAGGCGGCGCTCGGCTCTCAGCCGGTCGAGGATTTCGCTATCGCTGGGCTTGCCTTCGAGGAAGGCGGAGTCGAGCGACCAGAGCGTCTCGAACCCGGAATTGCTGTAGACCAGCCGTTGTGAGGCATCGAACACGGCAACGGCCGTCTTCAGCCGGTCGAGCGTGCGCACATGCGCATCCATCTGGCGCTGCAGGTCGGCGCGAACGGCCTCAAGCTCGCTCATGTCGGTCGCGATGCCGGCAAAGCCGGCCGGCGTCGGCAATTCCAGGATGTCGAGCGTATGCCGCTGGCCGGCTACCACGGCCGGAGCGCGTGTTGCGAACGGGCGCCCTTCGCTGCGCGCCTTGGCTGCGTTCTCCCGTTCATTGCGGTCGAGCAGCTCGAGGCCGCCCTTCACCGCCTCGCTGCCGCCGGCAGCTTCGACCGCGCGGGCATAGGCGGCATTGGCCCAGCTCAGGCGACCGTCGGCATTGCGGGTCCAGACCGGTTGCGGCAGGCCAGCCAGCAAGGTGGAGAGCGCTGCATGATCGGCGGTGACATGCTCAAGTTCGCTTTGCAGCGCCATGACCCGGGCCCGCTCGCCGCTGACCTGGCGGAAACGGATCACCGCACGCCCTGCGACGGGGCGGCCTTCGACATCGATGAACGGGCCGGAGCGACTCCTGAGCGTGAAGCCGAAGGCTTCGCCGCGCTCCTTCAATGCGTCGGTGGCGAGTTCCAGGCGCTTGGCGTCGGCGGGAGGGGCCCAGCTGCCATAGGCAAGGGCCAGCGCAGCGCCGGGCGCGCCGAGAAAGCCGCTGTCGCCCTCGAAGATCGGCTCGGCGTTCTTTCCGTTCCAGCTCACGACGACCTGGGCATCGGAGGCGAGCAGCGCACCCAGGCGTTCCTGGTGGCTGCGGGCCGCTTCCAGTTCGCTCGCGAGCTCTCCTTCACGGCGCTGCCAGCGTCCCCGCTCGCGCACATAGATGATCGAGGTTGTTGCCGCGAAGACCACAAGCCCGGCCAGGACGATCGAAAGGCTGCCGGCACCAAGCGCACCTGCCGGGAGCGGAGCCATGATCTCGGTTTGTGCGAGCGCCGGAAGCGGAATGCTGCCGACGGCGAGGCCTGGGAGCAGTGCGCTGTGGCGCCCCGCATCTCCGTTCCGTCTCTTTCGCCCCGCTCGTCTCATTCTGCTTCCGTCACTTAGTCTGAACCCGACCCTGGCGTTGAACGGCCAAGGTGGAAAGCCGATCGAGGCGCCGCAGCCCGAACCGGACGCACGCACACCACCACACCAACCCGTTTGAGCTTGCTCGACCTCGCGCGAACGCAGCGGGCCCGAATCAGCTCCACTCTAATCACCGGTGGAGTCCGGCAGGAAGTGCTTAATGGCAGGTAAATGCGTGGAAAATCGCGACCGAGTGCCGCCCCAGGCCAAGAAATCAACAAATTGAGCCTGGCTGTAGGGCACTGTCTATTAGTGGTGTCTTCTTGCAATAATGAGAGGTCAGTCAGATGCAAAAAAGCCCGGCGCGAACGCCGGGCTTCTTCAACTTTACGCCTGTTGGCGTGTCAGTAGCGGTAGAGCTCGGGCTTGAACGGGCCGGTCGGGGCCAGGCCCAGATACTTCGCCTGCGCATCGTTGAGCACAGTCAGCTTGGCCCCGACCTTGGCGAGGTGGAGCGCCGCGACCTTCTCGTCGAGATGCTTCGGCAGCGTGTAGACCTTGTTCTCGTACTTGGCGTGGTGGTTCCAGAGCTCGATCTGGGCCAGCGTCTGGTTCGAGAACGAGCAGGACATCACGAAGGACGGGTGGCCGGTGGCGTTGCCGAGATTCACCAGGCGACCTTCCGAGAGCAGGATGATGCGCTTGCCGTTGGGGAACTCGACCTCGTCGACCTGCGGCTTGACGTTGTCCCACTTGAAGTTCTTCAGGCCGGCGACCTGAATCTCCGAGTCGAAATGGCCGATATTGCAGACAATGGCGCGGTGCTTCATGGCGCGCATGTGCTCGACGGTGATGACGTCGAGATTGCCGGTGGCGGTCACGAAGATGTCGGCGCGGGGCGCAGCATCTTCCATGGTCACGACCTCGTAGCCTTCCATCGCCGCCTGCAGCGCGCAGATAGGGTCGATCTCGGTGACGAGCACGCGGCAGCCGGCCTGGCGCAGCGAAGCGGCCGAGCCCTTGCCGACGTCGCCATAGCCGGCGACGACCGCGACCTTGCCCGACATCATCACGTCGGTGCYGCGGCGGATGGCGTCGACCAGCGATTCACGGCAGCCATAGAGGTTGTCGAACTTCGACTTGGTGACGGAGTCGTTGACGTTGATCGCCGGGAAGGGCATGCGGCCGGCCTTGGCCAGCTCGTAGAGGCGGTGCACGCCGGTGGTGGTCTCTTCCGAGACGCCCTTGATCGCGGCGCGGGTCTTGGTGAACCAGCCTGGATTGGCCTTGAGCTCCCGCTTGATCAGCTTGAAGAAGATCGTCTCTTCCTCGTTGCCCGGCTTGTCCAGGAATTCGGCCTTGCCGGCCTCGGCCTCGGCACCGAGGATGATCAGCATGGTCAGGTCGCCGCCATCGTCGAGGATCATGTTCGGCGTGCCGCCGTCACCCCATGTCGCGGTGCGCAGGACGTATTCCCAATACTCCTCCAGCGTCTCGCCCTTGATGGCGAAGACCGGGGTGCCGGTCGCGGCGATCGCGGCGGCGGCATGGTCCTGGGTCGAGAAGATGTTGCAGGACGACCAGCGCACGTCGGCGCCGAGTTCCTTCAGCGTCTCGATCAGCACGGCGGTCTGAATGGTCATGTGCAGGCAGCCGGCGATGCGGGCGCCCTTGAGCGGGGCCTTGCCCTTATGCTCGGCGCGGATCGCCATCAGGCCCGGCATCTCGTCCTGGGCCATGTTGATTTCCTTGCGGCCGTAATCCGCGAGGCTGATGTCCTTGACGACGTAATCGTGCTTCGACACGGGGCTGCTCCAATGGCTTGATCTTGAATGACGCGCGGCTCTCTAGCAGCGACGGCGTCAGAAGGCAATCAAAGATATAAAGATGTCTTTATATGCGCCGGGAATGAGCGCGGCGCGACATGCGCGAACCTCGCCCGTCAGATGCCCGCATCGGGCATTGTCGCGTGCTTGCCATCAGAAGTCAGCAGTCCGGGAAGGGAGGGGACGGTTTGCCACCAGCGCATCTCAGGCCGAGCGCAGCAAAATCCGACCTCAGGCGACCTGGAAGGGAGCGCGGTCGGCGCCTCAGTCTATTCGCCTTCGCCGAACTTGTCGGCGACCAGCGCTTCGAGCGCCTTCAGCGCCTCCTGGGCGTCACGGCCCTTGGCGACGACGGTGATGGTCGAGCCGATGCCGGCGCCGAGCGTCAGGATACCCATGATCGAGGTCGCGCCGACGGTCTCGCCGCAGCGGGTCACGGTAATGTCGGCGTCGAAATTCGAGGCGCACTGCACGAATTTCGCCGTGGCGCGGGCGTGCAGCCCCTTCTTGTTGACGATCGGCAGTTCGCAATAAAGCGCGCCGTTCGGGATCGCCGTTTCCGGGCAATCACAATCGTCTTCGCTGCTGCTCACCTGGCCGCTCATCCTATTTTCCCGCCAGAACCCGGCTGGCTACGGTGATGTATTTTCGGCCGGCATCCTGCGCGCTGGTTACGGCCTCGTCGAGGGTCTTCTCCTCGCGCACGCTGGCGAGCTTGATCAACATCGGCAGGTTGATCCCGGCCACGACGTCGATCCGCCCGGGTTCCATCACCGAGATGGCCAGATTCGAGGGCGTGCCACCGAACATGTCGGTGAGAACGATCACGCCCTTGCCGTTCTCGACGGCTTCGACCGCCGCGATGATGTCGCGTCGACGGGCCTCCATGTCGTCATCGGGGGCGATGGCGATGGTGGCGAGGTTTTGCTGGGGGCCGACGACATGTTCGAGCGCTGAGCGGAACTCGGTCGCCAGATGCCCATGCGTCACAAGGACGAGTCCGATCATTCACTATCGCACCGGAGAGCGCTTGCAGGCGCCCGGACAAGGTCGCGGTTTATGCGGCAGGCGCGCGGGTTAGGCAAGACAGCTGGATTGAATCTTGTCGAAAACAAGGCTCACGCATCTCCCATGAACAGGCGCAGGGCGGTGAGGACAAGCCGCTCGTCACCGGCCCGACCCTTCACGGTCAGCCGCGGCAGGTCGATACCTGCCAGGCGTTCCACCAGCGCTTCCGGCTCAGGCATGCGTTCCGGCTCCTCGCCACTGCAATCGACAATCAGCCGGATCACGACGCCGGGCAAGTAGGGCTCGGGCGTGAGGCCGAGACCGCGTCGCTCGATCAGTCCCTCCAGCGGGGAGACGGGGTAGCCGACCAACCTGCCGCCAGTCGCATTCAGTTCGGTCCGGTCGTCGGCGACCAGGCGCGCAAACAGGCCGTCCTGCCTGGCGAGCGCGATGAGGGCCAGCGCCAGAACCGATTTTCCGGCGCCGGATGGGCCGCGGATGATGATTCCGGCCTCTCCAATCGCAATCGTGCTGGCATGCACGCGTTCGCCGGTTGCGGCCGTGTTGGCATTGTCCATGGCGGCAACTCAGGCGATGTGCTGAACGGCAGGCAGCCGTACGACGAAGCGGGCACCGAGCCGTGGCGGGTCTTCAGCTCCGGTCGAGCGGTCGAGCCGGTTCTCGGCCCGAATGCTGCCGCGATGGGCTTCGACGATCTGGCGTGAGATCGAAAGGCCGAGCCCGGAATTCTGCCCGAAGCCCTCGTCCGGTCGGTCGGTATAGAAGCGCTCGAAGATGCGCTCGATGGCGTGGGGCGGGATGCCCGGCCCGTCATCCTCGACGCTGATCAGCACATCGGGCCCGACGCGCGACAGTATGACGCGCACGGGGTTGTCGGGCTGCGAGAAGGAACGGGCGTTGTCGATGAGATTGACCATGACCTGGCCGAGCCGGGAATCATGGCCCATCACCAGGAAGTCCTGACGTCCGCCAGGGCGCTGCCCGCGCCGCTCGACCGAAAGCTCGATGCCGGGCTGGCCATCCCGACGCGTCTGGTTCTGCAAGCTGACCACTGCTTCCAAGACCTGGGCCATGTCGACGGGGGCGGCATCGTTGCGTGCCAGCTCCGCGTCGAGCCGCGACGCATCCGAAATATCCGAGATCAGGCGGTCGAGGCGCCGGACATCATGCTGGATCACGGCGAGCAGCCGGCCGCGGGAATCGTCGTTTTTCACGCGCGGCAGCGTTTCCACGGCACTGCGCAGTGAGGTGAGCGGGTTCTTGAGCTCATGGGCGACATCGGCGGCGAAGCTCTCGATCGCCTCGATGCGGTTGTAGAGTGCCTTTGTCATGTCGCGCAGCGAGCCTGACAGGTGTCCGATCTCGTCGTGGCGATTGGTGAAATCGGGAATTTCCTCGCGCGACTTCACGCCCTTGCGCACGCGCTGCGCAGCGTCGGCGAGCTTGCGGATCGGCTCGGCGATCGTGCCGGCCAGCAGCACCGACAGCACGATCATCACGCCCGCAGCAACGGCAAAGACCTGGATGATGGCGTAGCGTTCGCCGGCGATGATGCCGTCGATGTCGCCGCCTTGGGTCGAGAGCAGAAGCGCTCCGCGTACGGTCCGGAAGCGCTGGACCGGCACGGCGACGGAGACGATGGTCTGCCCGCGCGTATTGACGCGCACGACACTGGCTGGAACGCCGCTCAAGGCGCGTGCCACCTCCGGATAGGACTTGCCATTGGCATTGGCGAAATCGTCATAGGCCGGCACGTCGGCACGCCCGAGCCGGCTGCGCAGCATGTTCCATGTGCGCTCGAGCAAGGGCGCCTCGTCCTGCTCGCCGAGGCGCGGCAAGTCGAGCCGGAGCACGTCGCCGCGCGAATAGAGATTGCGCGAATCGAGCGTCAGCATCCCGTCCTTGTCATAGACGCGGGCACGGGTCTTGGTCGGCGTCACCAGGCGCCTGAGCAGCGGCGCCACTTTCTCGGGATTGATCGAGAAATCGAGCGGATCGTCGGCAATGCCGGCGCTCTCACCTGCTTGCAGCTGCAGCAACTTATCGGCGTCGATGGTGATCGTGTCGGTCTCGACCGTCGCGGAGGCCGCGATCGACGCGGCAATGATCTCGCCCTGCGTCAGCAGGCTTTGCACCCGGGACTCGATCAATCCTTCGCGGAACTGATTGAGGTAGAGAAAGCCGAGCAGCAGTGCCACGAGCCCGGCGAGATTGAGGACGACGATGCGACGCGTCAGGCTGGAGGCCGCGCGCGACGAGATGGCGCGCCAGGCATGCCGTCCCGCAAGCGCTACGCGCCGCCGCAGCGCCGGACGGCTGCGGCGGCCTTCGGCGCGGGGTCTGTCCTGTTCAATCGTCGCCATGCGTGATGCGTTCCAATTCCACGAAGGCCGTTAAGTGTCCCTCGGAGCAGGTCAAGGCATCGATCGCGATTCTCACATCTCCTTGAAGCGGTAACCGACACCGTACAGCGTCTCGATCATGTCGAACTCGGCATCGACCTGATTGAACTTCTTGCGCAGCCGCTTGATATGGCTGTCGATGGTGCGGTCGTCGACATAGACCTCGTCGTCATAGGCGGCGTCCATTAGGGCGTTGCGGCTTTTCACCACGCCGGGACGCTGTGCCAGCGACTGCAGGATCAGGAATTCGGTGACGGTCAGCGTGACCGGCTCGCCCTTCCAGGTGCAGGTATGACGCTCCGGGTCCATGCGCAACTGGCCGCGCTCCAGGGCCTTGGCGTCTTCCGGCCGCGCTGGCGCGCTGACATCCTTGGCGCCTGCGCGGCGCAGGATCGCCTTGACGCGCTCGACCAGCAGTCGCTGCGAGAACGGCTTCCGGATGAAGTCATCCGCGCCCATCTTCAGGCCAAAGAGCTCGTCGATCTCCTCGTCCTTCGACGTCAGGAAGATCACCGGCAGGTCGGATTTCTGCCTGAGCCGCCGAAGCAGCTCCATCCCGTCCATGCGTGGCATCTTGATATCGAAGATCGCCAGATCCGGCGGGTTCTGCTTCAGCCCATCAAGCGCCGATGCCCCGTCCGTATAGGTCATGATCCGGTATCCTTCGGCCTCGAGGGCGATGGAGACCGAGGTCAGGATGTTGCGGTCGTCATCGACCAGCGCAATGGTTGGCATGGGCTTTACGTCTCTGGGCCGCGTTGCAATGACGGGTCCACTCTCGCGAGAGAGCGGCCAAACCGTGGCTGCAATCTAGCGGTGCCGTGACGGTTTCGCTACAGCCTAACGCGTTGTTATGCCGAAAGGGTCCGGAGCGGCTGTCGGCGGCTTCGGCTGGCGCGGCTCGCCAAGGCCGATTTTTGAGGGTGAGGAGCGTGCGATGTCTGAGGTTCAGGGACAGGCGATCACGCCGCGCGGCGTCGAACTCGGGGGCACGGCGCCGGATTCCTTCGATGCGGTCGCGATGGCGCGCGAGCTGCTGCGCATTGCTCGCACGGCGCCGCTGGCGACCCTTGACCCGGCAAGCGGATTTCCGTTGTCGACTCTCGTGAATGTCGCGACCGATGTCGATGGAACGCCGCTTCTTCTGCTCTCGAAGCTCGCATTGCATACGCGCAATCTCGATGCCGATCCGCGCTGCTCGATCCTGTGCTTTGCGTTGGGGAAGGGCGACCCCATGGCCAACTCGAAGCGCGTCAGCGTGGCCGGGCGTGCCCTGCGCACCGACGATCCGCGGGCGCGGCGCCGGTTCCTGGCGCGTCACCCCAAGTCGAAGCTCTACATTGATTTCCCCGATTTTTCGCTCTTCCGGCTCGAGGTCTCCGGGCTCCATCCCAATGGCGGGTTTGCCCGCGCAGCCGAGATCGCGACAGGTGACGTCCTGCTCGACCTGACGGGGTGCGATGCGCTGATCGAGGCCGAGGACGGCGCCGTCGCACATATGAACGAGGACCATGCGGACGCGCTCGCGCTGTATGCGACGCGGCTGCTGGGTGAGGCGGAGGGGCGCTGGCGGGCGACGGGACTCGACCCCGAAGGGCTTGATCTTGTCTGCGGCGATGCTGCGGCGCGCCTTGTCTTTCCCGAGCGTGTCACCAGCCCGGGGGCGTTGCGTGCCGCGCTGGTGGCGCTGGCCCAGAAGGCCCGAGCTGCGGCCTGATGACGCTGTGCTGGAGGGCTCGGATTATTCAATCGATTTAGGGAAGCTTGTGCCTGCTCAAGTTTCGTCGGTGACTTGAGCCGGCGCCGCCATGCGCTTAAAGAGCGCCGCACTTGATCTCGCCCACGGTGGCGGAAGCACAGTCCGCCATGTCGAAACAAGGCGTCGAAGGGCGCCGTTTGGGAGAATGCCTGTGGAGACCATCGGTCACTTCAACACCGCCTGCGGCGCCGACACATTCGGCTTCCGCAAGCTCAAGGCGGTGCGCTGGAACTTCGAAGCGGCGCGCCTTTACGAGGAGTCGCTGCGGCGCGGCGAGTCCGAGATCGCCCATGGCGGTGCGCTCTGCGCCGATACCGGCAGCCATACCGGCCGGTCTCCGAAGGACAAGTTCGTCGTCAAGGATGCGCTGACGGAAGGAACCGTCTGGTGGGAGAACAACGGCGCGATCACGCCGGCGCAGTTCGAGACCTTGCTCGCTGATTTCATCAGCCATGCCGAAGGCAAGGAACTCTTCGCCCAGGATCTCTATGGCGGCGCCGACCCGGTGCATCGCGTCAAGGCTCGCGTCTTCACGGAGTTCGCCTGGCACTCGCTCTTCATCCGCAACTTGCTGATCCGCCCGGCTCCGGAAGAGATTCCGACCTATGTGCCGGAAATGACGATTGTCGATCTCCCGAGCTTCAAGGCCGATCCCAAGCGCCATGGCTGCCGCAGCGAGACCGTCGTCGCCATCGATTTCACCCGCAAGATCGTGCTGATCGGCGGCTCCGCCTATGCCGGCGAGATGAAGAAATCGGTCTTCACCTATCTGAACTACATCCTGCCCACCAAGGGTGTCGTGCCGATGCATTGCTCGGCGAATGTCGGCCGCAATGAAGACCCGGCGATCTTCTTCGGGCTCTCCGGCACCGGCAAGACCACGCTGTCGGCAGACCCTGACCGCACGCTCATCGGCGATGACGAGCATGGCTGGTCGAAGGACGGCATCTTCAATTTCGAGGGTGGCTGCTACGCCAAGACGATCAAGCTCTCGGCCGAGGCCGAGCCGCAGATCTATGCTGCTTCGCAGCGTTTCGGCACCGTGCTCGAAAATGTCGTACTCGACCCGATCAGCCGCGTCGTGGATTTCGACGACCAGAGCAAGACCGAGAACACCCGCTCGGCCTATCCGCTCGATTTCATCCCGAATGCGTCGCGCACCGGCCGTGCCGGCACGCCCAAGAACATCGTGATGCTGACGGCCGACGCGTTCGGCGTGATGCCGCCGATTGCCAAGCTGACCCCGGCCGAGGCGATGTACCATTTCCTCTCCGGCTACACCGCCAAGGTCGCCGGCACGGAGCGCGGCCTTGTCGGCGTCGAGCCGGAGTTCTCGACCTGCTTCGGCTCGCCCTTCCTGCCGCGTCACCCGTCGGAATACGCCAATCTGCTGCGCGACTTCATCGCCAAGCACCATGTCGATTGCTGGCTGGTGAACACCGGCTGGACCGGCGGCAAGTACGGTACTGGCCGGCGCATGCCGATCCGCGTCACCCGCCGCCTGCTGTCGGCGGCGCTGGACGGCTCGCTCAACCGTGCCGATTTCCGCCGCGATCCCTATTTCGGCTTCGCGGTGCCGACCTCGGTGCCCGGCGTCGAGCCGCACATCCTCTATCCCGTCAAGACCTGGCAGGATAAGGCCGAGTTCGCCGAGACCGCCAAGACGCTCGTCGGCATGTTCCGCGAGAACTTCAAGCGCTTCGAGAGCCATGTCGATGATGCCGTGAAGGCGGCAGCGCCGACCAGTTCGCTCGCGGCGTGACGCCCGAATCGGATTGATGTGTTACGAGAGGCGGCGATGAGCCGCCTCTTTTTGATTCTGCTGAAGCTTCTCACCACCCTCGTCATCGTCGGGGCGGGTCTTTGGGGCGTTGGCCTCCTGCTGTTCCGCCTCAACGGCGCGCTGGCCATCATGGGCGCCATCGGCTTCGGCTTCGCCGCGCTGGCCGGGCTGATCGGGATCTGGACCGGCGCCCTGCGATTGCCGCTGGGCTTCGCGGTCGTGTTCCTCGGCCTGCTCGGCTGGTGGAACAGCATGCTGCCATCCCATGATCGCGACTGGATCCCCGAGCTTGCGCGCCTGCCGGAGATCGCGCGCGAGGGCGACCGCATCACCGTCAGCAATTTGCGTCATTTCCGCTGGCGCACCGAAACCGACTACGATCAGCACTGGGAAACGCGCAGCTTCGACCTGTCGAAGATCGAGGGCGCCGATCTCTTCCTGTCCTACTGGTCCGGCGAAGCGATTGCGCATCTGCTCGTCAGCTTTACCTTCTCAGATTCCCTGCCGCTGACCTTCTCGATCGAGGTTCGGCGCGAGAAGAGCGAGGAATGGTCGTCGCTGGCCGGCTTCTTCCGGACCTATGAGATGGCCTATGTCGCCGCCGACGAGCGCGACATCGTTGGCCTGCGCACCCATGCGCGTGGCGAGGATGTGAGGCTGTTCCGGCTCGCCGCGACCCCGACCCAGGCCCGCGACGTGCTGCTGGCCTATGCCGCCGACATCAACCGGCTGGCGAAGAAGCCGCGCTGGTACAACACGCTGACGACCAATTGCACGACGGTGGTCTACCATCTCGTCGGTTCGGTTGCCCCCGGCTGGACCTTCTCGCTGCCGCTCGATCCGCGCGTGCTGCTCTCCGGCTACCTGCCGGGCTACCTCGCCCGCATCGGTGCGATCCGCTCCGACATGCCGCTCGACGAGTTGATTCGACGCGGGCGCATCAGCGAGCGGGCACGCACACTGTCCCTCGACGATCCCGCGTTTTCGCAGAGGATTCGCGAAGGCGTGCCGACGGGACGGCCCTAGCGCCGCGCAGCCATGGGCGGACGCGCCCGGAGCGCCCCCGGCCTCGTCCGTCCGTGAACCGGGGACGGCGGCCGCCCGGCACGGGGCCGAGCTGCCGGACAGGCCTGCAGCTACCTGAAGAAGATCACCGTCTGCAGCAGGAAGAGCGGGATCAGGATCGTGCCCGACCACAGCATGTAGCCGAAGAAGCTCGGCATATTGACCTTCCGATCCTTGGCGATGGCGTAGACCATGAAGTTCGGCGCGTTGCCGATATAGCTGTTGGCGCCCATGAAGACCGCGCCGGCCGAGATTGCGGTCAGCGTCAGCGCGCCGGTTGTCATCAGGGCTTTCGCGTCGCCGCCGGCAAGCTCGAAGAAGACCAGATAGGTCGGGGCATTGTCGAGGAAGGACGAGAGGATGCCGGTCAGCCAGAAATAGGCGACGTTGTTCGGCGTTCCGTCCGCATGCGTCACCAGCGCGACGAGCGGTGCGAACGCCCCGTCCTTGCCGGCCTGCAGCATCGCCAGCACCGGGATGATGCAGACGAAGATGCCGGCAAAGAGCTTGGCGACCTCCTTGATGGGCCCCCAGCTGAATTCATTGCCGGCCCGCACGGGCTTCGGCGTCAGTACCAGCGAGAGACCCGCGAGGCCGAGCAGGATCGCGTCGCGCACCAGATTCTGCAGCTCGACATGAACGCCATGGATGTCGAAGACAGTGCCGGGCTTCCAGTTCGCCGACATCAGGATGGCGAGGATGACGCCGCCGAGCAGGGCGATATTGACCTTGCCGAAGAGCCTGATGGCACGGTCCGGCGTCGGATCCTTGAGGGCTGGAGCCCCCTTTTCCTTGCTGAAGAAATAGCTGTCGAGCGCGAAGAACAGTGCCAGCAGCACAGCGACCGCAAAGCTGGTTTCCGGCAGGAGGTGCTGGGTCGTCCAGAAGAAGCTGACGCCGCGCAGGAAGCCGAGAAAGAGTGGCGGATCTCCGAGCGGTGTCAGGGAGCCGCCGATATTCGAGACCAGGAAGATGAAGAACACGACGACATGGACGTTGTGGCGGCGGTCGTCATTGGCGCGTAGCAGCGGCCGGATCATGATGATCGAGGCGCCCGTCGTGCCGACCACGCTCGCCATCGCGGTCCCGATCGCCAGCAGAGCCGTATTGGTCGCTGGCGTACCGCGCAGATTCCCGGTGATCAGGATGCCGCCGGCAATGGTGAAGAGCGCGAAGAGCAGGATGATGAAGGGGATATATTCGAGCAGCGCGGTGTGAAGCAGTGATCCGAGCGCCGGATCGAAGCCACGGAAGAGGACCAGAGGCACCAGCACGAGCGCTGCCCAGAAGGCTGCGAACTTGCCGTAATTGAGCTCCCAGACATGCGGAAACAGGATCGGTCCGAGGGCGATCGAGAGCAGCATGCCGGCAAAGGGAAGAGCCCAGGCCGCACCGAGCGTCGCCCCGCCGATATCGCCCGCCGCGAACGCGAGGCTGGGAACCAGGCACAGCGCCAAGGCTGCACCCGCAAGCGAAATCACTGACTTCAAGGACCCGCTCCCCAATCCCGATATCGAGCGGTTTCCGTCATCGCCCGGTTGTGTTGTCGCGTAAAGCCTGATCGGAGGGCTAGCAACCTCACGGCGAAATGGCATAGCTGCGCAATCCTGCCGATAGGCCGTGATTCAGATGGGGCCTCGACGATGCAACCGGCTTTCTCCGCACTGTTCGGCCTGGGCCTTCTGGCGGCGTCTTCAGCTTCGGCCTTCGCCCAGGTCGCGGTCGAGGAGATCAAGGCCCAGCTCTTCCTCGAGCGCACCGGCAGGCTCTCGGAGAATCTGGTCGGGACGAAGAAGGCGCTCCACAATGCAGTGATCGGCGAGGGCGAAGCCGGCGAGCCGGCCGATGCGCTGCTGGTGACGCTTTCCTTCACCGGCGCGAAGAACACCAAATCCTCGGACAAGATCGCGCCCGACCTCGCCTCGCTCACCGTCAGGCAGAAGGCGAAGACCGGCGAGAGGATCCTGCTCAGGCGCGTCTATGGCGGATTCGTCTTCGGCGAAGAGGGGCGCATCCACAAGGCCTTCCTGCTCGACAGCGCCACCTGCTCTCCGCTCGAGATCGAGGTGAAGGTCGGTCGGAGCCGCAAGGAAGCGAAGCTGGATTTCTCCTGCAGCGAGTAGGGTGCGGGGAAGATTTGTTATGTCACGGTTCATTCTCGTGGAATAATCTCCTCAATGCGGCGTCCCGCCCGCAGCCTGATTCGGGACCGACCATGTGCCGTTTCCTCGCCTATTCTGGCGTTCCGGTCTTTCTTGAGGATTTCGTCGCCTCGCCCTGCCATTCGCTGATTCACCAGTCGCTCCATGCCGAGGAGAGCAAGACCGGCACGAATGGCGACGGGTTTGGCGTCGGTTGGTATGGCGAGAAGCCGGAGCCCGGGCAGTATCGCGAGGTCCGTCCGGCCTGGTCCGACGAGAACCTGCTCTCGATCGCCCGTCAGGTGCGCTCGCATCTCTTCTTCGCCCATGTGCGCGCTGCGACCGGTACGGCGACGACACGGGCCAATTGCCATCCCTTCGTCCATGGCCGGCATCTCTTCATGCATAACGGCCAGATCGGCGGCTACGCCCTGATCCGCCGCAAGCTCGAGAGCCTGATTCCCGATTCACTCTATGCCGCCCGTGTCGGCACGACGGATTCGGAGGCGATCTTCCTGCTGGCGCTCGCCCGCATGGCGGACGGCTATTCGCCCGGCGAGGCGTTGGCCTGGACCTTGGGCGAGGCGCTGGCCCTGATGCAGGCGGCCGGCATTCGCGAGCCCTTGCGCTGCGCCGCCGCGCTCGCCGATGGCGAGACGATCCACGCCGTGCGCTGGTCTTCCGATACGCGGCCGCCGACGCTCTATATCTGCAACCGCAGCGACAGCATCGTCGTCGCGTCCGAGCCGGTCGATGCCGCGCGCGACTGCTGGCAGGCGCTCGGATGCAATTCGATGGTGTCGGTGAAATCAGGCGCGATCACGGTCAGCCCCTTCGAGGTCGGGCTTCGGCAGGCAGCCTGAGTCCGCCATCGCTTGCGTCCGCGCGCCGGCTGCGTCACATCGCGCCATGCGCGATTTCGATACCCCGCTTCCGATCGATGCCGTCCTGGGCGATCTCGCCGCGGCGCTCCGTGCCGGCCCGAATGTGGTGCTGGTCGCTCCTCCCGGCGCCGGCAAGACCACGCGTGTCCCGCTCGCCCTGCTCGACGAGCCCTGGGCGGCCGGCGGCAAGCTGATCATCCTCGAACCGCGCCGGCTCGCGGCTCGCGGTGCTGCCGGCCGCATGGCGCAGACGCTGGGGGAGCGCGTTGGCGACACGGTTGGCCTGCGTGTCCGGCTCGGATCGAAGATCGGGCCGAAGACGCGGATCGAGGTCGTCACCGAGGGGGTCTTCGCCCGGATGATCCTCGACGATCCGGCGCTCGACGGCATCGCCGCCGTGCTCTTTGACGAATTCCACGAACGCTCCCTCGATGCCGATTTCGGTCTCGCCCTGGCGCTCGACGCGCAAGGCGGATTGCGCGAGGACCTGCGCATCCTGGTGATGTCGGCCACCCTGGATGGCGCGCGGGTCGCAAAGCTGCTCGGCGCGCCGGTCATCGAATCGCAGGGCCGGGCTTATCGCGTCGAGACGCGCTATCGCGGCCGGGATCCGCTGAAGCGGATCGAGGACCAGGTCACCGAGGCCGTGCAGCAGGCCCTGAACGAGCAATCGGGTTCGCTCCTCGTCTTCCTGCCAGGACAGGGCGAGATCAGGCGGGTCGAGGAGCGGCTGCGCGAACGGGTGCGCGATCCCGCGGTCGAGATCGCGCCGCTCTATGGCGCGCTCGATCAGGCCGAGCAGGATCGCGCCGTGCTGCCGGCGCCGGCCGGACGTCGCAAGATCGTGCTGGCGACCTCGATCGCCGAGACCTCGCTCACCATCGAGGGGGTGCGCGTGGTGGTCGATTCGGGCCTCGCGCGCGTCCCCGTCTACGAGCCCGATATCGGCGTGACCCGGCTCGAGACCCGCCGGGTCAGCCGCGCTGCGGCCGACCAGCGCCGCGGCCGCGCCGGCCGCACCGAACCGGGCGTGTGCTACCGCCTCTGGGAGGAGGCTGGTACTGGCGCCCTGGAAGCCTTCGCCCGGCCTGAAATCCTCTCTGCGGATCTCGCGCCGCTGCTGCTTGATTGCGCCGCCTGGGGCGTCGCCGATCCGACATCGCTCGCCTTTCTCGACCAGCCGCCGGCGCCTGCCCTGAAGGAGGCGCGGGCGCTGCTGCTCAATCTTGGCGCACTCGCCGATGACGGCCGCATCACCGCCGATGGCCGGGCCTTGCAGGCATTGCCGCTGCCGCCGCGCCTCGCGCGCATGGTCGTCGTTGCCGCGCGCTTCGGTCAGGCCAGGGCGGCGGCGGAACTGGCGGCGCTGCTGGTCGAGCGGGGGCTCGGCGGGGATGCGACGGATCTCGCCGAGCGGGCCGAGCGCTTCGGGCGGGAGCGCGGTGGTCGTGCCGCCGATATGCGCCGCCTCGCGGAGGGCTGGGCCCGGTTGGCGGAGAAGGCGAGCCCGCCCGGGTGCGACGCGACGGGCTCCATCGGCTTCCTGCTCGCGCTCGCCTATCCCGATCGAATCGCCAGGCTACGCGCAGCGGGCTCGGGCCAGTATCTCCTGGCCAATGGCCGCGGTGCGGCGCTGGAGCCGACGCAGCGCCTCGCCCGCGAGCCCTGGATCGTCGTGGCCGACATGACGGGCATGGCGCAGCAGGCCCGAATCCTCGGGGGTGCCGCAATCGGTGAAGACGAAGTCCTGCGTCAGGCCGCCGAAGGCCTCGCGTCCTTCGGCCTGGAGGAGCGGACGGAAACGATCTTCGACCGCAATGCCCGCGCTCTGCGTGCGCGTGCGGTCAGGCGCTATGGCGCCATCAGCCTGTCGGAGCGCCCGCTTGCAGTCGAGGCAACGTCGGAGAACGCTGCGATCCTGGCGATTGGTGTGGCGACGTTGGGCATTGGGTTGCTGCCATGGACGAAGGCACAGCAGCAATTGCGGGAGCGGACCGCCTTCCTGCGTCAGGCCGCAATCGGCACAGAAGGCGAAAATCCCTGGCCCGACCTGTCCGATGCCGGGCTCGCAGCCGAGCCGGAACTCTGGCTTGCGCCCCATATCGAGGGGCGAACCTCGCTCGCCGCGATTGCGCCGGCCGACCTCGATGCGGCGCTGGCCAGCCTGCTGCCCTGGGATCTGAAACGCCGGCTCGATGCCGAGGCGCCGACGCATTTCGCTGCACCGACCGGTTCCCATCTCGCCGTGGATTATGCGGCCGAGGCAGGGCCGACGATCTCGGTGCGCGTGCAGGAGCTTTACGGGCTTGCCCAGCACCCCTCGCTCGCGGCCGGCCGCGTGCCGCTCGTCCTGGAGCTGCTGTCGCCGGCGCATCGACCGATCCAGGTGACCCGCGACCTGCCGGGTTTCTGGCGCGGCTCCTGGGCCGCGGTGAAGGCCGACATGAAGGGCCGCTATCCCCGCCATCTCTGGCCGGACGATCCAGCCGCAGCGCTGCCGACGACGCGAGCGAAGCCGCGCGGCACCTGAGGCCGCCTCAATTCCCCATCCGGTCGCGCCACTGCCTCTCGCCCGAGAGGCAGGACACGCGCGGCTCCTTGGCCTGCGCCTTCTGGATGGTGGCCTCGGCAGCCGGGGCGTCGGCAATCTCGCGCACCAGCTTGGTCCGGGTCGCATCGACGAACTGGTGACGTTCGCGGATCGGGATCACGAAGGCGCCGACGCCGGTGACGACGCAGTCTTCGTAATAGACGTCGAGATTGTCGATATCGAAATAGCTCGCCTGTTTCAGCATCACCGGCAGGCCGTTGATGCTGATGCCCTTGTCGCGGGCATCGTCGCGCGCCGCGGTAACGGGGCGCCCGTCATTGTTGGCGCCGTCGCCCGAGATGTCGATCACACGCCGCATCGCGGTGACATTGGCCTGCTCGAGCAACTGCATGCCGAGATCGATCGCGCCCGAAATCGACGTCCGCCGGCCGCGCCGTGTCTGGGCCTCGCCCAGCTCCTCGGCAAAGGCGATGGCCGATTGTGGCGTGTCGATGACCGTCCAGGGCTTGACGATATGCTGGAAATTGCCGCCGGCCCATTCGAAATAGGTCACGGCGATCTTGCCGAGCGCGCCTTTGGCGATGGCGTCGTGCAGCTGTTTCGAGCGAAAGGCCTCGATATAGCCGCCGCGCTGCAGCGCGAGCTCGTCGAGATCCATCGAGTAGGAAATGTCGACCGCCAGCACGAGGGCGAGATCGACCTCGTCGGGCGGGGCGGCCGCCGGCTGCGCATTCGGCGCCGTGCCCGTCCAGAAGCCGGCCGCCGCAAGACTCAAGAGACCGAACAGCACATGCCGCATCGCCACCTCCGCCATCAGGGCGCGGCGGAAGTGTGCACCTCGTTTCGGCTCTCGCCAAGAATGATTTATCGGCAGGCTCAGCCCGCGCGGCGGGCATCCACGATGGCGATCGCGGCCGCGACCGCCTCCTCGACCGTGAGCGCCGAGGTGTCGAGGATATCCGCGTCCTCAGCTGCCTTCAGCGGGGCATCGCTGCGGCCGGAATCGCGGGCATCGCGACGCCTGATATCGGCCAGAATGCCCTCGAAGGAGGCAAGCTCGCCGCGTCCGGCCAATTCCTTGTGGCGCCGGGCCGCCCGCACCTCCGGCGTCGCGGTGACGAAGAGCTTGGCCGGAGCCTCGGGGCAGATCACCGTGCCGATATCGCGCCCGTCGAGAACGGCCCCGCCCGGCTGCCCGGCGAAGCGGCGCTGACGGTCGATCAGCCCCTTGCGGACCGCCGGCATCGCAGCAACGACCGATGCGGCCTCGCCGATCTCGCGCCCACGCAGGCTGTCCTCGGCGAAGGCCTTTTCATCGAATGTCGAGACGATCGCTGCGGCGGCCTCGGCATCGTGGATATCCTTGCCCACGTCCCGCATCGCGCGGGCCACCATGCGATAGAGCAGGCCGGTATCGAGATAGGGCAGGCCGTAATGGGCCGCGAGCCGCCGCGCCAGCGTACCCTTGCCCGAGGCGGCAGGACCATCCACGGCGATGACCAGGCGCTTACGCATCGCGGCAGGGCTCATGCGATCTCAGCGCCCAGCCCGTTCATCAGGCTGATGAAGGTCGGGAAACTGGTCGCGATCATCGCTCCGTCATCGACCTGCATCGGTTTCTGCGTCGCCAGCCCCATGACGAGGAAGCTCATGGCGATGCGGTGATCGAGATGGGTTGCGGCCGTGCCGCCCCCCGTGACCTTGCCGTTTCCGCCCTCGACGACGAGGTCGTCGCCTTCGATCCGGCAGGTCACGCCCGCGGCCTTCAGCCCGGCCTCGACAGCGGCGAGCCGGTCTGATTCCTTGACGCGCAGCTCCTGAAGCCCCCGCATCCGGGTCGTGCCGCTGGCAAAGGACGCGGCGACCGCGAGGACCGGATACTCGTCGATCATCGATGGCGCGCGCTCCGGCGGCACCTCGACGCCCGTGAGGGCGCCGGAGCGGACGCGCAGCGTCGCGACCGTCTCGCCGCCTTCATTGGCCTCGCTCTCGACCGTGATGTCGGCCCCCATCTCGCGCAGCGTGGTCAGCAGCCCGCTGCGGAGCGGATTGGTCATCACGCTCTCGATCAGGATGTCGGAGCCCGGCACGATCAGCGCGGCGACCAGCGGGAAGGCGGCGGAGGAGGGGTCGGCAGGCACCACGATCGGCGCTGCCTGCAATTCGGGCTGGCCCGTCAGCACGATCCGCCGGCCATGGGCCCCCTCGGGGGTCACCCGCACCTCGGCGCCGAAATGCGCTAGCATCTTCTCGGTATGGTCGCGCGTCGCTTCGGTCTCGATCACCGTGGTCTCGCCCGGGGCGGCGAGGCCGGCGAGCAGAACGGCCGACTTGATCTGCGCCGAGGCGACCGGTGTGCGATAGGTGATCGGCAGCGCCTCCTTCGGCCCGCGGATCGTCAACGGCACGCGCCCGCCCTCTTCCTGCGACAGGATGGTGGCGCCCATCAGTTCGAGCGGATCGAGGATACGCCGCATCGGCCGTTTCCTGAGCGAGGCGTCGCCATCGAAGGTGGTGGTGATCGGGTGCGCGCCGCAAACGCCCATCATCAGGCGCGAGCCGGTGCCGGCATTGCCGAAATCGAGCAGGCCGGCCGGCTCCCTCAATCCGCCAACGCCGACGCCCTGGACGCGCCAGGCGCCGGGTCCGTCATGATGCACGATGGCGCCCAGCGCGCGGGCCGCGTCGGCTGTGCGCAGCACGTCCTCGCCTTCGAGCAGGCCGGTGACCTTGGTCTCGCCGATGGCGAGCAAGCCGAAGATCATCGCGCGATGCGAGATCGACTTGTCGCCGGGAACCCGGACACGGCCGGAGAGCGGGCCGGAGGCCCGGGCGGTGACGGGAGTTGGGTGCTGCGCGTGGGCCACGTCGATCGTCTCTGGCTGCTTGATCTTGGACGCTGGCTGCCTAGCATGGCCACCCGTCGCGCGCCACGCGCGAGACGCGAATCAAATCAGCATTTGACAGGGCCGGCCGGCACGACTAACGGACGCGCCTGCTTTTCAAAACATGAATGAATGAAGGTCCGACGCAGTGGCGAAACCGGAACTTGGTACCAAGCGCGTTTGCCCGACCACGGGACGCAAATTCTACGACCTGAACAAGGACCCGATCGTCTCGCCCTATACGGGGCAGGCTTTCCCGCGTTCGATGTTCGAGCCGCAGGCCAAAGCGGCGGCGGTTGTCGCCAAGGAAGCGGATGACGAGGACGAGACCGAGGCCGCTGACGGCGCGGTCGAGCTTGTCTCTCTCGATGAGGCCGATGCCGAAACGAGCGAGAAGGACGCGGTTGTCACCAGCGAGGACGACATCGAGGTCGAGGACGACATCGCTGCCGAGGAAGACGACACGTTCCTGGAAGAGGACGAGGAAGGCGACGATGACGTCTCCGATCTGATCGATGGCGACATCGAGGGTGACGAGGACGTCTGAGGACAAAAAATATTTCTGCGATATAGGTGCTTGTGTCTTCTGCCGAGCCCGCCTATAGAGCCCTCCGTCGCGACAGTGACGACGCGGACATCGCCGGGCTTCGAAGTTGAAGCCACTCCTGCGGTGTCCGGGAATTTGCCGGTTGACCCCCAAATCAATCGGCCAGCGTGGGGCCATAGCTCAGTTGGGAGAGCGCTTGAATGGCATTCAAGAGGTCGGCGGTTCGATTCCGCCTGGCTCCACCAAATTTTCCGATCCGGATCACGAACTCACCGAGAGTGGACGGGTCGCATCTGCGGCCTTGATCGCCGGCCGCCGCGCTCGGCCCTCAGGCTTTCTCAGAGGCCGCCGAACAGATCGTTCCTGAGAATCAGCTTCGCGGTCGCCCGACCATGCCGGCAATCTCAGCCCGAAGGCCCGACTCTCCGAAGAACCATCGATTCGCTGGTATGCGTCGGTGAGATCATTGATTCCCCCAATTTGTCATTGCCCCCTCAGTAGGGCAAAGGGCTTGCCTGCAATGGGGAGAGGCAGGCCATGCGATCGCAGATCAATGCGCGCCTGAAGCTGCGGCAGATCGAGATCGCCATTGCCGTGGCCGAGCAGGGCAGTTTCCTGGCCGCGGCCCACGCGCTCAGCATCACGCAGCCCGCAGTGTCGAAGGCGGTGCAGGATGTCGAGCTGATCGTCGGCCATCCCATCTTCGACCGGATGGCCCGCGGCGTGATGATCAATCCCTTCGGCCGTGCCGTTGTCGAGCGTGGCCGGGCCATGCTGTCGCTGGTCGAGCGACTCACGGACGATATCGGGCTGATCGAGCAGGGGCAGGCCGGCACGCTCGTCATCGGCGCCCTGCCGACTGCGGCGACGAGCGTGCTGCCGCCGACGCTCGGCCGGCTGCGCGCCTCCAATCCCGAGTTGAACATCAGGCTGGTGCAGGGGCGCACGGCGGAGCTGATGCCGCAGCTGGAGAGCGGCAAGCTCGATCTGATCGTCGGGCGGCTCTACGAGCTCGAAACCGCCCATGATGTTCACCGCGAGACGATCTATCACGAGCCGATCTCGGTCCTGGCACGGGCCGGTCATCCCTTGCTCGACCGCCCCGGCAGCGCGGGAGCGGAGCTCGGGAAGTTCGGCCTCGTACTGCCTTCGCTGGAACAGCGCCTCGGTCAGGAGATCGATGCGGTGATCGCCTATTCCGGATTGGAGATGCTGGCCGCGCCGCTGCGTTCGACTTCGATTTCCTTCATCCGCGAGCTCGTTCTGTCGAACGACTATGTCACCATCCTTCCGCGGTTGATGCTCGCCGGCGATCTCGGCCGCGGTGCCGTCAGGATATTGCCCGTTCCCATGGTCTCAGGCAGCCGGCCGGCCGGAATCATCACATTGCGCCATCGTCGACGGTCGCCGAGCGTCGGGGCCCTGCTGGCGGCGCTGCGAGACCATCTGCGCGAATTGCGGGCGACCGGCCTCCTCGACGAGGACGGCGCCTCGCCGGATACGCTCACCGGCATGTGATATTCCCGGCACTTATAGCTCTTGTGAACCAGCACATGAAGACGCGACGGGCATCCTGCGGATAGCGTTCCGGCGTCTCATCCGCAGGTTCGCAGCTCATGCTTCAACAGACGACAAGACAATGCGTATCCGAGCATTGCCTGGACATTCTCTTCCGCGAGGCACGAACCTATTACGGTTGGCTGCCGAAGGCGGTGAGCGACGCGCAGCTGCGCGAGCTCTACGAACTCGCGCGGATGCCGCCGACGAGCAGCAATATCAGCCCCCAGCGCATCGTCTTCGTCGTCTCGCAAGAGGCCAAGGAGCGGCTGCGGCCCGGGCTGAAACCCGGCAATGTAGACAAGACCATGGCGGCGCCGGTGACCGCGATCCTCGGCATCGACAGCCGCTTCTTCGATCATCTGGAGCGCCTGGCGCCGCATGCGGTCGACAAGCGCGCGGGCTATCTCGCGGATCCCGACCTTGCTGCCCGGGCGGCCTTTCGCAACGCGACCCTGCAGGGCGCCTACCTGCTGATGGCGGCGCGTGCGCTGGGGCTCGATTGCGGCCCGATGTCCGGAGTCCTGCATGATGTCGTGGACGCCGAATTCTTCCCAGGCGGTGAGGTCAGGTCCAATTTCCTGATCAATATCGGTCATGGCGACCCGGCGAGCGTCAGGCCGCGCGCCGCGCGGTTCGACTTCGACGATATCTGCCAGATTCTCTGATCGCGGAGGGCATCATGCCGCAAACCGTTTCTCCGCGCACCAACCCGCCGCGACTCTGCTTCATCGGCTTCGGCGAGGCCGGTCAGGCCTTCGCCGGCGGCCTGCTCGAAGCCGGCATCGTCGAGATCGCCGCCTTCGACACCGCGGGTACGCAGGAGCGCGTCCGCAAGCCGGCAGAGCACCTGGGCGTCCGCCTCGCCGACAGCCTCGAGGCCGCGCTGGCCGGTGCCGATTTCGTATTCTCGGCCGTCACCGCAGCCGACAGTCTCGACGCCGCCCGCCAGGTTGCGCCGCATCTTGTATCCGGCCAGGTCTTCGTCGACGTCAATTCGGTCTCGCCCGGCCGCAAGCGCGAGGCGGCCGCAGCCTTTGCTTCGCCTGGTGCCTATCTCGATCTCGCGATCATGGCGCCGGTTCACCCCAAGCGCCACGCCACACCTTGCCTGGTCGCCGGCGAGGCGGCCGAGCGCTTCATCGCGATCTTCGGTGGCTTCGGCATGGAACTCGGGCCGGCGGGTCCGCAGATCGGCTCGGCAACGATCATCAAGATGATCCGCAGCGTCATGGTCAAGGGGCTGGAGGCGTTGACCTATGAGTGTTTCATGGCGGCGCGTGTCGCCGGAATCGACCCGGTGATCCTCGACTCCCTCGGGCGCAGCTATCCTGGCCTCGATTGGCCAAAAGTCGTTCCCTACAATGTCAGCCGTATGCTGCAGCATGGCGTCCGGCGTGCCGCCGAAATGCGCGAGGTCGCGCTGACGCTTCGCGAGCTTGGCATCGACCCGGCCGTCACAGAGGGCGTCGTCCTCCAGCAGGAACGACTCGGGCGCCTGCCGTTGCAGGCCGAGCCCGAAGACGGTTTCGCGATGCTCGATGCCGTACGCGCCGCACTCTCCGGGCAGAAGCCGGAGCCCTCATAGTCGCGAAAGTTATAGCTGAAGCCCGAAACACCGCGAAGACCGCTCCGGGCGAAGCCGATACCCAATAAGCAAGCAAGAAAATGCGCCGGCGCAGCAAGCCGGCGCGACCGGCCTCGCCGGAAGGGGAGACAGACGATGGACCAGGACATGCGCGACCCGATCGCGCCAGCAACTGCAAGCGCATCGCCCGATGTCTTGCCGCGGAACCGGAACCTCTACATCAACGGCAGCTGGCGCGAGGCGGCCGAGACCGGCGGTCTCGAACTGACCAGCCCGGCGACGGGCGCGTCGCTCGGCTTCGTCGCGCAGGCTGGAAGCAGTGATGTCGATGCCGCGGTCCGGGCCGCTGGCGCCGCCTATCGCGGCTGGCGGAACGTCGCCCCGGCCGAGCGCGCCAAGATCCTCAGGCGAATCGCCCAGATCGTCCGCGACAACGCGCGGGAACTCGCGCTCATCGACGCAATCGACGGCGGCAATCCGGTCCACGAGATGCTCGGGGACGTTGCCAACGCCGCCTCTCAGCTTGATTTCTTCGCCGGCCTCGTCACCGAGATGAAGGGCCAATCGGTGCCGCTCGGCCGCGACTCGGTCAATTTCTCGGTGCGCGAGCCGCGCGGCGTCATCGGCCGCATCATCCCGTTCAACCACCCGTTCATGTTCTGCGCCGCCAAGTCGGCTGCGCCGCTCGCGGCTGGCAACACCGTCATCGTCAAGCCGCCGGACCAGGCGCCGCTGAGCGCGCTGCGCTTTGCCGAGCTGATCGACGGGGTGCTGCCTCCCGGCGTCTTCAACGTACTCCCAGGCGGTCGCGAGGCCGGAGCGGCGCTTGCCGCCCATCCAGGCGTCGCGATGATCTCGCTCATCGGCAGCGTCCAGGCCGGGCGCGCCGTCATGAAGGCCGGTGCCGATACCATCAAGCCGGTCCTGCTCGAACTCGGCGGCAAGAATGCGCTGATCGCGCTTGCCGATGCCGATCCCCACGAGGTCGCGGCCGCCGTGGTCGCCGGCATGAACTTCATCTGGTGCGGCCAGTCCTGCGGCTCGACCAGCCGGGCCTTCATCCACGAGGCAATCCACGACGCGGTCGTGGCGCGTATCGCCGAGCGTGTGAAGCAATTCCGCCCCGGCGATCCGACCGATCCGGCGACCACGATGGGCGCCATCATCAGCCGTGCCCAGCTGGACAAGGTGATGGGCTTCATCGCGGACACCAAGGCGGAGGGCGCGAGCCTGCTTTGTGGTGGCGGCCGCCCGCTCGATCCGGCGCTCGCCAACGGCAATTTCGTCGAGCCCACCGTGTTTACCGAGGTGACGCCTGCGATGCGGCTGGCGCGCGAGGAGGTCTTCGGACCGGTTCTTGCGGTCTTCCGCTGGTCGGACGAGGCAAGCATGCTCGAGACCGTCAACAGCGTCGAATACGGGCTGACCTGCTCGATCTGGACCAATGACGTCCGCAACGCGCACCGTCTCGCCGGCGAGGTCGAGGCCGGCTTTGTCTGGATCAACGAGGTTTCGCGGCATTTCCTCGGCACACCCTTCGGGGGCTACAAGCAATCCGGGTTGGGCCGCGAGGAATGCCTCGAAGAATTGCTCAGCTACACCCAAGAAAAGCACATCCACGTCAACCTGAAGCGGCCGGCAAGAAGCTGACAGGAGCGATCGGAAAGACTGCGTGACTGCTCGCGGGTCATAAAAATACATAAACGGAGGGATAAACATGCGTAGTCTCACTGGCGCCACCGCCCGCCTCGTCGGAGTCGGTATCGCACTTTCGGCTTCTGCCGGCCTCGCCTCGGCGCAGGCGCCGGCCTACCCGTCCGACCGCATCAACATGACGGTCGCCTTTGCCGCCGGTGGCTTCGTCGATACCTTCGCACGCATTGTCGGCCAGAAGCTCAACGAGAAATGGGGCAAGGCGGTCACGGTCGAGAACAAGGCCGGCGCCGGTGGCAATACGGCGGCCGCCATCGTCGCGCATGCAAAGCCCGACGGGCTGACGCTGCTCGTCACCTCGACGGCGATCGCCATCAACGAGACGCTCTACAAGAAGCGCGACTACGCGCTCGATCAGCTCATCCCGGTCGCCCTTGCGGTTTCGTCGCCGGAGACGATCGCGACGCATCCGTCGAAGCCCGGCAATCTGAAGGACTATCTCGCCTGGGCCAAGAAGGAGGAGATCACCTTCGCCAGCGCCGGTGTCGGCTCGGGCTCGCATCTGGCGACCGAGTATTTCCTGAAACGCCTCGCCATGCAGCCGGCCTCGCATATCCMCTTCCGCGGCGGCGCGCTCTCGGTGCAGGCGGCACTCGGCAACCAGGTCGACATGGTCGCTTCGTCCTTCGGCATCATCCCGCAGGTCGCGGAGGGTAAGCTCAAGGGACTGGCCGTTGCGAGCGAGACGCGTGTCGCGGCGATGCCCGATGTTCCGACCTACACCGAGTCCGGATTCCCCTTCGTCGCCGAATCCTGGGTCGCCGTGCTCGCCCCGGCCAAGACGCCGCCGGCCATTGTCGAGCAGCTCAACGCCGCGATCAACGAGATCGTCAGCGAGCCGCAGACGCGGGAGAAGCTCCTCGGCATGGGCTACCAACTCCATGTCCGCTCGGCTCCCCAGGTCGCGACCTATCTGAAGGCTGAGGTCGCCAAATGGGGCGAGATGGTGCGCACCGTCGGCGTGACCGTCGAATGACGCCGAGCCGGCCGCAACGCGCCGCCTCCCAAGCCAGGGCGAAACTGCCATGAGCCAGTCCGAGCCTCTCCCCCGGTGGAAACGCGCCGTGCGTTCTCCGCAGAATCTGGTCTCCGGCCTGATCCTCATCGCAGCGGCGACCGTCGTCGTGTTGATGCTGGGCAATCTCGCGCAAGGCACGCTGCGCGTCATCGGCCCGGCCATGGTGCCGCGCTGGACGGCGATAGCGATCGGCATCGGCGGTGCTGTCCTCGTCGTGCTGAGTTTCATCGAGGATGGCGACGCGCTCGAACGCTGGCATCTGCGCGGGCCGGCCTTCGTGCTGGCCGGAATCGTGCTCTTCGCCGCGACGATCCGTGAGCCCGGCTTCATCGTCGCGGCGCCTCTTGCCATGCTCGTCGCCGGCTTCGGCTCGCGTGAGGTCAGGCCGCGCGAGCTCATTGTCTTTGCGCTGGCGATGACGGTCGCCTGTGCCCTTCTGTTCCGCTTCGCGCTTAACCAGCCGATCCCGATGCTGGTGCTCCCGTCGTTCTCGATCAACTTCTGAGGCGCGCATGGAACTCCTGCAGAATCTCGGCCACGGCCTCGGCATCGCGCTGTCGCCGACCAATATCCTGCTCTGCTTTGCCGGCTGCATGCTGGGGACGCTGATCGGCGTCCTGCCTGGCATCGGCCCGATCGCGACCATCGCGATCCTGCTCCCGCTGACCTTCGGGCTCGATCCTACCGCCGCGCTGATCATGCTGGCCGGCATCTATTACGGCGCCCAGTATGGCGGCTCCACCGCCTCGATCCTGCTCAATATCCCCGGCGAGTCGAGCGCTGTCGTCACCGCAATCGACGGCCATGAGATGGCGCGCCAAGGCCGAGCGGGCATCGCGCTCGGGATCTCGGCGATAGGCTCCTTCGTCGCCGGCACGATTGCGACACTGGTGATTGCCGCCCTCGCCGCGCCGTTGGCCAGCATCGCGCTGATCTTCGGGCCAGCGGAGTACTTTGCGCTCATGCTGATGGGGCTCGCATTCGCAGTCCTGCTGGCGCGCGGATCCGTGCTCAAGGCCGTGGTGATGATCCTGGTGGGCGTGCTGCTCTCGACTGTCGGGCCAGACCTGACAACCGGCCAGCTCCGCCTCACCTTCGGAGCGACCTGGCTCGCCGACGGTATCGAGATCGCCCTGCTCGGCATGGGGCTGTTCGGCATCGCCGAGGTTTTTCGCAGCCTCGAGCATGGCGAGTCACGGCAGGTACGCCAGACCCATATCGGCCGGCTGCTGCCTGGCCCCGAGGAATTGCGCGCTTCGGCCAAGCCGATCCTGCGCGGAACCCTGCTCGGCTCGATCCTCGGCATCCTGCCGGGCAACGGCGCCGTGCTCGCGCCCTACGCCTCCTACACGCTCGAGAAGAAGCTGGCCCGCGATCCGCGCCGCTTCGGCCGCGGCGCGATCGAGGGCGTCGCCGGGCCGGAATCGGCCAATAATGCCGGAGCTCAGACCTCCTTCATTCCGCTGCTGACGCTCGGTATCCCGCCCAATGCGGTGATGGCCCTGATGGTCGGCGCAATGACGATCCACGGCATCGTACCCGGCCCGCAGATCATGACCAAGATGCCCGACCTGTTCTGGGGGCTGATCGCCTCGATGTGGGTCGGCAACCTGATGCTGCTGGTCATCAATCTGCCGGCGGTCGGGCTCTGGGTGAAACTGCTGAAAGTGCCGTATCGCCTGATGTTCGTCGGCATCGTCATTTTCTGCTGCATCGGCGTCTACTCGATCAACAACGAGCCGGCCGACATCCTGATCATGGGAGCGCTGGCCGTGTTCGGCTACGGCCTCACCAAGTTCGGCTTCGAGCCGGCGCCGCTGACCCTCGGCTTCGTGCTCGGACGCATGATGGAGGAAAACCTCCGTCAGGCACTGATGATCTCGCGCGGCAACCCCATGACCTTCGTCGAGCGGCCGATCGCCGCCATCCTCATCCTGATCGCGTTCGCCATGCTCACCGTCGCCATCCTGCCGGCGATCCGTAAGGGCCGCGACGAGGTCTTCAGCGAATAAGCGCGACAGCCAGATGGACATGACCATGCAGACCGAGGGGGGCGCCGTGGCGCCGGCGACCGAAAGATGGGGCAGCGACGTCGTTGCCGAGACGATCAGGGCGCTGGGCTACAGATATGTCGCACTGGTTCCAGGCGCGAGCTTCCGGGGCCTGCATGACAGCCTGGTGAACCACCTCGGCAACCATGACCCGGCGATGATCGTCTGCCTGCACGAGGAACACGCGGTGGCGATCGCCGACGGATTCTCGCGGGTGGCGCAGGAGCCGATGGCCGTCATCCTGCATTCCAATGTCGGGCTGATGCATGCGACGATGACGATCTTCAACGCCTGGTGCGATCGCCGGCCGATGCTGATCCTCGGCGCGACGGGCCCGGTCGACGCGCATCGCCGCCGGCCCTGGATCGACTGGATCCACACTGCGCGCGACCAGGGCGCGCTGGTCCGGCATTACACCAAATGGGACGACCAGCCGGCCTCGGCCGAGGCCGCGGTCGAATCCGTGCTGCGCGCCGACCAGATCGCGCGGACCGCTCCGACCGGCCCGGTCTATGTCTGCCTCGACGCCGAGATGCAGGAAAGCCGGCTCGACCGCGCGGTAAGGGTCCCCGATATCCGCCGCTTTGCGCCGCCGCGGCCGGCCGCGGCTCCCGCCGAGGACATCGCTCGGACCCTGGACATCCTGCGCAATGCGCGTGCGCCCCTGCTCCTGATCGGCCGGGTCTCGCGCCATGCCGGCGATTGGCAACGCCGTATCGCATTGGCCGAGCGGCTGGGGGCGACGGTTTTGACGACCACGCATAATGCATCAGGCTTTCCGACCGAGCACCGGCTTCATGCGCTGGCCCCGGTCGGCGAGCGCCCGAACGACGCCGAGCAGCACTTGCTGCGCGAGGCCGATGCCATCGTCAGCCTCGACTGGCACGATCTGGCCGGCTTCCTCAGCGCCCGCTGCGGTGCCTCGCAGACGCAGGAGCCGCTGACGACCGCGATCGTCCACTGCTCGCTCGACGGCCATGTCGCCAATGGCTGGAGCATGGACCATCAGGCATTGCCGGCCTGCGATGTCAGGATCGCGGCCGATCCGGATCGCTTCGTCAGCCAGTTGCTGGAGGCTGCCGGTACGGATTGGCAACCGGCGCCGTCACTGGTGTCCGAAGGCAGCCACTGGACGCAGATAGCCTCGGAGGGCCCGGACCGTACCGCGCCCTTCAACGCCGAACAGATGGCCTTCACGATCTCTGCCTTCGCGCGCGATCGGGAGGTGACGTTCGCCCGTCTCTCCTTCGGCT
The DNA here is from genome assembly GCF_056396065.1 of Allobosea sp. 05T433. Classification (NCBI taxonomy): domain Bacteria; kingdom Pseudomonadati; phylum Pseudomonadota; class Alphaproteobacteria; order Hyphomicrobiales; family Alloboseaceae; genus Allobosea; species Allobosea sp. 05T433. The sequence goes on along the minus strand of NZ_JBFTKS010000004.1, from coordinate 252,793 downwards.
GGCCGCGCAGCGCCTGCCGGTTCCGCACGCCACTGGATTTTCTCGGCAAGGATGGCGGCGGCGCCGTCGGCACAGGGCCTGGCCACACGATCGGCGCCGCGATTGCGCTGAAGGGCAGCGGCCGGATGACGATTGGAGTCATCGGCGACGGCGATTACCTGATGGGCGTGAACGCACTCTGGACAGCCGCGCATCAGCGCGTGCCGATGCTGCTCGTCGTCGCCAATAACCGGTCCTATTTCAACGACGAGGTCCATCAGGAGCGCATGGCACGCCAGCGCGGCCGGCCGGTCGAGAACAAGTGGATCGGCCAGCGGCTGGATGATCCGGCGCCCGACATCATCGGGCTGGCGCGCGCGCAGGGTTTCGAAGGGGCTGTTTCGGTCCGTAGCGTCGACGAGCTGCTCGCCGAGCTGGAGCGGGGCGCTGCCGTTGTCGCGGCCGGCGGTCGCTACATCATCGATGCGCTGATCATCCCCGGCTATTCCGACCGATGAACGGGCCCCTGGGAGAGGACACGCGGCTCACCGTCGGCTGCGGCGCCTATGACCGGACCTGGCCGCTGATTGCGGGCATGTTCCGGCCGAAGGGCTATACGCTCAATTGGTCGGTGCTCCCGCCGGAGGAGGTCTTCCTGCGCGGCATGCTTGGAGGCGAGTTCGACATAACCGAGATGTCGCTCTCGACCTACCTCCTGCTGCGCTCGCGCGGCACCTGTCGCTATCTGGGGCTGCCGCTGTTCGTTTCGCGCAAATTTCGCCACAGCGCGCTCTATGTCCGCAGCGATTCCGGGATCGAGCGGCCGGAGGATTTCGCCGGCCGGCGCGTCGGCGTCCCGGAATATCAGCTCACGGCCAATGTCTGGGTGCGCGGCCTCCTCGCCGACGAATATGGCGTCCGGCCGGAAGCAGTCCATTGGATCATCGGCGGCATCGATGCGCCCGGTCGCGAGGAGAAGGTGCCGGTCACCCTGCCCGCCCGGTTCGAGACGACGCGGCTGCCCGCCGGCGAGACGCTCTGGCAGTGGCTGCTCGAGGGCAAGCTCGATGCCATCATCGCGCCGCGCGCGCCGAAGGCCTTCGCCGACGGGCATCCGGCGATCCGGCGGTTGTTTCCGGATGTTCCGGCGGCTGAGAGGGCCTATTTCCGAAAGACCGGCCTGTTCCCGCCGATGCATCTGATCGGCATCCGTTCCGACATCGCCGATCGCCATCCCGACCTGGCTGCGTCGCTGACCGTGGCCTTCGAGCAGGCCAAGGCCTTCGCCGCCAACGAGCTGCATCAGTTTGCCTATGACACGGCGATGCTGCCCTGGCAGGAGGCGGCGCTGCGCCAGACCGAAGAGGTCATGGGCAAGGATTACTGGCCCTATGGGATCGAGCCCAACCGCACGGCGATCGAGGCCATGGCCCGCTATTCCCGGGAACAGGGGCTTACCGACAGATGTCTCTCGATCCCGGAGATCTTTCCGAATCACCGCTGAGGGATCCTCAGTGGCGCCAGGCGCCAACGCCGCTCCGTCTGGCCGACAGGCGCAGTGAGCGAAGGCCAGTGCCGGGCAGATTGCCGCGCGCAGCTCAAGGACGGGATTCAGCGGCTGCTGAGTCCGACGCCAACGCGCGGATATTCGCCCGCGAAGGCTTGCTTCGCCTTGGCCATGACCGCCCGCACCGCCTAGTATCAGGCAAATCGGCTCGTGAAATGCTGGCGGCGGGCGCATGAATCGCTATCCGATGTTCAACCCGCAGCTGCTGCTCAGCTTCGTCGCGGTCTGCGAGAGCCAGAGCTTCACCCGCGCCGCCGACCGCGTGTCCCTGTCGCAGTCCACCGTCAGCCAGCAGGTCAGGCGTCTGGAGGAGATGCTGGGCAAGCCGCTCTTCGAACGCTCCTCCCATCAGGTCGAGCTGACCGAGGAGGGTGGGCGGCTGCTGAGCTATGCACGGCGCATCATCGCCCTGAACGAGGAGGCGCATGACGCCTTGACCGGCTTCTGGCGCGACGGCGTGCTGCGGCTGGGCATGCCGGAGGATTTTACGGTCCCCACCGTCGACCTGCTGGCGGCATTCAGCCGTGAGCAGCCGCATCTGCGGCTGGACGTCACCAGCGGCCTCAGCGCCGATCTGCGCAGCGCCTATGAGCGCGAAGAGCTGGACCTGATCCTGGTCAAGCAGCGCCGCCGTCAGCCGCCGCGCGCGGCCAGGCTCGAACCGTTGCTATGGCTGGACAGCCAAGCGCACCCGGCCATCGAACGCTCGCCGGTGCCGCTGGCGGTGTTCCCGCTCAACGGTCTCTATCGCGAGGAGCTCTGCCAGGCGCTGGACAGCCTCGGCATTCGCTGGCGTGTAAGCTACAGCAGCGCCAGCCTGGCTGCCCTCGCTGCCGCCTCCGCCGCCGGGCTGGGCGTGACCCTGCTGCCGGCCGGCTGCCGGCTGCCCGACCACCGAATTCTGGGCGCGGCGGAAGGCCTGCCGCCGGTGAACGATTTCGAGCTGGCGCTGTACTACCGCGACAACGCGCCCGCCGCGGCCGTCATGCTGGCAGCAAGATTGGCCGAGTTCTGCCACCTGGAACGGTGAGCGGGCCCGAGTTGACGGTGATGCTATGTCCGCGACGGACATCATTGCCAAATCGAATAGTCATCATTGGCAAATATCGCTGCCAACCCGCGCAGCCCATTCGTAAACTAGGAGCCGAAACGCCCAGACCCGAGGTTAAGGAAACAAACGTGGAAAGCGTCCATCAACACAGCCGCAGGGGCTTTCTCAGCCAGACCGGGAAACTCACCACCGCCTGCGCAGTCATCGGCCTGGCCGGTGGAGGCGCACAGGCCGCGCCGGCCAGCGCCGGCCGCCCATCCGAGGCCGGCGCGAGTACGCTGACCGATCGTCATTACTACCTGAGCGACGTGCGGCTCGAAGAAGGCTTCGAGTATGATGGCGACACGGTCATCGGCACCCGCACCGCGCTCCACACGCTTGAGATCAAGGACGGCAAGATCGCCGCGCTGCACCCGGCAAACACCGCTCCGCCCGCCGGCGTGCCGCGCTATCAGGCGCATGGCCAGCTCATGCTGCCGGCGATGCGCGACATGCACATTCACCTGGACAAGACCTTCTACGGTGGCCCGTGGCAGGCGCCGCGACCGCGCCAGGGCAAGACCATTATGGACATGATCGCGCTGGAACAGACTCTGCTCCCCAAGCTGCTGCCGACCTCGCAACAGCGCGCCGAGCAGCTGATTGCCCTGCTGCAGTCCAAGGGCACGACCGTGGCGCGCAGCCATTGCAACATCGACCCGGTCAGCGGGCTGAAGAGCCTGGAGCACCTGCAGCGCGCGCTGGAGAACCACCGCAGCGATTTCAGCTGCGAGATCGTCGCCTTCCCGCAGCACGGCCTGCTGCATTCCCAGGTCGACGGCCTGATGCGCGAAGCCATGCAGATGGGCGTGCACTATGTCGGCGGTCTGGACCCGACCAATGTCGACGGTTCAATGCAGAAATCGCTCGACGCGATGTTCCAGATCGCTCTCGATACCGGCAAGGGCGTCGATATCCACCTGCATGAGACCAATCCGGCCGGGGTGGCCGCGATCAACCACATGATCGATACGGTGGAAAAGAATCCGGAACTGCGCGGCAAGGTGACCATCAGCCACGCCTTCGCGCTCACCACGCTCCCTCCGGACGCTCTGGCCGAAACCGCCTCCCGTCTGGCGGCGCAGCAGATGACCATCGCCTCGACGGTACCGATCGGCGGCCTGATGATGCCGCTGCCTCGGTTGAGCGAAGCAGGCGTCTTCGTGATGACCGGGACCGACAGCGTGATCGATCACTGGTCGCCGTTCGGTTGCGCCGACATGCTGGAAAAAGCCAACCTGTATGCTCAGCTCTACCGGGGCAGCGATGAGTTCCGGTTGTCGCGTGCCATGGCGATCGCCACCGGCGGGGTGCTGCCCTTGGACAATGGTGGCAATCGCGTCTGGCCAAAGGCCGGCGATGACGCTGCCTTCACGCTGGTCGGGGCCAGTTGCTCCGCCGAGGCGGTCGCCCGCCTGCCCGCACGCAGCGCCACATTCCATCGCGGGCGCATGGTCTATGGCAGCGTCGGCAACGCCTGATAGCGGTGCGTCCTCGCCCTCCTGACCGCCTGCCCGGGGCCGTCGGGAGGGGAGGCCGCTTGCTTGGTCGTGGCGTAGCGCGCCGGGCGGTCGGGCACGTCATCCTGTCGCGAAGAATGCCAGCCGGTTGAAGAGCGTGTAGTGTGCTTCGAAGACCATGATCGCGACGAAGACCATCAACGCCGCAGGCGGCAGCAGGATCGCGTAGGCGAGCGCAAGGCGCTCCCAGGCCATGTGCATGAAGACCGCGATGATCAACCCTGCCTTCAGCGCCATGAAGAGCAGGATCAGCGACCAGCGCAGATAGCCCACGAGGCCGAAGTAATCGACCATGTAGGAGCAGGCACTGAGGATGAAGAGCCAGGCCCAGACGACGAGATAGAGCCGGATGGGATGCTGCTGCGTATCGCCGTGCGGAGTGTTTGATTGAGCCATGGCGACCTCACCAGAGATAGAACAGCGCGAAGATGAAGACCCAGACGAGATCGACGAAGTGCCAGTACAGGCCGGTGATCTCGACGATCTCGTAGCGGCCCTTCCGGCTCGTGAAGAACCCGCGGCGCTCCTGGTCGAAATCGCCGCGCCAGACCTTGCGCGCGATGATCAGCAGGAAGATCACGCCGATCGTGACATGGGTGCCGTGGAAGCCGGTGATCATGAAGAAACTCGAGCCGAACTGCTCGGCGCCCCAGGGATTGCCCCAGGGACGGACCCCTTCCGCGATCAGCTTCGACCATTCGAAGGCCTGCATGCCGACGAAGGTTGCGCCGAGCAGTGCGGTCAGCAGCATCAGGATCGCCGTCTTCCGGCGGTCGCGCCGGTAGCCGAAATTGACGGCCATCGCCATGGTGCCGCTGCTGCTGATCAGCACGAAGGTCATGATGGCGATCAGGATCAGCGGCAGGTGGTGGCCGCCGATCTCAAGCGCGAAGACCTCGCTCGGATTGGGCCAGGGCACGACCGTCGACATCCTGACCGTCATGTAGGAGATCAGGAAGGTGCCGAAGATGAAGGTGTCGCTGAGCAGGAAGATCCACATCATGGCCTTCCCCCAGGAGGCCGTCCTGAACGCCCGCTGATCCGCGGACCAGTCCGCCTCGACACTGCTCCAGCCGGTGAGACCTATGCTTTCGGGCTTCAGGGCGGTTGGCGATAGCTCGTTCATCGGTCGCGCCTCCTAGCTCAGCAATCCGCGACAAATCTCGATCAGGTCGTCGGTCCAGCGCATCAGCAGGCTGAAGAGAATGAGCCAGACCAGCAGCAGGAAATGCCAGTAGATCGCGCAGAGCTCGACGCTGAGGCGCAAGGCGCCCGATGCCTGGGGGGTACGCTCGGCCGGCGCGAAAGACCGGGCCGTTGTCCGCCCCAGCGCCACGAGACCTCCAAGCATGTGCAGGCCGTGGATTGCGGTGACCAGATAGAAGAAGGCGCTCGCCGGGTTCGCCGCGCTGAAATAGCCGGCAGCCGCGAGTTCGCGCCAGGCCAGCACCTGTCCGGCGAGGAAGGCCAGCGAGCAGACCCCTGCAGCCAGCAGTCCAGAGCGGACGCTCGACGGTTCGTCACAGCGCGCAGCGATTACCGCCGAATGCAGGGCGACACTCGCAAGCATGAGCAGCCCGGTGTTGAACCAGAGCACGATTGGCATCGGCAGAGAGCGCCAGTCCGTCATGCTCATGCGCATTGAATAGGCGCTGATCAGGAGTGCGAAGAGCGAGCCGGCGACGGCGAGGAAGGCGCCGAGGCCGAGCTTCGCGATCAGGAGGGATCGCGTCCCCGCATCTCCGGCCTCGTCGATGACCCCGACTTCGAGCCAGGGCTTGGCTGTCAGCCGCTGATGCGACAGCCACCAGCCGGCGAGCGTTGCCATCAGGACCATGAACAGGAGGATGACGACCACGATGCTGCCTCCTCACGCCGTTTGCGGATCGGGAGGCTGGTTCTGCGGCAGGAAATCCTCTGCGGCGCCGGGCACGCTGTAGTCATAGGCCCAGCGATAGACCACGGGCAGCGTCTTGCCCCAGTTGCCATGGGCCGGCGGTGTCTCGGGCGTCTGCCATTCCAGCGTGGTCGCGCGCCAGGGATTCCCGCCAGCCGGCCGGCCTCGCTTCAGGCTCCAGGCGAGATTGAAGACGAAGATGAGCTGGGCGGCGCCGACGATCAGGGCGACGATGGTGATGAAGCCGTTCAGCGTCGCCGTCGACGCCGGAACGAAGGCCATGTCGCCGATCTCGTGATAGCGGCGCGGCACGCCCATCAAGCCGATATAGTGCATCGGGAAGAAGATCAGGTAGGCGCCGAGGAAAGTGACCCAGAAATGCAGTTTTCCGAGGGTGGTATCGAGCATCCGCCCGGTGACCTTGGGATACCAGTGATAGATCGCGCCGAAGATGACGAGGATAGGAGCAACACCCATCACCATGTGGAAATGCGCGACGACGAACATCGTGTCCGAGAGCGGCACATCGACGACGACATTGCCGAGGAACAGCCCGGTCAAACCGCCATTGACGAAAGTGACGATGAAGCCGAGCGCGAACAGCATGGGTAAGGTGAAATGGATGTCGCCGCGCCAGAGCGTCAGCACCCAGTTATAGACCTTGATGGCGGTCGGGATGGCGATGATCAGCGTCGTGGTCGCGAAGAAGAACCCGAAACTGGGATGCATGCCGCTGACATACATGTGGTGCGCCCAGACGACGAAGCTGAGCGCGCCGATCCCCACCAGCGCCCAGACCATCATGCGATAGCCGAAGATGTTCTTGCGCGCATGGGTGCTGATCAGGTCGGAGACGATCCCGAAGGCCGGCAATGCGACGATGTAGACTTCAGGGTGCCCGAAGAACCAGAACAGATGCTGGAACAGGATCGGGCTGCCGCCGCGATAGGGGAGCTGTTCTCCCAGAGCCACGATGGACGGCATGAAGAAGCTCGTTCCGATCAGCCGGTCGAGCAGCATCATCACCGCCCCGACGAAGAGAGCCGGGAAGGCCAGAAGCGCCATCACGGTCGCGGTGAAGATGCCCCAGATGGTGAGTGGCATGCGCATCAGCGTCATGCCCTTCGCCCGGCCTTGCAGCACGGTCACGACATAGTTCAGCCCACCCATGGTGAAGCCGATGATGAAGAGGATCAGCGAGACCAGCATCACGATGATGCCCCAGGGCTGCCCGGGCGTGTTGGGGAGGATCGCCTGCGGCGGATAGAGGGTCCAGCCGGCTCCGGTCGCTCCGCCCGGCACGAAGAAACCGGCGACGAGCACCAGCACGGCAAGCAGATAGATCCAGTAGCTCAGCATGTTGACATAGGGAAAGACCATGTCGCGCGCGCCGAGCATCAGCGGGATCAGGTAGTTGCCGAAGCCGCCGAGGAACAGCGCGGTCAGCAGGTAGATCACCATGATCATGCCGTGCATGGTGATGAGCTGGTAGTAGCGCTCCGGGTCGATGAAGGAGACGAGGCCAGGGAAGCCGAGCTGCAGCCGCATCAGCCAGGACAGGACGAGGGCGACGAGGCCGATCGCCAGCGCCGTCAACGAGTACTGGATCGCGATGATCTTGGCGTCCTGGGAGAAGACATATTTCGTGACCCAGCTTCTCGGATGATAGAGTTCGACATCCTCGACCTCGGCGGTCGAGAGAGGTCCGGCAGCGTCACTCGGCACATCGACCATCAAACCGCCTCCCGCTCTCCATCAGATGGCACGCCTCGTCGGAGGCTCAGCCGTCTTCCATCCCCTAGTTTCTCGCCTGCGCCCGCGCCGCTGCGGTGAGCTGTGCGAAGGTCTTCTGTTGCTGCAGCCATGCGCGGTATTCGCTTTCCGGCTCGACCACGACGCCACCGCGCATGAAGGTATGGCCGGTGCTGCAGAGTTCGGCGCACAGCGCCTCGAACGTGCCGGTACGGGTCGGCGTGAACCAGTAATAGGTGACGTTGCCCGGGATCATGTCCATCTTGGCGCGGAACTCGGGCACGTAGAAATCATGGACGACGTCGAGTGAGCGCAGCAGCACCTTCACCGGCTTGTCGAGCAGGAGGTGAAGCTGGTCTCCCTGGATGATGATGTCGTCCTGGCCGCGCGCATCCTTTGGATCGAGGCCAAGCGGGTTCTCGGGGCTGACAAGGGTTACGTCGGTCGCTCCGAGCCGGCCATCGGCGCCGGGCAGGCGATAGCTCCATTGCCATTGCTGGCCCACGATCTCGACCGTTGCGGCATCGGCCGGCACCGTCACGAACTGCTTCCAGACGACGAGGCCAGGCGCCAGCATGGCGGCGACACCGATGCCGGTCCCGATCGCGAGCCACCATTCCAGCCGCTTGTTCTCCGGCTCATAAGCTGCCCGATGTCCTTCGCGATGGCGGAAGCGGAACAGGCAATAGGCCATGAACAGCACCACGGCAGCGAAGACGGTGCCGGTGATCCAGAAGGTGATGATGATGGTGTTGTCGATATAGTGCCAGTTGGAGGCGATCGGGGTCCACCACCATGGGCTTAGCAGGTGGAACGCCACCGAGCCGACCACGACCAGCGCAAGTACGACGGCAACACCCATGGTCAGTCACCCTTGCCTATGGCGGCGATGAACGGGGTCCGGTCGGCGCCGCGACGCGATAGGAGCGTGGCGACGTCGTGAAAGCGGGCTTCTCGTCGGCCCGAGAACGATACCGCCTGCTCATGGCGGTGCCGGGGAGCGGCGAGAACGGGGCAGGGAGAAAGACTGGAGGGATGGCGCAGAGGGATCGCGTGGCGCGGGCTCGGACGAGCGCGTCAACCGGTTTCAAGCGTCGCTTCCTGCTCGCCATCGCCGAACCTCCCGGTTCGTCAGACGATTGCGCGTCACATGTGACGCAAAGCTCCCGCCCAGGCTGCAAAGCGCTCCGCTTCTCAGCCTATGGTCGCTGAATATTGTCCAGCCGCGTTCGCTGGTTGTCAATCGAGGCCGGCGTTGAGCCAGCCGCGCTATCGCCGCACCTGCGCGTCGAAGGCGGCTACTTCTTCTTTCCGTCGGCGTCGAATTGCTTGAGGAAGGCGACGATATCGTCGATCTCCTGATCGGATTTCAGGCCGGGGAACACCATCTTCGTACCGGGGATCTTGGCCTGAGGCGCCTTGATGTAATCGCGGAACGTCGGCTCGTCCCAGGTGATGCCGGAGTTCTTGTTGGCAGCCGAGTAGCTGTAGCCCTCGACGGACCCTGCCGGGCGCCCAATCAGGCCGTTGAGCTTCGGGCCGACCGCATTCCTCGCGGTCTCGCCGATCTGGTGGCAGGCACGACATCGCAGGAAGATCTTCTCGCCGGAGGTGGCGTCTGCTGCGGCAATGACTGGATGGGAAAGGAGGGGGAGAAGCAGGACGGTCGTCAAGGCCAAGCGTATCATCGAAGGGCCTCCTTCGGGTTCGGTTCGCCCCACCACACGCAGCAGGCCGGCCCGCGCATCCGTAGCCACAAATCCTACACTATCATTGGTGCAGCTCCAATCTGCCTGCGCTGGAACCGGTCGGTCTCAGTCGTCGACATGGTCGTGCCCGCCGATGCAGGCTCGTCCACCGGCCTCATGCGGTATGGTGGCGTGAACGCCCGCCGGGCTTGGTGCCGGGCAACCGACCGACATGAGGTCCGCTTGGAGAAGGCTGCTCAGGACATGCGCGAGCCGTGGCCGTGAGGTCCTCGCCCTTGCTCCGGCTGGGGCTGGATGGTGCGGGCCTCCGGCAAGCAGCGCTGCTGGCTCTTGCCGCCTGGCTCGCATTTGCTCTCGCATCGTCGCTTCACATCACCAACGCCTATTGGGCCGCAATGCCGGTCTGGGTTGTGGCGCAAGCCTCGCGCGGGCTCTTGTTCGCCCGTGGCTTTCTCAGGATTCTCGGAACGTTGATTGGTGCAGCCGTCGGCTTCGGCCTGCTGCATCTGATTCCCAACCACTATTTTCTGTTGCTCGCGCTTGGTCTTTGGGTCGGCTTCAACACTGCGCTGACGCTTGTGCTGCGCGGCGTCACCGCCTATGGCGCCTTGATGAGCGGCATGACCGCGGCCATCGTCATCCTGCCAACGGTGTTCTCTCCGGAACGATCCTGGGACATCGCCATTGCACGGGTTGAGTGCACGTTGATCGGCGTGGCGGTGGTGACGCTGGTCACGGCGCTATTCACGCCGTCAGCATCGCGTTCTGCTCTCATGTCCCGGGCGCGGCTGATGGCCCGGCAAGCGGTGCGGTTCGCAGCCTTGGCGCTCCAGGGCGTTCCGCAGGATCGGGTTGCCGTAGCCGAACGGCAGCTTCTCGCCGAGATGAGCAGCGTCACCCAGGCGGCGGATCAGATGACGGCAGGCTCGCTGCGGGGCTCGCGGCGTCGCAAGCGCGTCGATGCACTGGTCGCGGCCGCCTTGTTGGTGATGTCGGCAGGGCGCGCGGCTGCGTCGCGGGAGGCGTCGGAGGAGACCAACGCCAGGGCTCTGGCAGAACTTGACCGGTTGGCGCAACGTTTCGAACGGGAGACAGAGGCGCAAGGGGAGGTGCCCCGTGCCGAAGGGCTGGATCCCCGCCTGTCGGACAGTCTGCGGCGGCTGGTCGCAGCAGAAGCCGCGCTCAGTGCGGACCGCCCGGCCGGAGATGAGCTCTCCGGCCTGGTGCCTGTCTTCCTGCACAATCCTCATGGCGACTGGTCGCTGGGCACCACCGCCGGCGCGGTGTCGGGGTTGGCCACCTGGCTGGCTGCCTCTGCGGCCTATGCTGCAAACTGGCCGGTGGCGGAGCTCGCAGCGCTGGGAGTCTGCATCTTCTCGATGGTCCTGGGCTCGCTGGCGCAGCCGCAGGCCATTGCGCCGCATATGCTGAAGGGGGTGCTGGCTGGGGTGGTGGCTGCCCTGATCTATCGCTTCGGCGTGCAGCCGCATGTCCAGACCGTGCCCGAGCTGTTGGTTTCTGTGGCCCCGTTCCTCCTGCTTGGAGGGTTGGCGCGCGCGAGCCGCAGGACGGCAATCGCGGCGATCGACGCCAATATGTGTTTTCTCCTGGCCAGCCAGGCGGTGTTGCCGGCCGTCACCAGACCCGCCGCAATCCTGAGCGAGGCCGGCGCGCTTGTCGCCGCTGCGGTGCTGGTGACAAGCAGCTTCATTCTGCTGCCGCGCAGGCATGACCGGCACGCGGCAAGGACCCGCGAGGATATCCGGCGAGACCTCGAGCGGCTCCTCGCCAATCCGCAGGCCAGGCGCGGGGCAAGCTGGGATCAGGGCATGACCCGGCAGATCATGCGCCTCACTCTGCACCTCGCCCGAGCCGGAGAGGGCGATGGCGGCGCTACGCATGGCCTGCTTGGCGTGCTCAATCTCGGCATCGCGGCGACGGCGCTGCAGCGGTTGATGTCTGAGGGAGGGCTCGGGGACGAGGATCGGCGGCTGATTGCGCAGGGGCTCGCGGCTCTGGGGCGGTTCAGGACGGAATCGCCCAGGCCGGAATTGTTCGACGAGGCCGCGCGAACAATCGCGAATGCCGAGGCCGCACGCGCCGTGAAGGAGGCCGCAGCAGCATTTCGGCAGGCGGAGGCCTTTCTCGCCGGCGCGTAATGGCGTGCGCAGGAGGCCGGCGCAAGCTCGGCGCTCATCCCGGTCAGGCCGCTTCAGCGGCACAGAGCCGGGATGTCGTCGTTAGATTTTCCCAGAAAGGGCGCCTCAGGCTGAGTGCTTCTTCACCCAGGCGACATAGGCATCCATCCAGCCTTGCAGGAAAGCCCGGCTGGAATCACCGATCTCGCCGCTCTCGGTGAACAAGCCATCCTTGGCCTGGATGAAGACTTCCGGCTGTCCGAGCGTCGGCATGTCGAGATAGGCGAGGACATTGCGCAGATGCTGCTGCGCAATCGCTGTTCCGATAGCGCCGACCGACACGCCGAGAACACCGGCCGGCTTGCCGACCCAGGCACTCTGCCCATAGGGCCGCGAGGCTTGATCGATCGCGTTCTTCAGCACGCCGGGGATGGAGCGGTTATACTCGGCAGTGACGAAGATGACGCCCTGGGAGCCGGTGATTTCAGCCTTCAGTCGCTTCACGACCGGGGCCTGGTTCGCGTCGTCATCCTGATTGTAGAGCGGCAGATCGCCGATCGCGACCTGATGAAACCTGAATTCGGGCGGGGCGAGTTTGGCGATGGCCGTGGCAAGCTTGCGATTGAAGGAATCGCGACGAAGGCTGCCGATCACGACGGCAATTCTGAATTCGCTCATGGTGTGTCCCATCACATCGTGCTGGTTGCGGCGTCGAGCCTAGTGCCCGACACCCGATTTGTCGCGCGCGATCATCCCGGCCGCGCGCGACGTGAGCGAGGTGGATACGAGACCGGTCCGAGGTTCAGATCGAGCTTCCCGCCTTCTCCGCCGTCACCTCGACTTTCGCCGCCGACCCTGCATCCTTGGCCGGGCGAGGGTCGCGCCAGTCGATGAGCCGGTAGAACATCGGGATGAAGAAGGTGGCGATGAAGGTCGCCGCCAACATGCCGCCGATCACGCCCGTGCCGATCGAGTGCCGGCTCGCGGAGCCCGCTCCGCTGCTGATCGCGAGCGGAACGACGCCGAGAATGAAGGCGAGCGAGGTCATCACGATCGGCCGGAAGCGCAGCCGCGCTGCTTCGAGCGCGGCCTCGGCGGCACTCATGCCCTCCTGCCGCACCAGAACGGCGAATTCGACGATCAGGATGGCATTCTTGGCGGCCAGACCGATCAGCGTGACAAGGCCGATCTGGAAGTAGACGTCGTTGGTCAGGCCGCGGAGCCAGACCGCGAGCAGCGCCCCGAACAGCGCGAATGGAACCGCGAGAATGACCGCCAGCGGCAGGGTCCATTTCTCGTACTGCGCGGCGAGGATCAGGAACACCATGATGATGCCGAAGATCATGGCCTGCGAGCCGGTCCCGCTGGTGGCGAGCTCTTGATAGGCCGAGCCCGTCCAGGCGATCTGGAAGCCCTGCGGCAACTCACGCGCCACCTCCTGCATCGCAGCGATCGCCGCGCCCGATGTGTATCCGGGCGCCGGATTGCCCATCACCTTGGCCGCGGCAAAGGCGTTGAAGCGCTCGAACTGGTCGGGGCCGGCGACGCGCACGGCTTTCACTAGCGTATCGAGCGGCACCATCTTGTTGTTGCTCGAGCGCACGAAAACCTGCTTGAGATCCTTCGGTGCCTGACGGAAAGCGGCCTCCGACTGCAGGTTGACGCGGTAGTTGCGCCCATAGAGCGTGAAGTCATTGACGTAGAGGCTGCCGAACGTGCTTTGCATCGTCTCGAAGACGGAGCTGATCGGCACGCCGAGCGCCTTGGCCATGTCGCGGTCCAGGTCGAGCCGGTACTGCGGAACGCCGGTGTCGAAGGTCGTGCGCACGCCGGCCAGTTCGGGACGTTTCGAGGCGGCTTCGACCAGTTGTGCGGTGGCGGCGGAGAGCGACGGGACGCCGCCTCCGGTGCGATCCTGCACATAGAGTTCGAACCCGCCCGTGGTGCTCAACCCGCTGATCGGCGGCGGATTGAAGAACAGGACCATGGCGTCCTTGATCCCGATATTCATGCCGGTGAACGTCTTGACCAGGTTGCGCGCATCGAGGTCCGGGGTTCGGCGCTCGCTCCAGTCCTTCAGCGTCACGAAGGTCGTGGCGGCGCTGGTCCGCTCGCTTCCGGAGAGAAGGTCGAACCCCGAAATGGCGAAGACGTTTTCGACAGCCGGGTGCTTGCCGATATTGGTCGCAGCCTCATCCATCACCGCCACGGTGCGGTTCAGCGAGGCGGCCGGAGGCAGGATGGCCACCCCGAGCAGCACGCCCTGGTCTTCGTCTGGAACCAGCGAGCCCGGAATGGTCCGGAACAGGATGCCGGTGCCGGCGATGAGCACGGCGAAGAGCACAAGGCCGATGGCGAAGCGTTTGACCAGGAAGCCGACACCGGAGACGTAGCCGCTCGTCAGCTTGTCGAAGAAGCGGTTGAACAGCCGGAACGGCAATGCCGGCTCCTGATGGCCCGGTTTCAGGATCAGCGCGCACAAAGCCGGAGTCAGGGTCAGCGCGACGATGCCCGAGATCGTGACCGACAGGGCGATCGTGACCGCGAACTGCTTGTACATCGCGCCGGCCAACCCGCCCATGAACGACACGGGGATGAAGACCGCGCACAGCACCAGGACGATCGCGATGACCGGCCCGGTGACCTCGCTCATCGCCTTGATCGAAGCCTCTCGCGGCGACAGGTGCTCGGTCGCCATGATGCGCTCGACATTCTCCAGAACCACGATCGCGTCGTCGACGACGATGCCGATGGCGAGGACGAGGCCGAACAGGGTGAGCAGGTTGATCGAGAAGCCGAACATGTACATGCCGGCAAAGGTGCCGATGATCGAGATCGGCACCGCGATGACCGGGATGAGGGTCGCCCGGAAGTTCTGCAGGAAGAGGAAGACGACGAGGATGACCAGGACGATGGCCTCGACGAAGGTCTTGACCACCTCCTCGATCGAGACCTGGATGAACTTCGTCGTGTCGTAGGGAATGCTGTAGGCCATGCCCTCCGGGAAGGACTGCTTCAGCTCGTCCATGCGGCTCTTGAGCGCCTCCATGGTCGAGAGCGCGTTCGCTCCCGTCTGAAGATAGACCGCAAGCGGCACCGCAGGCTTGCCGTTGAGCTTGCTGTCGACGGTATAGCTGGCCGAGCCGAGCTCGACCCGCGCCACATCCCTGAGCCTGAGCGTCGCCGCGTTGATGTCGGAGCGCAGGATGATGTTGCCGAACGCCTCGGCATCCGGGAGACGCCCCTGGGTCGTGGCGGAATAGGTGAAGGGGGTCGATGGGTCGTTCGGCTCATCGCCGAAACGGCCGGCTGCAAACTGGGCATTCTGTTCGCGAATGGCTGCCGCGACATCGGTGGTCGTCAGGCCGTAGCGGGCGAGCTTGTCGGGGCTCAGCCAGATCCGCATCGAGTAGTCGCGTTGGCCGAGCAATGCCGCGTCACCGACGCCAGGAATGCGCTTCAGATCGTCAATGACGTTCAGCAGGGCATAGTTGCCGACATAGGTCGTGTCGAAGCGGTCGTTCTCCGAATACATCGCCACGAGGCCGAGGATGGAGGTCGAGCGCTGGCTGACCGTCACGCCGAGCCGGGTGACCTCTTGCGGCAAGGTCGGCGTCGCGCGCTGGACGCGATTATTGACGTTGATCGTTGCCTGATCGGGATCGGTGCCCTGAGCGAATGTCACCGTCAGCGACATCTGGCCGCTGCTCGAGTTCGAGGACTGCATGTAGAGCATGCCCTCGACGCCGTTGATCTGCTGCTCGAGCGGCGCTGCCACCGTCTGCGCGATCGTCTCGGCGCTGGCGCCGGGATAGGTGGCGCTGACGACGATCTGCGGCGGCGTCAGCTCGGGATATTGCGCGATCGGAAGCGCCCGGATCGCGACGAGGCCGGCAAGCACGATGACGATCGAGATGACGGCGGCGAAGACGGGCCTGTCGATGAAGAAGCGATTCATGGCTTGGCAGCTCCGGGCGCCGCAGCAGCGATCGAGACCGGCGCGCCGGGACGAACCTTGATGATCCCCTCCGTGATCAGCTTGTCGCCGGGCTTGAGGCCCGAGGTGACGATCCAGCCGTCGGCGACCTGACGTCCGAGTACGACGGGGCGGGCTTCGGCCTTCCCCTGGCTGTCGACTGTGTAGACGAACTGTCCGCGCGGTCCCTGCGAGACGGCTGCCTGCGGAACGACGATGGCGTCGTTGAGCACGACCCCCATCACGATCGCGCGCAGGAACTGGCCGGGCAGCAGGCGATGCTCGGGATTGGGGACAACGGCACGCAGCCGCAGCGTCCCGGTTTCCGGATCAAGGCCGGAGGAGGCGAAATCGATGACGCCGGGCTGCGCATAGACGCGGCCATCGCCGTAGGTGAGCTTGACCGAGAGGACCTCCCCGGCACGCTCCCAGATGCCCTGTGCCTCGAGCAGGGCCCTGACCTCGGCCACTTCGCTCTCGCTGGAGTTGAAGATGACGTAGACAGGGTCGAGCTGGGTGATCTTGGTGAGCAGGCTGCTGTCGCCAGTGGTGCCGATCAGGCTGCCCTCGGGCAACTCCTCGCGGCTCGTGACCCCACTGATCGGCGCCCTCACATTGGTGTAGCCGAGATTGAGTTCCGCGACGTTCAGGTCGGCGTGAGCGACGGCGACCGAAGCCGTTGCGAGTTCCTTGGCGGAGAGGGCGTCATCGCGCGCCTTTTCCGTGCCGGAGCCGGTCAGGGCCAGCCGCGTATAGCGCTCGGCATCACGCGTCGCCTGGGCGAGCTGTGCCTCCGCCTGCTGGAGCTGTGCCTTGGCCTTGGCAACGTCGGCCTCGTAGCGCCTCGGATCGATTTCGAAGAGAATGTCGCCGGCCTTGACCTCGGCGCCCTCGACGAAGTTCCGCTTCAGCAGAATCCCGCCAACCTGGGCCCGGACCTGAACCTCCCGCGAGGCCTCGACGCGTGCGGCATACTCGAATGTCAGCGGCACCTTGCCGGCCTTGACCTCGACCACGGTCACCTGAGGCGGGGGCGCGGCCCCCTGCGCCTGGGCCAGGGTTGCTGCGCCAAGCAGCGGCCAGATGAAGGCAAGGCTGAAGAGCGCGAAACGGCGCCGCGGCGTGTAGGTGGTCATCCGTCGCATCCTTCCAGTAGTGCAGGTCGCGGCGCGGTCGCCGTCGGGGCATCGCGCAGTCTTCCATGAGCAAGGCCCGTATCCAACCACGAGCATTGCCCACCGGAAGCGCGGGTAGCCTTCATCGTCTTTGCGGGGGCATGAGGCAGGGGTGTCCTCCCTCTAGTCAGGCTTGGACAGGAATACGGCGACGAGATTCTCAAGGAAATGCTCCTGAAACTGTCCGCGATCCATCGGGCTCGCGGACAGGGATTGAACGAGGTCGGGCGCGGTCGAGGGCCAGAAGAATGCGCCGGCGAGAATGGAGAAGGCGATGAAGGGGTCGCTCGCATGCGTGACACCTTCGCGAACCGCCTGATCGAGAAGCGGTATGAAGGCATCGAGCGCGGGACGAAGCAGGAGTTCCTTCAATGCGGCCAGTCGCGCCCCGCTCTCCCTCGCCTGCTGCGCGATGAAGAGGCCGAGTTCCGGGTGGCTGAAATGGAAAAGCACTGTCAGGCGGATGGCATCGGTCACTCGGTCCCTGAGCGGGCGTGTCTCGGCCGTCAGGCGTCGGATCTCGGCGTGCAGCTGCGTCGTATACGAGGCGACATGGTCGATGCTCGCGAGCCAGAGCCCCTCCTTGCCGCCAAAATGCACACGCACCAGCCCGGGGTCGACCTTGGCGGCAGCGGCCAGGCTGCGCAGATCGACGCTGTCATAGCCATGACGCGCAAAGGCGCTCGTCGCAGCGAGAAGCAAAGCCTCGCGGCCCGACATCTGGTCCTTGAGCCGCCGACCGCGAGGGCGCGGAGCTGGGCTGGGGGAAGTGGATCGCTCGGATCGCGGCATTGCTCGGATGATTGCTATAAAATCTACAAGTGAGGATATTTCAGCGTGAAGCGGGACGCAAGGGCGCACGCGATCGCCTGGTGACGGCCTTAGTCACGAGATCGTTACGCAAGGGAGATGCTGGCCTGGCCAAGGGTCATGCCGAGCATGGCGTAATGCCGGCGGCGGCGCGCGACGCCCCTCTCAGGCGAGTGCAAGTCGTGTTGGCCCGCAGCTTCCGCCGAAGGGCAGGAGTATCTGAAACGAGACCCCAAGCCATCTTCAGCGATCCAGTCAGATGATCCTCTGGTATTTTACCGAGGTTATGATTTATTTGTACTGTGAAAATCGTTCTCGGGGTCTTTGGGTCGTATATTTTGGAAGGGTCCCGACTTGCGGCGGATCTGTGATTGCCGATGGGGCCGGTCGCGGAATTCAGGGTTTCGGATTCTCAAGTATTATTGAGAAATATCACGTCAGACTCTCTGAGAGAGGAGTAACGCAAGAATTAGAATGGCCAAAATACTAGGTGATTGGAACAAATATCAGGTAACGCTGTTCTGAATCTCCAGCGGGGGGCTGGGCATGACCAAGGATAACGGCGGCGGGGAACGCATGATCTGGTCTGACCTGGCCGGGCAGATGGTCGCGATTTCTTCGCCGGAATGGTGCCACGAGCGGGATGTCGATTATCTGCTGTGGCTACCCTCGCTGGAACGGGGCCGGGTCCTGCGTGGATATCCCCCGGAGATCGCCGAGCGTCTCTGCGCCGATATCGAACGCTTGCGGGAAATCCGGAAACGCCGCTGAGCGCCGGGGCATCGCAAGGCGGCGGATTGCATTCGCGCGACCCGCCGCGCCCGACCGTTCAGGGCTTGACGATCCACTCATGGGCCGGATCGTTGGCGAACTTCCAAACCCGCTTCGGACCCGCCATCACGTTGAGATAATAGAGTTCATAGCCGTGCGGTGCTGCGACCGGATGATAACCCCTTGGCACCAGCACGACATCGCCGTCCTCGGCGCAGAGCGTCTCATCGAGCGAACGGTCGTCGGTATAGACGCGCTGCAGCGCAAAGCCCTGGGGCGGCGAGAGCCGGTGGTAATAGGTCTCCTCCAGCAGCGATTCCTGCGGCAGCCTGTCCTGGTCGTGCTTGTGCGGCGGATAGCTCGACCAATTGCCTGACGGGGTGATCACCTCGACGACGAGCAGCCCTTCGGCGGGCTCGGTCTCCGGCAGGATATTGCGGACATGGCGGGTGTTCGTACCGCTGCCGCGCGTCATGCAGCCGACATCCCCTGGCGCGATCACCCGGGGTTTTGAACCCGGTTTTCCCGGCGCCGAGCAGATCGCCAGCTCGCAGGGGCCCTGCGCCGTCGCGGCAAAGCACAATCCGGCCGGTACATAGAGCGACCAGGGGTCGGGTTCGAACGGGGAGGACCGACCGCCAATGATGCCGAAATCGGTGCCCCCGGCCATGGCTGCGGCCTTTCCGGACAGCAGGACGACGCAGACCTCCCGGTCTCCGGTCTCCCGGTCAAGCACTTGGCCGTCGGCGAGCCGGTAGACTTCGAAGCCGACATGGCCCCAGCCGGCCGATTCCGGGGTGACATGATGGATGCGGCCGTCCTGATCTGGGGCGGATGGTTTGACGAGCAGCTTCGACATGGCGCATCCGGGCCTCAGACGAGCCCGGCCTCCTTCAGGCTGTGCTTGAGATGGGCGACGCCCTTCTTGGCATAGGTCAGCGGATGGGCCTTTTCCGGATCCTGCTCGGCTTCGACCACGACCCAGCCGGAATAGCCCGGCAATGCGCGGAACACGGCGGGATAATCGACCATCCCGTCGCCCGGCACGGTATAGATGCCGAGATCGCTGCCCTTGCCGAGCACGGCATCAAGGAAGCTCCAGCCTTCCGCCGCTGCCTGCGTCATGACATGCGGGCGCACGTCCTTGGCGTGGACATGGCTGATCCGCTCGCGATAGCGCGCGGCGAGCGCGGCTGGGTCCGAGCCACCCCAGGTGGCATGGCCGGTGTCGAGCAGGAGATGCACGGCAGGGCCCGTCGCCGCCATGAAGGCGTCAATATCGGCTTCGCTCTGCACGATCGTGCCCATGTGGTGATGATAGACCAGCCGGACGCCTTCGCTCAGCGTGCGCTCGGCAACCTGCGTGATCCGGCGGCCGAACTCGGCCCAGTCCTGCGCGCTCATCACAGGGCGCTGCGAGAGCGGCTTCGAGCGGTCGCCATGGATCGCATTCGAGGTCTCGGCGAAGACCAGCACGGTCGAGCTCATGGCCTTGAGCAGATCGAGATGCGGCCGCAGATGGTGCATCTCCTCGTCGGCGTCGCGCTGAAGCAGTTCAGCTGAATACCAGCCCGAGATGCAGTCCATGCCGAAGGGGGCGAGAGCCGCCCTCAGGGCTGCCGGTTGCCGTGGGAACTTGTGACCAAGCTCCATGCCGGTGAAGCCGGCCTCACGCGCCTCGGCGAGGCAGGTTTCGAGCGATGTCGCGCCGCCGATCTCCTGGAGATCGTCATTCGACCAGCCAATCGGGTTGGCACCAATGCGGATGGGCATGGATAAGTGTCCTTCGGGATCAGGGGCGTGACTTCAGCGCGGTCTCATAACGCTCACGCGCCTGCCGGACTTCGGCGCGCGCGGAGGTTGCCGGCACCGCGACATCCCACCAGTGGCCGCCCGCATCGGTCGAGGCGAGCGGGTCGGTATCGATCACCACGACGGTGGTGCGCGCATGCGCGCGGGCGGCACGCAGCGCTTCGTCCAGTTCGGCGAGGCTGCCGACCTTCGTGGCGACGGCACCGAGTGAAGCGGCATGCGCGGMAAAATCGATTGCGGGCAGCGTCTCGTGGCGGGTGTCGCGCAGCAGGTTGTTGAAGGAGGCGCCGCCCGTCGCATTCTGCAGCCGGTTGATGCAACCGTAGCCGCGATTATCGAGCAGGACGATCGTCAGCTTCAGGCCGAGCATCACCGAGGTTGCGATCTCGGAGTTCATCATCAGATAGGAGCCGTCGCCGACCATGACGACGACCTCGCGGCTCGGATCGGCCATCTTGACGCCGAGCCCGCCGGCGATTTCGTAGCCCATGCAGGAATAGCCGTATTCCATGTGGTAGCCGCCGGGCGCGCCGGCCTGCCAGAGCTTGTGCAATTCGCCGGGCAGTCCGCCGGCGGCGCAGAGCACGACATCGGACGGCTCGCTCCAGCGCTGCACGGCGCCGATCACCTGCGCATCGCTCGGCAGGGGCTGGTTGCCGGGATCGGTGTAGCGCGCGGCGAGGCCAAGCCAGGTCTTGCCCTCGGATTCCGCCCGCTCCGTCCATGCCGCCGGAGCGCGATGTCCCGCCAGTGCCGTAGCCAGCTCGGAGAGGCCGGCCAGGGCATCGCAGACCAGCGGGAGCGCGCGGTGCTTGCCGGCATCGAAGGCCTGCGTGTTCAGCCCGACGATCCGGCAGGCCGGGTTGGCGAAGAGTGCCCAGGAGCCGGTGGTGAAATCCTGCAGCCTCGTGCCGACGGCCAGGACCAGATCGGCCT
The DNA here is from genome assembly GCF_056396065.1 of Allobosea sp. 05T433. NCBI lineage: Bacteria > Pseudomonadati > Pseudomonadota > Alphaproteobacteria > Hyphomicrobiales > Alloboseaceae > Allobosea > Allobosea sp. 05T433. The sequence continues at coordinate 231,661 of NZ_JBFTKS010000004.1, read as the reverse complement.
CGCGCGCCAGCGCATTGGCGGCGGCCGTGCCGGTGACGCCGATGGCGCCGAGATTGAGCCTGTGGGTTGCCCCGAGGCTGCTCTTGCCGGCCTGCGTCTCAGCGGCGGGAATGCCGTGCGCCTCGCAGAATTCGGCGAGCGCGGCTTCGGCCTCGCTATAGAGTACGCCGCCGCCGGCAATGACGAGTGGTTTCTTCGCCGCCTTGAGCAGTCTGACGGCCTCGGCCAGCTCCTGCTCGTCCGGGCGTGGGCGGCGTGGCGTCCAGAGCCGCTCGGCAAAGAAACTCTCGGGATAGTCATAGGCTTCGGCCTGCACGTCCTGGCAGAGCGCCAGCGTCACCGGCCCGCATCCGGCCGGATCGGTCAGGACGGCCATGGCCCGCTCGAAGGCCGGCATCAGCTGCTCCGGCCGTGTCAGCCGGTCGAAATAGCGCGAGACCGGGCGAAAGCAGTCATTGGCGGAGACCGTGCCGTCGCCGAAATCCTCGATCTGCTGCAGCACCGGGTCCGGCAGGCGCCCGGCAAAGACATCGCCCGGCAACAGCAGCAGCGGCAGGCGGTTGACATGCGCGACGGCGGCGGCCGTGACCATGTTGGTGGCACCGGGTCCGATCGAGCTCGTCACCGCCATCATCTGGCGCCGGCGCGAAGCCTTGGCGAAGGCGATAGCAGCATGCGCCATGGCCTGCTCGTTATGGGCGCGATAGGTTGGCAGCGTGTCGCGAGCGGCATGCAGCGCCTCTCCGAGCCCGGCGACATTGCCGTGCCCGAAGATGGCCCAGACGCCCGCGAAGATCGGCACGGTCTTGCCGTCGATCACCGTCTTCTGTGCCTGCATGGCGCGTGTCAGCGCCTGCGCCATGGTGAGGCGGATCGTACCCATTGGGAGTTCCTCAGCGTTCCTGCCAGGCTGCGACCAGCCTGGCGAAGCGTTCTGCCATCATCGTCGTTGCGGCCTCATCGTCGAGTCCGCCGGCAAGCCAGCCGCGCGCCGCTTCACCGAAAATCGTGCGGCCGACGGCGAATCCCTTGACCGATGCCGAGCCCTGCGCTGCCCGGAAGGCCTGCGCGACCGTCTCTTCCGGAGCGTCGAGCCCGAGCAGCAACACGCCGCGGCAATAGGGGTCATGGCCCGCGATGACCGCATCGATCTCGCGCCATGCAGCCGGGGAGGGCTGGCCCTCGAGCTTCCACCAGTCGGGCTTGATGCCGATGGCGTAGAGTCGCGTCATCACCCGAGCAACCGTGTCGTCAGCAACCGGTCCGTGCTTCGAGGCAATGATCTCGACCAGCAATTCCCGCCCGACCTGTCGACAGGCGAGGGCGACGCGCTTCAGTACCTGCTCCTGCGCACTCCTGAGAGCCTCGGGGTCATCCGGATGGTAGAAGCACAGGCATTTGGCGACATGGCTGACCGGCCACTCGGCCAGGGTGGCGCCGAGAGACCCTGTCGCATCGGTCTCCAGCGCGAGTGGGCGCGAGCCGGGGAGTTCGAGGGGGCGGGCGATCCAGAAGCCGTGATCCTCCGCCCGGAACAGGGCTTCGCGGCCATGGATGCCGTCGACCAGCATGCCAAAGCCAGGGCGTCCGTCGGCGACCCGGGCGGCCGCCTTCACCGCAAGCGTCTTGAAATGGGTGATCCGCTCCTGCGGCACGCCTGCCGCGTCGGCCATCTCCTCGAGCTGCGCCCGATGATCGATGGCGAGCGCCATCACGCCCGCGGGCTGCGGCAGGCGCGTCGTCGCCCAATGCACATGGTTGATCTCGGCGTCCCGGCGTAGCGCCCGGTGCGGCGAACCATGAGCAAGGAAATATTGCAGCTCGGGGAAGGTCGGGCTTTCCGGCGAGCAGAGCAGCCTGGAGACGGCGAAGGCGCCGCAGGCATTGGCAAAGGCGCAGCAGGTCGCAAGCGGCTCGTCGCGCAGCCAGCCGCGCAGGAAGCCGGACATGAAGGCGTCGCCGGCGCCGAGCACGTTGTAGACCTCGACCGGAAAGCCGGGGCCCTTGATTCCGTCTTCGAGCGACGCGGGGATCGCGCCGGGAAATACCACGCAGCCCATCGGCCCGCGCTTGCAGACGATCGTCGCGGCGCTCAAGGATCGGATCGTGCGGATGGCCTGAAGCGTATCCTCCGAGCCGCCGGCGGCGTGGAGCTCTTCCTCCGTGCCGACGATCAGGTCGCAATCGGGCAGGATCGCCTGGAGATGCTCGGTCACCGTCTCGGAGCGGATATAGCGCTCCTCACCGGCCTGGTGCCCGGCAAGTCCCCAGAGATTGGGCCGATAGTCGACATCGAACACGACCTTGCGGCCATGCTTGCGGGCGAGCGCGATCGCCTTCTTCTGAGCCGCGGCGGCGTTGGGAATGGCGAAATGCGTGCCGGTGACGACGATCGCCCTGGCGGAGGCAATGAAGGCCTCGTCGATCTCGCTTTCCTGCAATGCGGCGTCGGCACAGTCGGTGCGGTAGAAGATCAGCGGGAAGGTCTTCTCGTCGCGGACGCCGAGGATGACGAGTGCGGTCAGCCGCTTGGGGTCGGTGATCACGCCGCTCGTCTCGACGCCCTCGCGCTCCAGCTGTTCGCGGATGAAGCGGCCCATCTGCTCGTCGCCGACACGGGTGATCACGGCCGATTTGAGGCCCAGGCGGGCGGTGCCGATTGCGATATTGGTCGGGCAGCCACCGACCGCTTTGAGGAAGCTGCCCATGTCTTCAAGCCGGCCGCCGATTTGCTGGCCGTAGAGATCGACCGAGGAGCGGCCAATCGTGATGACGTCGAGCTGAGGGGCGACGGGCATGGAGCTTCGGCCTTCCGCACTAACCTGCGAGATCGGGATCGGCGCTGACGCCGGCGTGTTCGGCGGTAGCGACTGCAAGCGCCATCGCCAGGGTGAAGCTGGCCGCCATCGAGCGGAATGCGCCGAAATCTGCTTCCGCCACATCCAGCCAGAGCTCACAGTTCTCGGCGAGCGGACTGAGCGGGCTGTCGGTCAGGGCCAGCACCGGAATGCCGCGCTGATGTGCGGCGGCAGCGATCTCGACCGTGGCAGTCGTATAGGGCGCGCAGCTGATCGCCAGGATGGCGTCGCCTGGCCCGGCAAGGGCTGCCTGCTCCTGGCCGAGGCCGCCGACATGGTCGACCAGCACCGCTCTGATGCCGAGCTTGCCGAAGGCATAGGCGAGGTAGGACACCACCGGGAACATGCGTCGCGCGCCGACGAGGACGATGGTTTGCGCCCTGGCCAGCAAGGCAGCCGCCTCTTCCAGCTGGTCGGGCCTGACAGCCGCCCTGAGCTGGGCAAGCGACGCTTCGCTCGCCTGAATGAAGCCGTCGAGCAGGGCTGCGCCCCCCCCCGAGCCTGTTCCTGCCGTTCGTAGGGCTGCCAGGCGCGCGCGGTGATCGGCGGCATGCCGGCGCAGCCGCGAGCGGAACACCTCCTGGAGTTCGCTGAAGCCGGAATAGTCGAGCGCCTGCGCGAAACGCACCAGCGTCGAGGCCTGCACGCCGGCCTTCTCCGCGATCTGCGCGGTGGAGCCGAAGGCCATGTCGTCGAGATGGGCAAGCGCATGATCAGCGACTTGCTTCAGTCGCTTCGGCAGGGATGGCCGCCGTTCCCGCAGCAAGGCGACGAAACGGTCGAATTCCGGCCTGTCCGTGGGCTGAGGCTGTGATCCTGATGACATGCCGGTTCCGGTTAAAGCGCCTTGACTTCAAGCGCTGATCGGCGGAATGTTTATTCCAAAATCAGACAAAGACAATCCATTCATATCAAAATTTCGCTGGGGAGCGTGGCGTCAGGTGTCAGGGAAGAACGAATTCGGTCGGGATCTGACCGGCAAGGCCGCCATCGTGACCGGTGGCAGCCAGGGGCTTGGTGAAGCCGTCGCCCGCGAGTTTCAGGCGCGCGGGATTGCTTCCCTGCTGCTGACCGGCCGCAATCGCGAGCGCGGCGAGGCCGTTGCCCGCGATCTTCGCAATGCTGGCTGCGATGTTCGTTTCCACGCCGCCGATCTTTCCGATCTCGATCAGGTCAAGTCAATCGTTCCGGCCGCCGAGGCGGCGTTCGGTCGTCTCGACATCCTGGTGAACGCCGCCGGCGACACGGATCGCGGCTCCATCCTGGAGACGACGCCCGAGCTCTATGAGCGCATCATGGCGGTCAATCTGCGTGCGCCGTTCTTTCTGATCCAGGGCGCCGCCGAGCTGATGTGCCGGCTCGGGATCGCGGGCGCCATCGTCAACATCCAGTCGATGTCGGCCCATGGCGGCCAGCCATTCCTGAGCGCCTACAGCGTCTCCAAGGGGGCGCTGGCGACGCTGACCCGCAACGCCGCCTTCGGGCTCCTGCCGCACCGTATCCGGGTCAATGGACTGAATATCGGCTGGATGGCGACGCCGGGCGAAGACGCGATCATGCGGTTGCGCCATGACGCGCAGGATGGCTGGCTCGATCAGGCTGCCGCGAGCCAGCCCTTCGGCCGCCTGCTCGACCCGCAAGAGGTCGCCCGCGCCGTCGCCTATCTGGCCTCGGCCGAATCTGGTCTGATGACTGGCTCGAACATCGATTTCGACCAGACGATTCTTGGAGCGCGGCAGTAACCCTGCCGCAGCCACAGCCTTGACGACAGGACATATGACGATGCGCATGGGATTGCTGGGTGCCGGCCGGATCGGACGCATTCATGGGTTGAACCTTGCGGCGCGCAAGGACGCGACGCTGGTTTCGGTTGCGGACGCCTTTGCGGATGCGGCGGCCTCGCTGGCAGCCGAGACCGGCGCGACAGTTGCCAGTCTCGACGCGATTCTCGCCGACAAGACGCTCGATGCGGTCCTGATCTGCACGCCGACCGACACCCATGCCGATCTGATCGAGGCAGCCGTCGCCTCCGGCAAGGCGGTGTTCTGCGAAAAGCCGGTCGATCTCGACGCCGAGCGCATCAGGGCATGCCTCAAGACCGTCGCCAAGACCGGCAGGCCGCTGATGATCGGCTTCAACCGGCGCTTCGACCCGAGCTTCGCTGCGCTCCAGAACCGCCTGCGGGCCGGAGAGGCGGGCGCGATCGAGATCGTCAGCGTGATCTCGCGCGACCCCTCGCCGCCGCCGGTCGACTATGTCAAGCGCTCGGGCGGCCTGTTCCGCGACATGATGATCCATGATTTCGACATGGCCCGCTTCCTCCTCGCCGAAGAGCCCGTCGAGGTCTTCGCGCTCGGTTCGGCGCTGGTCGATCCGGCGATCGGGCAGGCCGGCGATGTCGATACGGCTGCGGTTCTGATGCGCACGGCGTCAGGCAAGATCGCGCAGATCTCGAATTCGCGCCGCGCCAGCTATGGCTACGACCAACGCATCGAAGTCCATGGCTCGAAGGGCATGCTGCGGGCCGGCAATATCCACGAGACCACGGTCGAGATCGCAACCGGCGCCGGCTTCCGGGCTGACCCGGTGCAGAATTTCTTCCTCGAGCGTTATGCCGCCGCCTATCGCGCCGAACTCGATGCCTTCGTCGCCGCCCTGAAGGGCAAGACGGCGCCCCTGCCCTCCGGAGAAGATGGCCTGAAGGCACAGATCCTGGCCGATGCGGCGACCGAATCCGCTCGCAGCGGCAAGCCGGTCGCTGTCGATCTCGGGGCGATCTGATCATGACGCCCGCTGAACTCGATCTGCGCCAATATGCCGTGCTGGGCCTCGTCCAGCAGGCCGGCTTCATGGCGCTCGACTATTTCAACAAGAGCGAAAGCCTTGGCGTCACCATGAAGGGCGCCCAGGACTGGCTCACCGTCGCCGATGGTGCTGTCGAGGATTTCCTGCGGCAGCGCCTTGCCGTGATGTTCCCGCAGGATGCGATCATCGGCGAAGAGGGTGGCGGCGAAGCCTCGGACGCGGTCTGGATCATCGACCCGATCGACGGCACCTCGAATTTCGCCCGTGGCGACCGCAACTGGTGCATCTCGATTGGTTTTCTGCTGAACGGCGTTCCCGAAATCGGCATTCTCTCTGCGCCGGCGCTGGGCGAGATCTATGTCGGACGCAAGGGGCAAGGCGCGACCCTGAATGGCGAGGCGATCAAGGTGTCGGGGCAGACCGATATCAAGCGCGCCTATGTCGAACTGGGCTGGTCGACGCGCATCCCGGCCGAACGCTATGTCGCGATGATCGGGCGTGGCTACGCCGCAGGCGCCTCGGTGAAGCGCGGTGGCTCCGGCGCGCTCGGCCTGGCCCATGTCGCGAATGGCCGGACGGAGGCCTATGCCGAACTCCACATCAACGCATGGGATGTTGCGGCGGGTGTCGTGATCGCAGCCGAAGCCGGCGCCTATGTCAGCGATTTCTTCAGCGGGGACGGTATTGCCAAGGGCAACCCGATCCTGTGCTGCACGCCGGGGCTTCGCCGCGAACTCGAACAGGTCACGCAGATCGGGAGCCGGCAGGCGAACGATTGATCTTTGCCGGCAACACGTCACTATCAAGCCAATAACAAGACCAAGAACGACACGTAACGGGAGGATGACATGCAGGGATTTCAATGGCTCCGGACCGGGGTCCTGGCAGCGCTGGCCAGCGGGGCTGCTTTTGCGGCGGCCCCCGCACAGGCCCAGGGTGCACTCGTCATGTATTGCGGCGTCCAGGAGGAATGGTGCCGCGCCATGTCGACCGCGTTCGAGCGCGATACGGGGATCAAGGTCGCGATGACCCGCAAATCGGCGGGCGAGATCTATGCCCAGCTCAAGGCGGAATCGGCCAATCCGCGCGGCGATATCTGGTGGGGTGGCACGGGTGACCCCCATCTCCAGGCTGCCGAGGAAGGGCTGACCCTCGAATATGAATCGCCGGTCAACAAGGACCTTCACGACTGGGCGCTGTCGCAGTGGAAGGCGGCTCAGAAGCGCTCCGTCGGCATTTACGCCGGCGCTCTCGGCTTCGGCTTCAACACCCAGCAGATCAAGCAGAAGGGCCTGAACGAGCCGAAATGCTGGGCTGACCTGCTTGATCCGAAGCTCAAGGACGACGTCCAGGTCGCCGATCCGAACTCCTCGGGAACGGCCTATAACCTGCTTGCGACCGTGGTCCAGCTGATGGGCGAGGAGAAGGGCTTCGACTATCTCAAGAAGCTGCACAAGAACGTCAGCCAGTACACCAAGTCGGGCGCCGCCCCCGCCAAGGCCGCGAGCCTCGGAGAAACCGCCGTCGGCATCGTCTTCATCCACGACGCGGTCGTCTTCGCGGTCCAGGGCGATCCGATCAAGGCTGTCGCGCCTTGCGAGGGCACCGGCTACGAGATCGGCTCGATGTCGATCATCAAGGGTGCGCGCAATCTCGACAACGCCAAGAAGTTCTATGACTGGGCGCTGACCCCGGCGGCTCAGGCGCTGGCGGCTCCGGCCAAGTCGTACCAGGTCCCCTCCAACAAGAACTCGACGGTGCCTCCGCAGGCGCCGAAGATGTCCGAGATGAAGATGATCGACTACGACTTCGTCAAATACGGCTCGTCCGCGGAGCGCACGCGGCTGCTGACGAAGTGGGACAAGGAGGTCAAGGCGCTGCCGAAGTAACTCTCCGTCCAGCGCCCTGAAGAGATCCCCTGCGATGCGTCCTGCGACACGGCTCGTCCTGCTGCTCGGCTGGCTCGGCTATGCGGTCATTCCCTGGTACCTGCCTGACGGCGTCAGTCTCAGCCAGTTCGGCTGGCTCGCGGGGTACCCGTTCGGCAGGGCCGGCACGGCGTTCGCGCTGGCCCTGTCCGGCACGGCCCCCTGGCTGCTGCCAGTCGGCGTGGCGCTGCTGGCCGTGACGCTGTTGCTCGGCCGCAGCGAGAGTGCTGCGGTCGGCAGGACGCTGATCTGGGCGGGGCTGCTCGGTATGGTCCTGTTCTTCGCACAGGGCTTCGCCATCACGCTGCAGGGCCAGGGCATCCCCTGGCTCGCCGCCCTGCTCGGCGGCAGCGGCGCGGCTCAGGGCGGCATGGGCTTCGGCGCCTTCCTGACGGTGCTCTCGCTTCTGCTCCTGCTCTGTCACGGGCTCGCCTATCGCGGCTTCTGCCGGGGCGACATCTTCACCACCAGCTCGATTGGCATCATCGTCCTGCTGATCGGGCTCTTCATCTTCTTCCCGGTGGCGACGATCCTGCAAAGCGCGCTTGTCGATCAGGCCGGCGCCTTCGCCCCTGGCATCTTCGTCGCGCGCCTGTTCGATTCCTCAATCTGGGGACTTGGCTGCGTCACCGCGAACACGAATTGCGGCGTCGCCTGGAACACGCTGATCCTTGCCGTGCTGACCGGCGTCATCACCACGCTGCTCGGGCTTGCCTGCGCACTGCTCGTGTTGCGCACGCGCATGCCCGGCAAGCGCCTGATGCGCGCGCTCACCGTGTTGCCGATCATCACGCCGCCCTTCGTCATCGGTCTCGCGCTGATCCTGCTCTTCGGCCGCTCCGGCGTGGTCTCCGGGCTGCTCTATGACTGGTTTTCGATTCCGCGCTCGCGCTGGATCTACGGGCTGCCCGGCGTGCTGCTGGCGCAGGTCCTGGCCTTCGCGCCGATCGCATTCCTCGTCCTGATCGGGGTCGTGCAGGGCATCAGCCCCAGCCTGGAGGAGGCCTCGCAGACGCTGGGCGCCAAGCGCTGGGCGACCTTCCGAACGGTGACCTGGCCGCTGCTCAAGCCCGGCCTCGCCAATGCCTTCCTGCTCGGCTTCGTCGAGAGCATGGCCGATTTCGGCAATCCGCTGGTGCTCGGCGGCAATTTCGAGGTGCTGTCGACCAAGATCTTCTTCGCCGTGGTCGGCGCCGCTCATAATCAGGGGCAGGCGGCGGTGCTCGCGATGGTGCTCCTCGTCTTCACGCTCGGCGCCTTCTGGGTGCAGCAGCGCTGGCTCGGCGGCAAATCCTATACGACCGTCACCGGCAAGGGTGATTCCGGCCTGCCGGCAAAACTGCCGAAGCCGGTCACCTTCGTCTCCGCACTGGTGATCGTGCCCTGGGTGGCGCTGACCTTCGTGATCTACGTGATCATCCTGATGGGTGGTTTCGTGAAGACCATGGGCCGCGACCACACGCCGACGCTGGAGCATTACCGCACCGGTTTCGCCATCGATTTCAGCCGTGGAATATTCTTCGAGGGTGCGGCGTGGGATTCGCTGTTCACGACGCTGAAGGTCGCGGCGATCTCGGCCCCGCTGACGGCGGTGCTCGGCCTGCTCACCGCCTATCTGTTGATGCGGCAGCAGTTCCGCGGCCGCCACGTGCTCGAATTCACCACCATGCTGAGCTTCGCCATCCCCGGCACGGTGCTCGGCGTCGCCTATATCCTCGCCTTCAACGTGCCGCCGGTCGAGATCACTGGGACCGGGCTGATCCTGATCATCGCCTTCGTCTTCCGGAACATGCCCGTCGGCGTCCGTTCCGGCATCGCCGGCTTGTCGCAGATCGACAAGAGCCTGGACGAGGCTTCGATCACCTTGCGGGCACGCAGCTTCACCACGCTCTGGCGCGTGGTGCTGCCCTTGCTGCGCCCTGCGCTCGTCTCCGCGTTGGTCTATAGCTTCGTGCGCAGCATCACCTCGGTCAGCGCGGTGATCTTCCTGGTCTCCGCCGAGTACAACCTGGCGACGGCCTATATCGTCGGGCGCGTCGAGGCCGGCGAGTTCGGGCTCGCCATTGCCTATTCCTCGGTGCTGATCGTGGTCATGGCCGTTGGTATCGCCCTGATCCAGCTCGGCGTCGGCGAGCGCAAGCTCGGACGGCGCAGCGCGATCCCGCTCGCCACATCCGCCGCACAGCCCGTCAAGTAAGGAGCAGCACCTCTCATGGCCAAGGCGGGACCTGCCTCAGTCGAATTCCGCAATGTCAGCATGCGCTATGGCGCGGTGACTGCCGTCGACAATATCAGCTTCACGATCGAGCCGGGAAAGCTGGTGACCCTGCTCGGCCCCTCCGGCTGCGGCAAGACCACGACCTTGCGCATGATCGCCGGACTTGAGATCGCAAGCGAAGGCCAGGTCCTGATCGGCGGCAAGGATGTCACGCGGCTCTCGGCTGCCGACCGTGACGTCAGCATGGTCTTCCAGTCCTATGCGTTGTTTCCACATATGAGCGTGCTGGAGAATGCCGCCTACGGGCCGTTGGTGAAGGGGCTCCCGAAGGCCGAGGCGCAGGACATGGCGCTGACCAAGCTCGCCCTCGTCGGCCTCAAGGGTTTTGAGAAGCGCTACCCGTCCGAGCTCTCGGGCGGACAGCAGCAACGCGTCGCCGTGGCGCGCGCGCTGGTGCTCGAGCCGCAGGTGCTGCTCTTCGACGAACCATTGTCGAATCTCGACGCCAAGCTGCGCCGCAAGGTGCGGGAGGAGATCCGCGAGCTGCAGCAGAGCCTCAATCTGACGGTTGCCTATGTCACCCATGACCAGGAGGAGGCGCTCGCCGTCTCGGACCGGATCATCGTGATGTCGAATGCCCGGATCGCGCAGGAGGGCTCGCCCCGCGAACTCTATGAGGAGCCGGCCAACCCCTTCGTCGCCGACTTCATCGGCGATGCCAACATGGTCGCAGTCACGATCGCGGAGGTGTCCGAAGGCATCGCCGATGTGATGATCGGCTCGGCAAAGGTGAAATTGCCGGCGCGTGGCCTGGTGGCCGGACCGGCCAGGGCGGCGATCCGGCCCGAAAGCCTGTTGATGGGGCCTTCCTCCGGGCCGGGCCTGCGCGGCACCGTTCGCAAATGCGCCTATCTCGGCAACCACCTTGATCTGATGATCGAGACCGAGGTCGGCGAGCTCTTCGTCGTCCAGCCGGGCGGGCGCGATCTGCTGCCTTATGGCAGCGAGGTCGGGCTCTCCTTTGCAAATTCGGGCGTCACGCTCATTCCCCAGAGCTGAGCGGCCAGCGCGCCGCTCCTGTCGCTCCAGCGGAGTAGAGGCGCCGCGCGGCTTGCCCGCCGGCTTCCTGCTCGCTTCGGCCTCACCCGTGGTCCGTGGGGGGCGCCGGTGCTATCCCCTCGGGGCGCGAGCAAGACGAACCAAAGGCGCGCGGATTGCGCGCTATCGCAGCCTCACAGATGCCTGAGCCATTCCGCCGCCGCTTCCGCCGGCGGCCGCTCGATATTGAAGGCGCCGACGAAACCACCCTTCTTGTCCATGAGATAGACGAGCGCGGTGTGATCCATCGTGTAATCGCCTTCCTTGAGCGGCACCTTCTTGGAATAGGCGCGATAGGCCTTGATCGTGGCGTCGATCGCGGCGCGGTCGCCGGTCAGGCCGACGATGCGCGGGTCGAAGCTGCCAAGATAGCTCTTCAGCACCTCCGGCGTGTCACGCTCAGGGTCGACGCTGATGAACAGCGCGCGCAGCTTTTCGCCCTTGGGGCCGGCGGCGCGCAGGGTCTCGGAAATCTCGAAGAGCTTGGTCGGGCAGATATCGGGGCAATGGGTGAAGCCGAAGAAGACGAGGAAGGGTGCGCCGCGCAGATCGACGTCGGTCAGCGGCTTGCCTTCAGCCGTCGTCAGCGTGAAGGGGCCGCCGACACTCGAGGTCGCGCGCTGGCCCTGACGCACCGGGCTGAAAGTCAGGATCGCGGCAGCCGCCAGGGCGACTGCGCCGGCCAGGAAGACCACGAGAGGCAGGATGAGGCGACGGTTCACAGGGATCCTCGAAAAAACTCGGACGGCGCAGGGGCGCCTCAGAAACAGGCAACGATGGCGGCGATGAGGCCGTCGGTGAAGAGCCGGTCGCCCTCGCGCCACCAGAGCAGCAGCCCGGTCAGCAGCAGCGCAAAAGCGCCGCCGCCGAGCAGCCATAGCCCGGTCCGCGAGGCCTCGGCCTCATGCTCGGCGGCTGTCTGGTCCGATTGCGTCATGACCGCGAGCATAGCCGCGCCAGGCTGAGGCCGGAAGCGGCAACCGTGACGCAGGGGGAGTGCAAGGAGACGAGAGCGGGCGATCGGGATCGAACGGGCGGTATTGGGCTTGGGGAGCAGTTCTATGACGTCGAATCTCTCTTCCTCGCTCCCAGGCAGAAAAGCTGACGGGAGCGCCGGGCACGAAAAACTCTCGATCGCAGTCCCACTGTTGATGGACGGTCGCGGATCATCTACCCGAAGCCGAGTGTAGCGCGATGTCATCCGGAATGCCGCGCAATGCCCGTCAGGGCTGGTCTGGGGCTAGCAGCATTCGATGCCAATTGAGCGTTTCGACACTGTCATCCTGGGCGCGGGTGCTGCTGGAATGATGTGCGCGATCCATGCCGCATCACGCGGCGGGCGTGTTCTCATCGTCGATCAGGCCAAAGCACCCGGCGAAAAGATCCGCATTTCAGGCGGGGGGCGCTGCAACTTCACCAATATCGGCACGAGCGCGCGGAATTTTCTGTCGAACAACCCACATTTCGCAAAATCTGCGCTTGGCCGATACACGCAGCATGATTTCGTTGCGTTGGTCGAAAAACACGGCATTGCCTATCACGAGAAGACGCTCGGGCAGCTCTTCTGCGATGATTCCGCCAAGGATATCATCGCAATGCTGATGGATGAAATGGCGCGCGCGGCATGCGAATTGCGCCTCAGAACCACACTGGAAAGCCTTGAGCGGGTTGATGACGGCTTTGCGATCACGCTTGCCGGCGATGGGGCTGCAAAAATTCGGTGCCGGCATTTTGTCGTCGCGTCCGGAGGAAAATCCATCCCGAAAATGGGGGCATCCAGCCTTGGCTATCAGATCGCCGGCCGGTTTGGTTTGGCGGTGACGGAAACGCGCCCGGCCCTGGTGCCGTTGACATTCGGTGAAGACGTTCTTGCCGGGTTTCGCGAGATTGCCGGCGTCGCGGCGGATGCGCGGGTCTCGCGCGGCAAGACCACATTCGATGAGGCGCTGCTGTTCACGCATCGCGGGCTGTCCGGCCCTGCGATTCTGCAGATCTCGTCGTACTGGCGCGAGAAGGAACCGATCAGGATCGCGTTCCTGCCCACGCAGGACGTGTTCGCCGACTTGCGCGCTTCCAGACAGGAAAACGGCCGCAGAAGCATCGCAAATACGCTTGGTGATATTCTGCCGAAGCGATTGGCCGCTTATCTCGCAGATGCCCACGGTTGGACGGGACCCATCGGCGACGCAAGCGACAAGAAGCTGGCCGCGATCGCTTCCATCATTCACGGCTGGGAGGTCATGCCCATTGGATCGGAGGGGTACCGGACCGCGGAGGTGACGCTCGGTGGTGTCGATACGTCCGGTCTGAACTCACGGACGATGGAAGCAAGGACAGTCGATGGCCTGTACTTCATCGGTGAAGTGATTGACGTCACGGGCTGGCTTGGCGGCTACAACTTCCAATGGGCGTGGTCATCAGGCTGGGCCGCAGGGACCGCCATCGCCGAACGCACCGGGTGAGATGCCTGAGCGGCACATGGGCAAATTCTTGAACTATTGAAAATGCACGCCGAGGTTCCCTGCGTGACCATGCCGGTGCGTTCGAATGACCGGCACTGCTCCAGGAACAGTGCTCTAACATAGTGTCACTGGAAGGATTTGGAGCGGGCGATCGGGATCGAACCGACGACATTCAGCTTGGGAAGCTGACGTTCTACCACTGAACTACGCCCGCATGCGCTCGCAGCGACCGCAGATCAACGGCGAGGACGCGAATCTCATAGCGGCTTCCGGCGCAGGTGTCATCCGGCAATCGTGCGGGATGAGAGCCTGGGATTCACTCAGTCGCGAAAATGCTTCGAGAGCTTGAGCGCCTGGCCCTGGTAGTTCGATTTCAGGTCGGCGCCATAGAGGGCGTCCGGCCGGGCTGCCATGTGTTCGTAGACCAGCCGGCCGACGATCTGGCCATCCTCGATGATGAAGGGCACGTCGCGCGAGCGGACCTCGAGAACGGCGCGTGCGCCCTTGCCACCGGCGCCGCCATGGCCGAAGCCGGGGTCGAAGAAGCCGGCATAGTGGACGCGGAACTCGCCGACGAGCGCATCGAATGGCGTCATCTCGACGGCATAGTCAGGGGGCACATGCACCGCCTCCTTCGAGGCCAGGATGTAGAACTGGTCCGGATCGAGGATCAGGGAGCGCGAGGCGTCCGTCTGGATAGGCTCCCAGAAGTCGGCGACGCGATAGGCGCCGACCCGGTCGACATCGACGAGCGCGGTATGGCGCTTGCCGCGATAGCCCACGAGGCCGTCGAAGCCGGCGAGATCGACGCTGACGGCAACGCCGCTCTGGAAGGAGGGAGTGGCTGCGCTGACCAGCGTCTCGCGTTCGTGCAATTCGCCCAGCGTGCGGTCGTCGAGCCGGGCATCGCCGGCGCGGAAGCGGATCTGCGAGAGCCGCGAGCCGGAGCGCACCAGGACGGGGAAGGTGCGTGGCGAGATCTCGATGAAGAGCGGGCCCTCATAGCCTTCCTCGACCAGATCGAATTCGCGCGCCCGGTCGGTGATGACGCGGGTGAAGACATCGAGCCGTCCTGTCGAGCTCTTCGGGTTCGCCGCGGCGCGCAGGCCCTGGGGCAGCGCCAGCCCTTCCATCAGCTCGGCGACATAGACGCAGCCGGTCTCGAGCACAGCACCCCTGGTCAGGTCGATCTCATGCAGGGCGAGCTGGTCGAGCCGCCGTGCGACGGTCGATCCCGGGCCGGGCAGAAAACTGGCGCGGACGCGATAGGCCTTGTCGCCCAGCCTGAGGTCGAGGCTGGCCGGCTGGATCTGGCCCTCTGCGGGCGGCCGCGCGAGCTTGATCACACCTTCTTCGATGAAGGCACGGATGCGGCTGTCGGGCTGGATGCCGGGCAGGAAGGGCAGCATGAGCGTCGGACCTGTTCAGCCTGAGCTAGCGAAGCCGGGCGCAAAGGCCAGGCGGGCGCAGTCCTATCGCCCGTTTCCGGGGCGGTTGTCCATGCGAGAATCATTCTGCCCGCTGCTGTGCAGGGCCAAATGCAGGACTGTCCAGCGCGGCTTCGGGATTGACGCTGCCGCCGGCCGGTCCATAACAGGGACGTCGTTCCCGGCCCAATTCCGCCCGCCGGCGAACCGCAACGGCACGGAGCCGCTGAGCATGTATCAGGCGCAAACCCGAGGCGTGCGCGTGACCGCCGTTCCCGAGTTCATGGAACGGGAATCCGCCCATGAGCAGGGTCGTTATTTCTGGGCCTACACGATCGAGATCGTGAACCAGTCGCGCCAGACCGTGCAGTTGATGACGCGGCACTGGTTCATCACCGATGGCCGCGGCGAGGTCCATGAAGTGCGCGGAGATGGCGTCGTCGGCAAGCAGCCGGTGCTGCGCCCGGGCGAGAGCTTCAGCTATACCTCGGGCTGCCCGCTGATGACGCCCGACGGCTCGATGCGCGGCTATTACGCCATGCTGGGAGAGGATGGCGTGGTCTTCGATGTCGAGGTGCCGCTGTTCCCGCTTGATTCCCCCTATGTGAAGAAGGTTCTGCATTGACCATTCCGACCACGGCCGCGCGGCGCTACACGCCGCTCGAAATGCTGTCGCGCCTCGTCGCCTTCGACACGGTGAGCGCCAAATCCAATCTCGATCTCATCGCCTTCGTGGCGGATTATCTCGAGAGCTGGGGCGTGTCCTCGATCCGGATTCCCAATGCCGAGGGCGACAAGGCGGCGCTTTTCGCCACGATCGGCCCGGCCGATCGTGGTGGCATCGTCCTCTCCGGCCATACCGATGTTGTGCCCGTCGCGGGCCAGGCCTGGTCGAGCGACCCCTTCACCCTGCGCATTGCCGATGGCAGGGCCTATGGCCGGGGCGCCGTCGACATGAAGGGTTTTGTGGCGCTGGGACTGGCCCTCGTGCCGGAATTCCTGGCCGCCAGACTGACGACGCCGATCCATCTCTTCCTGTCCTATGACGAGGAACTTACCTGCCTCGGCGTGGTGGACGGCATTGCCCGCATGGGTCGCGATCTGCCGCTGCCGCGCGCTGTCATCGTCGGCGAGCCGACTTCGCTCGAAATTGCCGACGCCCACAAGGGCATCCGCACCTTCAATACCGTCGTCACCGGCTTCGCCGCCCATTCCTCTAAGCCGCATCTCGGCGCCAGCGCCGTCCATGCCGGGGCGTTGCTCGCCGCCGAGCTCGACCGGATGGCGCAGGAGCTGATGGAGCGGGCCGACCCGGCAGATCGCTTCGATCCGCCCTACGACACGGTCCATGTCGGCAAGTTCCATGGCGGCATTGCCCGAAACATCCTGGCCGATCGCTGCGAGCTCGGCTGGGAGGTGCGCACCCTGCCCGGCTCGGATCCGGACGAGGTGCCGGGTCGCTTCGCCGCCTATGCCGAAACGGTGCTCGCGCGCATGCGCCGCACCGCTCCGTCCTCGACGATCACGACGGTGATGACATCGGATGTGCCGGGCCTCGGGCCCGATGCCGGCTCGACGGCGGAGGCCCTCACGATGCGGCTTGCCGGCCGCAACAGCACGATTGCCGTGCCCTATGCGACCGAGGCCGGACATTTCCAGCGGGCCGGCCTGCCGACCGTTGTTTGTGGCCCGGGCTCGATCGATCAGGCGCACCAGCCGGACGAGTTCATCACGCTCGAGCAGCTCGCCGCCGGCGAGGCCTTCATGCGTGATCTGATGGAGAGCTGCCGGAGCTGAGAGGCTCTGAGCCCCGCATGGGTGACGGCAGGCAGCCGGGGCGAGCGGCGCCTCGGTGCGTTGGGGGCGAGGTCTGCCCAGCCAGCCGCAGCCCGATGTTCGGCCGTTCGGCGCGCCCCGGCGCACCGTCCCGGCCAGGTGCGTCGTCTTGCCCGTGCTGAACTTGCTCGCATAACGCCGTACACGTCGCAGCGCAGGTGCCCGTGCAGGGACGCCTGCGCTGTCTTGCCTCGCTTGCGCGCGGCACGCTTCACTGGAAAATGCATACGCTTAGTAATTATGTATGCAGACATTGATTGGATGTAGCGAGCGATGATCCGTTGCTCGCCGAACTCTGGTGAAGCGATGGAAAACGCGCTCGGCGCTCGCCTGCGGGAAACCTGCCTCGGCAGCGGCATGGGTGAGGAGCTGAGATGTTCGGTCTGACCGCACTCGAGCTGGCCCGCATCCAGTTCGGCTTCACCATCTCGTTCCACATCGTCTTCCCTGCAATCACGATCGGGCTCGCGAGCTATCTCGCCGTGCTGGAAGGCCTGTGGCTGTGGAAGCGCGACACCGTCTATCGCGACCTCTACCATTTCTGGTCGACCATCTTTGCCGTGAACTTTGCCATGGGCGTCGTCTCCGGGCTGGTCATGGCCTACCAGTTCGGAACGAACTGGAGCTATTTCTCCTCCTTTGCCGGCAGCGTCACCGGGCCGCTCCTCACCTATGAAGTGCTGACCGCGTTCTTCCTCGAGGCCGGCTTCCTCGGCGTCATGCTGTTCGGCTGGAACAAGGTCGGACCTGGCCTGCATTTCTTCGCGACGATCATGGTCGCGCTGGGCACGCTCGTCTCTGCGACCTGGATTCTTGCGTCCAACAGCTGGATGCAGACGCCGCAGGGCTTCGAGATCATCGACGGTCGGGTCATCCCGGTCGACTGGCTGAAGGTCATCTTCAACCCGTCCTTCCCCTATCGTCTCGTGCATATGACCATCGCCGCCTTTCTCGCGACGGCCCTGTTCGTCGCCGCCTCCGGCGCCTGGCATCTGCTGCGCGGCCGCGACACGCCGCCGATCAGGACGATGCTGTCGATGGCGATGTGGATGCTGCTGGTCGTCGCGCCGCTGCAGGTTGCCGTTGGCGATGCGCATGGCCTGAACACGCTCAAATATCAGCCGGCCAAGATCGCCGCGATGGAAGGACACTGGGAGAACAAACCCGGCGAGGGCGTGCCGCTGGTGCTGTTCGGTTGGCCCGACATGGCGGCTGAGACAACGCGCTACAAGCTCGAGATCCCCCGCCTGGGAAGCCTGATCCTGACCCATGACTGGAATGGCCAGATTCAGGGCCTGAAGGAGTTCGCTCCCGAGGACCGGCCCAATTCGACCATCGTGTTCTGGAGCTTCCGCATCATGGTCGGCCTCGGCTTCCTCATGCTGGCGCTCGGCCTCTGGAGCGTCTGGCTGCGCTGGCGCGGCGGATTGTACGAGTCGAAGCTGTTCCTGCGCTTTGCCTTGCTGATGGGGCCGTCGGGGCTGGTCGCCATCCTCGCAGGCTGGTTCACGACGGAGATCGGTCGTCAGCCCTGGATCGTCTATGGCGTGATGCGAACGAAGGACGCAGTCTCCAACCACTCGGCACTGGCGCTGTCGGCGACGCTGATCGTCTTCATCGTCATGTACATCGCGGTCTTCGGAACCGGTGTCAGCTACATGCTGAAGCTGGTGGGGCGTGGTCCAGAGAGCCACGGCCCGGAGCCGGAAGCCCATGGCGATGAGCTCTTGAATCAACGCCCGGCCCGGCCGCTCTCGGCCGCGCCGGATCACCTCGATGCCCCCAGCGGCGCCGGCAAGGGAGCGTGAGCGAGATGGGTATCGATCTTCCGATCATCTGGGCGGTGATCATCGGCTTCGGCCTGATGATGTATGTGATCATGGACGGTTTCGACCTCGGCATCGGGATCCTGTTTCCCTTCGTGAAGGGGCGGGAGGATCGCGACACCATGGTCAACACGGTGGCGCCGGTCTGGGATGGCAATGAAACCTGGCTGGTGCTGGGTGGCGCAGCGCTGATGGCCGCTTTCCCGCTCGCCTATGCCGTGATCCTCAGCGCGCTTTATCTTCCGCTCGTCCTGATGCTGGCCGGGCTGATCTGGCGCGGCGTCGCCTTCGAGTTCCGCTTCAAGGCCGATGAGGCGCACAAGCCGTTCTGGGACAAGGCCTTTGCCTGGGGCTCCTACATCGCCACCTATTTCCAGGGCGTGTCGCTCGGCGCCTTCATCAATGGCTTTGTGGTGCGCGACGGCGCCTTTGCCGGCGGCGCGCTCGACTGGCTGACACCGTTCAGCCTGTTCACCGGCCTTGGTCTTCTCGTGGCCTATGCGCTGCTGGGCAGCACCTGGCTGATCATGAAGACGGAGGAACAGCTGCAGCAGCGCATGATCGCGCTCGCCCGCCCGATCGTCATCGCCCTGCTCGTCGCCATCGTGCTTGTCAGCCTGTGGACGCCATGGCTGCACCAGCGCGTGGCGGAGCGCTGGTTCACGCTGCCGAATCTGTTCTTCTTCGCGCCGGTCCCCATCCTGGTGTTCGCGACGGCCGCGCTGATCCTGTCGGTGCTGAAGCGGCCGGCGACGCATGCCGCCCCCTTCCTGCTCTCGCTGGCGCTGCTCTTCCTCGGCTATAGCGGCCTTGCGATCAGCCTCTGGCCCAACATCATCCCGCCCGACATCTCGATCCGCGCGGCAGCGGCTCCGCCGCAGAGCCTGGGCTTCACCCTGGTCGGGGCGCTCTTCATCATCCCGATCATCCTCGCCTACACCGCGTGGTCCTATTACGTGTTTCGCGGCAAGGTGAAGGCGGGGGAGGGCTACCACTGATGGAGCCGGTCACTGCCCCTCGCAAGTCCTGGCTCAGCCGCTTCGGCTGGCTCGTCCTGATCTGGGGCGCAAGCGTGCTCTCGCTCGGCGTCGTTGCCCTCGGCTTCCGTCTTCTGATGAAGGCCGCCGGGCTGTCGCTCTGAGAGAACAGCGCCGGAGCGAGAATCGCGGCAGCGTCAGGGCGAGGTGTTCAGCCCCGCCTCGACCTCGGTCGGGTCGAAATCATAGCGCCGCGAGCAGAATTCGCAGGTGACGGCGAGCGTGCCGTCATCGGCGACCATGGCCCGGCGGTCCTCGGCGGAAAAGCCGCGCAGCATGCCGAGCACGCGCTCACGCGAGCAGCGGCAGGATTCATGCACGATCACCGGCTCGAAGACGCGTGCGCCACGCTCGTGGAACAGGCGATAGAGCAGCCGCTCGCTTTCCAGCATCGGGTCGAGCAGTTCGTGGTCCTCGACCGACTCGACCAGCGAGCGGGCCTCGGCCCAGGCATCGTCGGCGATCCCGTCGGGGTGGTCGCTGGCCAGGATCTCGTGCCCCTGCGGGGCATCGCCCGGATGGATGTCGGCGGCGCGTAGCCGGTCGGGCGAGGTCGGCATGAACTGCACGATCAGCCCGCCAGCTCGCCATTGCCGTCCCGCGCCTGTGACGACGCTGCCGACGCCGAGCCGCACCCGGCTCGGAATCTGTTCGGACTGCTTGAAGTACTGGTGCGCCGCGTCTTCGAGGCTCTGATGTTCGAGCGCGACCACGCCCTGATAGCGCGTCGACTGCGAGCCCTGATCGACCGTCAGGCCGAGATGGCCCTTGCCGAGCAGCTCGCCCGTGCTCAACGTGCCCTCAGCGACCGCCTGCTGCAGCCGCGCCTCGTCGTAATGCGCGACGGCGCGATAATTGTCGGGCGCGTTGAAATCGACCACCAGCATGGAGATCGGCCCGTCGCTCTTGGTCTGGAGCTGGAAACGGCCTTCGAATTTAAGTGCGGTGCCGAGCAGAACGGTAAGCGCGGCTGCTTCGCCAAGGACGCGCGAGACCGGCTCCGGATAGTTGTGACGCTCGAGGACTGTGTCGATCGAGGCGCCGAGCCGTACGACCCGGCCGCGAATGTCGAGGTCCGGGACCGTGAACGGCACGACCCGATCGTCGAGCGCCGCCGTCTCCGAGGGGGTGTCAGCGACGGCCATCAGGCTGCGACGCCGCCAAAGCACCAGGCCAGGATGCCCTTTTGCGCATGCAGCCGGTTCTCGGCTTCGTCGAAGACGGCCGATTGCGGGCCGTCCATGACCGCATCGGTGACTTCCTCGCCGCGGCTCGCCGGCAGGCAGTGCATGAAGATCGCATCCTTTTCGGCGCGACCGAGCAGGCGCTCGTCGACCTGGTAGGGGCGCAGCAGATTGTGGCGCGTGCCTTCCTCGTCCCCCATCGAGACCCAGCAATCGGTGATGACGCAATCTGCGCCCTCGACCGCGGCTTCGGGCCGGCTGGTCAGCCGGATCTTGGCGCCCTGCTTGCGGGCCCAGTCGATCAGGGCCGGCGGCGGCGACAGCTCTTCCGGCGTCGCGATCGCAAGCTCGAAATCGAGCCGCCCGGCCGCGTGCACCCAGGAGGTCAGGACATTGTTCGTGTCGCCTGTCCAGGCGATGCGCTTGCCGGTGATCGGCCCCCTGCGCTCCTCGAAGGTCATGACGTCGGCCATGACCTGGCAGGGATGCTGGCGCTTGGTCAGCCCGTTGATGACCGGCACGGTGGCATATTTCGCCATCTCGACCACGGAATCATGGTCGAGCATGCGGATCATGATGGCGTCGACATAGCGCGACAGCACGCGGGCGGTATCGGCAATGGTCTCGCGCTCGCCGAGCTCGATCTCCTGCCCCGTCACCATCATCGGCGAGCCGCCAAGTTCGCGGATGCCGACGTCGAAGGAGACGCGGGTCCGCAGGGAAGGCTGTTCGAAGATCATGGCGATGACCTTGCCTTCGAGCAGGCGGTCGGAGGCTGCCGCCGGCGTGCGGCGGCGGGCCTTCATCTCCTCGCCCGCGCGCAGGATGGCGCGGAGCTGGTCGCTGGAGAAATCGGAAAGATCGAGGAAATGGCGCATCGTCGGCGCTTCCTTCAAAAAAAACGTGCCGTGGGCGGAGGGTTCGTTATTCGGCCGCCGGTCGCTTCAGGGTGGCCTCGACCGCTTGCGCAGCCCTTTCGAGCCGCACGATCGCCTCCGCGGCATCGGCCTCGGTGATGACCAGCGGCGGCAGCAGGCGCACGACATTGTCGCCGGCTGCGACGACCAGCAGCCCGGCCGCACGCGCCTCGACCACGAAATCGGTGTTCGGCGTGTTGAGCTTCAGGCCGATCATCAGCCCCTCGCCGCGGATCTCCGAGATCACGTCGGGATGGTGATCCCTGAGCTGGGCCAGCGACTGCCGCAGGCGCAGACTCATCTGCTGGACGTGATCGAGGAAGCCCGGCGCCAGCACGACATCGAGCACGGCATTGCCGACCGCCATGGCGAGCGGATTGCCGCCGAACGTCGTGCCATGCGTGCCGAGCGTCATGCCCGAAGCCGCTTCCTCGGTGGCGAGGCAGGCGCCCATCGGGAAACCGCCGCCAATGCCCTTGGCGATAGCCATGATGTCGGGCGCGACGCCCGAGAGCTCATAGGAGAAGAACTTGCCGGTGCGCCCCACGCCGGTCTGGATCTCGTCGAAGATCAGCATCAGGCCATGCGTGTCGCAGAGCTCGCGGAGCAGCTTGAGGAAGCGCACGGGCGCGGAGCGCAGGCCACCCTCGCCCTGGATCGGCTCGATCATCAGCGCAGCCGTCTCGGGCCCGATCGCGGCCTTCAGCGCGGCCTCGTCGTCGAAGGGCACCTGGTCGAAGCCGTCGACCTTCGGGCCGAAGCCGTCGATATATTTCTGCTGGCCGCCGGCAGCGATGGTCGCAAGCGTACGACCGTGGAAGGCGCCCTCGAAGGTGATGATGCGATAGCGCTCGGGATGGCCTTTCGCAGCATGGTACTTGCGCGCCATCTTGATGGCGCACTCATTGGCCTCGGCGCCGGAATTGGTGAAGAACGCCCGTTCCGCGAAGGTCGCCTCGCAGAGCCGCCGGGCCAGCCGTTCTCCTTCCGGCATGCTGTAGAGGTTTGAGGTGTGCCAGATGCGCGAGGCCTGCTCGGTCAGCGCCTGGACCAGATGCGGATGCGCATGGCCGAGCGCATTGACGGCGATGCCTGCGCCGAAATCGAGATAGCGCTGGCCGTCCGAGGCGACCACCCAGGCGCCTTCGCCGCGCTCAAGCGCGATCGGCGCGCGAGCATAGGTCGGCAACAGCACGGACTGGGAGGGATTAACGGGAGCAGGGGTCATGACAGGCGATCCTCACGGAAGGGCGAATGAGAACGGGTGGGCGCTGGATGGAAGAACGGAGTCGCGGGGCAAGAATTGGCAGCCCTCTGCGACCCGCCGGCGACATTATCGTCGCAGCCAGTTCCCGACGTCTCGTCGCGCCGTCATCCGCATCACCAAGAAGACCTTGATCCGTCAAAAACATAAGTGCCGCCCGTGGAAGGGCGGCTAGGTAGGCGAGACTATGCAAAACCGGTCCCCCGCTGTCAATTCCGCGCCGTAAGGTCAGTTGCTCCGCAGGTGGGGGCTTGACCCGCGATCCGCGAATGGCTGGGGAAAAACCAATTTCCGATTCGGGGACTCTTGTGGCCGAGTCCCGGCATCTTGTATGGTCCGGTTTGTCAGATACGACATCTCGTGCGGCGTCTCCTGTACCGTCAATTCCGGGTGTAACGGCCTCCGTTTAACAGCGGGAGCTGCCGGTTTCGGATTCCGCCCACGATCGGCCCATAGGCCGGTTCCGTGAAGGAGCTGGCCCGATGAGACAGGTGAAGCCATGAACGACGTCGGAGCATGGACGGACGAACGCGTCGAGCTTCTCAAGAAGCTCTGGAGCGACGGACTGAGCGCCAGCCAGATTGCGGGCGAACTCGGCAACGTCACGCGTAATGCCGTGATCGGCAAGGTGCACCGGCTTGGTCTTTCCGGGCGAGCCAAGAGCCCGGCCGCTTCGTCGACGCCGCGCCCCCGCAAGGCGCCGACCCGCGCGCCGAGCCATCCTGTCGGCGGCAATGCCGGCATGACCCGTGGCGCCAATGCGCTCGCGCCGCAATATGAGCCCGAGGTCGAGGTCGAGGCACAACAGGCGCCGGCTTTGCCTGAGGACGTCGTGGTGCCGTTCTCCGATCGGGTCACCATCATGGACCTGCGCGAATATATGTGCCGCTGGCCGATGGGCGACCCGACCACGGCGGAATTCCGCTTCTGCGGCGGCCGTTCGCAGACCGGCATGCCCTATTGCAGCTACCACGCCCGGATTGCCTATCAGCCCGCGGCCGATCGCCGTCGCGACCGCAAGGTCGTGCGCGCCTGAGCCAAGGCTCCTTGGATCTGAAATCGAAGCCGGCCCCGCAAGGCCGGCTTTTTCATCGGGGCCCGCGGGAGCGGAGCGGGTGATCCCGACTTTACGGTCGCTTAACCCAGTTTGCGTCGCTCGAGGCGCTTGCTCCAGCGCGATAGCGCGTAGCAGATCAGCCAATAGATCGCCCCGGCAAAGGCATAGGCCTCCATGTTCATCCCGACCCAGTTGGGGTCGGCAAGCGAGGCCTGGGCGATGCCGAGCAGATCGAGGATCGAGACGACGAGCACGAGCGTCGTGTTCTTGATCAGCGCGATGAATTCGTTGGTCATCGCCGGCAGCGAAATCCGCAAGGCCTGCGGCAGAACGATCAGCCCGGTTGCCTTCCAATAGGTCAGTCCCAGCGCGGTTGCGGCCTCGCGCTGGCCGGAGGGAAGCGCCTGCAATCCGCCGCGGACGGCTTCGGCCATATAGGCGGCGATGACGAGGCCGAGCCCGATCACGGCGCGCGCCAGGCGGTCGATGCCCGTGCCGCTCGGCAGGATCAGCGGCAGCAGCAGCGAGGCGAGGAAGATGACCGCGATGATCGGCACGCCGCGCCAGAACTCGATGAACAGCACGCTGATCAGCCGCACCACCTTGAGCTGCGACTGGCGTCCAAGCGCGAGCAGGATACCGAGCGGGATCGCGATCAGGCTGGAATAGACCGAGATGAAGAGCGTCAGCATCAGCCCGCCCCACTCGCGCGTCTCGACCGGGCGCAGACCGAACCCGCCGGCAAGCAGCCAGACGCCGAGCGGTGGCAGGATGATCAGCGCCAGGATCGCGAGCCGGATCCGCATGGATTTCGGCGAGAGATAGAGGCCGAGCCCAGAGAGTGCGAAGATTGCTCCGGTGAGATCGGCCCGCCAGCGCTCGTCGACGGGATAGAGCCCATACATGAACTGGCCGAAGCGGGCCCGAATGAAGACCCAGCAGGCACCGCTGCCGGTGCAATCATTGCGCGTGGTGCCGGACCAGGTCGCGTCGATCAGCGCCCAGCGGATCAGCGGAACCGCGACCCAGGCGATGCCGAGTGCGAGGACCACGGTGAGGGCGGCGGTTGCCGGGGTGCCGAACAACCTCTGGCGCCAGAGCGGAAAGGTCGCTGCGCTCATCGGGTCACCAGCGCGATCCTGGCATTGTACCAGTTCATGAAGGCAGAGACGGCAAGCCCGATCACCAGATAGACCGCAAGCGTCATGGCAATGATCTCGATCGCCTGCCCGGTATTGTTCAGCGCCGAGCCCATGAACAGGCTGACGATGTCGGGATAGGCGATGGCCGCACCGAAGGACGAGTTCTTCAGCACGTTGAGATATTGGTTGGTCATCGGCGGCACGATCACGCGCAGCGCCTGCGGGATAACGACGAGCCGCAGGATCTGGCCGGGACGTAGCCCGAGCGCCGCAGACGCCTCGCTCTGGCCATGCGGCACGGCCTGGATGCCGCCGCGCACGATCTCGGCGATGAAGCCTGCCGTATAGGTGACGAGGGCCGCCAGCAGCGCGACGAATTCGGGGATCACGACGAAGCCGCCGCGGTAATTGAAACCGCGCAGCACCGGCACGTCCCAGCGCACGGCCAGCCCGGCCCCGGTGAAGGCCAGAGCGGGCACGATCAGGACGAACAGGATGCCGAGCACGAGCACGGGCGCATCGCGGCCGGTCTCCTCCTTGCGCCGGCGTGCCCAGCGCATCACCAGCCACTGTATGAGCCAGGACAGGAGCATGACCGCCAATGCCCAGCGGAAGGGCGCCGGCGAGTCGGGCAGCGGAATCGTCAGGCCGCGATTATTGAGGAAGGCGACGCCGAATAGGCTCAGCGAGGCGCGTGGCGCCGGCAGGGCCGCGATCACGCCGAAATACCAGAACAGGACGAAGAACAGCAGCGGGATATTGCGGACGAACTCGATATAGGCACCGGCAATCGTCGAGAGCAGCCAGTGCGAGGACAGCCGCGCGATGCCGATGATGAAACCGAGCAGGGTGGCGAGCGCGATCGCGATCACCGTGACCAGCATCGTGTTGGCGATGCCGACCCAGAACAGCGCGAGGATGTTGTCCTGCTGGGTGTAGCCGGTCAGGACGAAGGGAACCTCGATCCCCGAAGTGCGCCAGAGAAAGTCGAAGCCCGACGCGATGCCGGCCTTGACCATGTTCTCCGAGGCGTTGCGCACGAACCAGACGGTCGCGCCGACGAGCCCAAGCACGAGCGCGACCTGATAGAACAGGTCGCGCACCCGCTTGTCGTTGATGAAGGACAGAACGCTGGCCACGGTTGCCGCCTCTTAGACAAGTGGCGAAGGAGGGGCCCCATTCCTTGCGGAGCGTAGCGCAGGCCCGGAAACCATCGAAAGGCGCTGCGCGCTGCGATGGCTTCCGGAGCTGTACGGCTTCGCCGCCTGCCCGGAATGACGCCCGGTTTCTCGAAGCACCGTCAGGCGCCCGATGCCGTGGTTCTCACTGGAAAGGCGGCGTGAACAGCAAGCCGCCCTTGGTCCAGAGCTGGTTCTGGCCACGCTCGAGCTTCAGCGGCGAGCCCATACCGACCGAGCGCTCATAGCTCTCGCCATAATTGCCGACCTGCTTGATGGCCTTGAACATCCAGTCGTCCGGCAGGCCCATCATCGCGCCGAAGCCGCCTTCGACGCCGAGCAGGCGGCGGACTTCCGAGTTCTTCGAATTGGCCTTCATCTCATCTACATTGGCAGAGGTGACGCCGAGCGCCTCGGCAGCGATGGTGCCATTCAGCACCCAGCGCACGATCAGCTGCCAGCGCTCGTCGCCGTAGCGCGTTACGGGCCCCTGGGGATCGTTCGAGATCGGCTGGGTCAGGATGATGTGCTCGTCGGGGACCTTGAGCTTGGCGCGCTGGCCGGCGAGCGCACCGACGCCGGCGGTATAGGCGTCGCAGCGGCCGGCATCATAGGCGGCGATGGCGTCGTCGTTCTTCTGGAAATTGGTGATCGTGACCTTGAGGTTGCGCTCGCGGAACCAGTCAGCCGCGTTCTTCTCCTCGGTCGAGCCGGCAGCGACGCAGACCGAGGCTCCGTCGAGATCGGCCGCCGTCTTGGCGTTGGTCGACTTGCGGACGATGAAGGTCTGGCCTTCGTAGAAATTGATGCCCTGGAAGTTCAGGCCCAAGGTCGCGTTGCGCGAGAAGGTGATGGTCGAGTTGCGCGAGAGCAGGTCGACCTGGCCCGATTGCAGGATTGGCCAGCGCTGTTGGACCGAGGTCGGCGTGAACTTCACCTTGGTGGCATCGCCCAGCACGGCCGCAGCCAGTGCCTTGCAGTAATCGACATCGAGCCCCGTCCACTCGCCCTTGTCATTGGCGAAGGAGAAGCCGGGTAGGCCGAGATGCACGCCGCATTCGAGATGCCCGCGAGCCTTTATGGCATCCAGCGTCGGGCTCGGCGCCAGCTGTTGCGCATGGGCGGAGGTCGCCGCGGCTGCGAGGGCGGCTGCGGCCCCCAGGATCATCATCTTCGTCATTGTCATTCCCCCGAAGCCTGGGCGGCTTTCTGCATGGTGGCGCGACTATGCAACAGCTGAGCGGCGAAGGGGAGTGGGTGGAATTCGAATCCCGGATGCGATGTCGAGCGGAAGACGGCTGGCGGCGCCGTCATCCCTGCATCACTGTGCCGTCATGATGGCTTGCACGAATCCGTCTTCGACATAGGTGACGCTGCCATCCGGCAATCCGAGGATGCGGTCTATGGCGATGCCCTGGAAACGCAACTGCTGATCGAGCGCATCGATCGCCGCCGGAGCGTCCGGGGTGCCCGATGCCGAGATGGCCCGGGCCATGGCGTCGCGACTGGTGGCGCTGAGATGGAGCACGATCTCGGCTGCGATTCCGGCATCGGGCACCTTGAACACGCCTTCGGCCTTCCCCGCCGCGATGATGCGGGTGAGCACCGGCACCGCGAGCGGGATCACGGTTGCGTTGATGCGGTGATAGAGCACGATGTTCTCGGGCTTGAAGAGGACATCGAATGTCGCCCTCAACCGGGGGGCATCCTCGAGCTTGATTTGCCGGGCGCGCGCCAGAAAACCGTTCAATCGTGCAAGCGGTGCGAGATCGGGTGCCTCCGTCACATCCTCGAGGCGCTCCACCGAGGCCTGTGCGAGCCGCGTCGCCAACGCTGTGAGCAGATCCTCCTTGGCGCTGAAGTGGTGATAGAACCCGCCCTTCGAGATGCCGGCGCGTGCAATCACGTCGTTGATCGTCGTCCCCTCGTAGCCGCGTTCGAAAAACAGCGCCTGGGCGCAGTCGAGCAGCTCGTTCCTGCGATCATCGGGGTGTTTCACCACGCGGGGCATGCTGGCTCGGTCTCTCCAACTTGACGACCGACCGTCGGTCTGTAAAATGACCGACTGTCGGTCTGTAACAATAGCGCCTGGACCGATGCGGGGGCAATGACCAATCGCGTCGCGCCATGCAGCCGCCGCCTCCTCCCGGGAGGGATGCCTTGAAGCTCGTTCGTCGTCTGCTCGTCCTGGCCGCGCTCGCCGTCGCGGCTGCGACCTACTGGTCCTTCACCCGGCCGGCGCAGGTTTCCACCGTGCTGGCGACGCGTGGCGACGCGGCGGCCATCGTCTATGCGACGGGCGTCGTCGAGCCTCGGACCTGGGCCAAGGTGACCCCGCTCATCCGCGAACGCATCGTCGAACTCTGCAACTGCGAAGGCACCCGGGTCGAGGAGGGGCAGATTCTGGCCAGGCTGGACAGGGCCCAGGCCGAGGCGACGCTGGCCGAATTGAAGGCGCGCCATGCCCTCGCCTCGACGGAGCTTGAGCGGCTTTCGACGCTTGTCGAGCGCAAGGTCGTCACCCAGCAGGCGCTTGATCGCGCCCGCAGCGAAATCGGCCAGGCCGCGGCGCTTGTCGCAGGCCAGACTGCCCGGCTGGAGAACTATCTGCTCCGCGCGCCGATGCGCGGCACCGTCCTGCGCCGCGACGGCGAGGTTGGCGAGATCGCGGAGCCCGGTACCGTGCTGTTCTGGATTGGCGAGGCGAAGCCGCTCCGCGTCGTCGCCGAGGTGAACGAGGAGGACATTCCCCAGGTCAAGATCGGCCAGAATGTCTTGCTGACGGCCGATGCCTTCCCGGGCCGGAAGCTTGAAGCCACGGTCGACAGTATCACGCCCAAGGGCGATCCGATCGCGAAGAATTATCGTGTCTATCTGGCTTTGCCGGATGAGACGCCCGTGATGATCGGCATGACGGTCGAGATCAATGTCATCGTGCGGGTGTCGCAGAATGCCCTGCTGCTGCCGAACAACGCCGTGCACGACAATGCGGTATTCGTCGTCGAGGGCGATGTCGTGCGCCGCCGCGAGCTGACGATCGGTATCCGCGGCACGACCGAGGTGGAGGTTCTCTCGGGGGTGCCGGACACGGCGCGCGTCGTTGCGCCCTATCCCGAACGTCTCAGTGACGGCGCGCACGTCAGGGCTCAGGGAGGGTGAGGCCATGCGGCTGATCCTCGATCTTGCCTTGACGCATATCCTCGGGCGCGGTCGGCAGACGCTCGTCGCCGTGCTCGGCGTGGCGCTCGGGGTCGGCTTCTCCATCGCCATGGCGGCCCTGATGCAGGGGGGCGAGGACGATTTCGTCGCGAGGCTCGTCGACACCATGCCGCATGTCGCCATCACCGACGAACGGCGCGCCGCACGCCGGCAACCCGCGCAGGACCAGTTCGCATCGGTTCGGATCGCCGGGCTGAGACCCAAGGACGATCGTCGCGGTATCCTCAACCCGACCGAAGCGACGGCACTGCTGAGAGCCTGGGTTCCCGGCCGGATGGCATCGAGCCTGAAGACGCAAGGGGTGGTGCGCTATGCCGGGCGCGATGTCGGCATCGGCATCATCGGCATCGAGCCGCAGGCCGAAATGCGCGTCTCGTCGATCGCCAGGGATTTCCGCCAGGGGAGCTTCACCTCGCTGATCGCCGGGGGCAACAACATCGTCGTCGGCGACCGCCTTGCCCAGCGTCTCGGGGCCGAGCTCGGAACAACCGTGACGGTGGTCTCCTCCACCGGCCAGACTCGTGCCCTCAAGATCGTCGGCCTGTTCCATACCGGAACGACGGCGCGTGACGAGGGAGAGGGCTATGTCCTGCTCAAGAACGCTCAGATCCTGAGCGAGCGGCCGAACGCGATCAACGAGATCCGGCTGAAGCTCGACGATCCCGCTTCCGCTCCCCAGGTGGCACGGCGCGCGGAGGCGCTGATCGGCTACAAGGCCGTGGCCTGGCAGGAGGCGAACGAGTCGCTGCTCGAGGCTTTGGTCATCCGCAATGTCATCATGTACACCGTCGTCGGCGCCATCCTGCTGGTCGCCGGCTTCGGCATCTTCAACATCATCTCGACCATCACCCATGAGAAGGCGCGCGACATCGCCATCCTGAAGTCGCTTGGCTTCACGGAAACCGACATGCGCCGTCTGTTTCTCCTGGAGGGGCTTGTGCTCGGGGCTGGAGGTTCGCTGATCGGCTGGGCGGTCGGCCTTGCCCTGTGCTTCGCGCTCTCGCTCGTCCGCTTCGAACTCTCGGGGGCGTCGGTGGTGCAGGAGATCACGCGGCTGCCGCTGGCCTGGAGCCTCTGGCATTACCTGATTGCGGCCGGGTTCGCCCTGGTTTCAGCCGGGATAGCCGGCTATCTGCCGGCGCGGCAGGCGGCGCGGCTCAACCCGGTCGATATCATCCGGGGGGCGACATGACGGCACTCGTCGAAGCGGTCGGCCTGACGCGCGTGCTCCCGGCTGCCGTGCCCGTGACCCTGGTGCAGGACGTGACGCTGACGATCGGCGAGGGCGAATTCGTCGCCATCACCGGCCCGTCCGGCTCGGGCAAATCCTCGCTGCTCTATCTGCTTGGCCTGCTCGACCGGCCGACAGCTGGCCTGCTCCGCATCGGCGGCCGCGACACCGATGGGCTCGGCGAACGGGAGAAGGCGCGGATCAGGCTGGAGACTCTCGGTTTCGTCTTCCAGTTCCATTTCCTGCTGCCGGAATTCACCGTGCGCGAGAATGTCGAGATTCCGATGCGCAGGCTCGGGCGCCTGACGTCTGGAGCGATGCGCGAGCGCTCGACGCAGCTGCTCGAGGCGCTCGGCCTCGCTGACCATCTCGACAAGCGGCCGGACCAGCTTTCGGGCGGGCAGCGCCAGCGTGTCGCGGTCGCCCGTGCTCTCGCCAACGACCCGCCTCTCGTGCTCGCCGATGAGCCGACCGGCAGCCTCGATAGCAAGAACTCCGAGCAGGTCTTCGCGATTCTCGACGCGCTGGTGCGTGAGCGCGGCAAGACCGTGATCGCGGTGACGCATGACCTGGAGATGGCGGCGCGGATCGGACGGCGCATCCATCTCGTCGATGGCCGGGTGACCGAGGACGAAACCCCGACGGACGGCTGAGCCGCCGCCCGCGCGAGCGCCTCAGGTGCCGAACACCGTGTTCAGCTGGCTGCCGACCATGATGAAGGTGGTGCGCTTGGGCATCTCCTTCAGCCGCACGGCGCCGATATAGGTCATCGCCGAGCGCACGCCGCCCATCAGTTCCTGCATCGTGCCCTCGACCGGGCCGCGATAGGGCACCTCGACGGTCTTGCCCTCGGAGGCGCGGTATTTGGCGACGCCGCCGGAATAGCGCTTCATCGCCGTGTCCGAGGACATGCCGTAGAAGGTCATCGCGACCGGAACCTTCTTGCCGTCGTGCTCCTCGTACCGGATCTTGCCCTCGCATTCGTCATGGCCGGCGAGCATGCCGCCGAGCATGACGAAATCGGCACCGCCGCCATAGGCCTTGGCGAGATCGCCCGGCACAGTGCAGCCGCCATCTCCGCAGACCAGACCCTTCAGGCCATGGGCCGCATCGGAGCATTCGATGATGGCGGAGAGCTGCGGATAGCCGACGCCGGTCATCTTGCGGGTGGTGCAGACCGAGCCGGGGCCGATGCCGACCTTGACGATGTCGGCGCCGGCAAGAAGCAGCGCTTCCGTCATGTCGCCGGTCACCACATTGCCGGCCATGATCGCCGCATGCGGGAAGGCTTCGCGGGTCGCCTTGACGGTGTCGACGAATTTTTCGGTGTAGCCATTGGCGACATCGAGGCAGATCTTGCTGATCGGCGCCTTGGAATGGACGTGCTTCAGCTTCTCGTGATCGGTCTCGGTGGTGCCGAGCGAATAGAAGGCGTTGGCCGATTCCTTCTCCTTGAAGAAGGCGATCAGATCGTCGGCATCGTAATGCTTGTGCAGGGCCACCATCGCGCCGTGCTTCAGCAAGGCGCGCGCCATGCCCATGGTGCCGACCACATCCATGTTGGCGGCGATCAACGGGAAGCCGGTCCAGTCCTTGCCTGTATGGGCGAAGCGGAACGTGCGGTTGACGTCGACATGGGCGCGGCTGCCCAGTGTCGACCGCTTGGGCCGGATCAGGACGTCTCGGAAGTCGAGCTTGGGATCGTTCTCGATACGCATGATGGAAGCCTCGGCTGCTTTGGCGCGGAATTCGGGCGCACGCTGAGGAGGCGTGCCGGGACTCATAGCCGGTCCGGGGCCTTGGACGCAAATGGCGTGCAGCGGCCGTTCGCGGCAACACTTTAGCAGTTGCTAAAATAATTCTGGACGGACTCGCTGCCTCAAGATACTTAAGCGTATGCTTCACCAACCGGCGCAACTCGACTTGATGTTCCAGGCCCTGGCGGACCCGACCCGCCGGCTGATGGTGGAACGCCTGTGCGATGGGCCGGCGTCCGTGAGCGAGCTTGCCGCCCCGCTGGCGATGACATTGTCGGCCGTTGTGCAGCATCTCGCCGTGCTCGAGGAAAGCGGCCTCGTCCGCTCGCAGAAGCAGGGCCGCGTCCGGACCTGCCATATCGAGACCCAGGCCCTGCGCGCCGCCGAACGCTGGATCAACGAGCGCCGGATGCTGTGGGAGCGGCGCTTCGATCGCCTGGGCGCCTATCTCGCAGAAAATCCGGACGAGCCGGATGACGGAAGCCCGGAATCGAGCAGAGGAGCACGGGATGACAGATCATAGTGTCACGCACGCCACGTTCACCATCGAGCGCGTCTATGACGCCTCCGCTGCCCGCGTTTTCGCGGCCTGGGCCAATCCGGCGATCAAGCGGCGCTGGTTCGCCTGCCATGACGACTGGGCGGCCGGCGCACACACGCTCGACTTCTCGGTCGGCGGCCAGGAGCATTCGACGACCCGGGATTCCGACGGCGTCGACCATGTCTATGACGCGGTCTACCAGGATATCGTGCCCGGCAGCCGCATCGTCTACGCCTATGCGATGCGCTTGGCCGAGCGGCGTATATCGGTGTCGCTGGCGACCGTTCTGTTCAGGTCTGAAGGCGCGCAAACGCGGCTTGTCTTTACCGAGCAGGCTGCCTTCCTCGACGGTTACGACCGTCCGGAGGAACGGGAACACGGCACCCGCATCGGCCTCGACAATCTCGCCCGCGAATTGCAGCGCCAGTCCGCCGCTGCCTGATGTCTCACGGAGGCTCGACCATGTCCCTGACGCTGCATTTCCACCCGCTGTCCTCGTTCTGCCAGAAGGTGGTGATCGCGCTCTATGAGAACGGCACACCCTTCACGCCAAAGCTTGTCGACCTGGGTGATCCGGAACAGCGCATGGCTCTGCTGCAGCTCTGGCCGATGGGTCGATTCCCGCTGCTGCAGGATGAAGCGCGGGGCCGCATCGTGCCTGAGTCCAGCATCATCATCGACTATCTCGACCAGACCTATCCGGGGGCGCTCAGGCTGATCCCTGACGATGCCGGACACGCGCTCGAAACCCGGCTGCAGGACCGCTTCTTCGACATTTATCTCAATGAGACCATGCAGAAGATCGTCGGTGACCGCATCAGGCCGGCCGACGGCAAGGATCCGACCGGCGTGGAACAGGCAAGGAAACGGCTCCAGACGGCCTATGACGTGCTCGAGCATACGCTGGCCGGACGGCGCTGGGCCGCAGGGGATGCTTTCACCATGGCTGACTGCGCTGCCGCGCCGGCGCTCTATTATTCCGAGCTCGTGCTCCCGTTCCGCGACACGCACAAGGCCGTCGCAGCCTATTTCGACCGGCTGCTGGAGCGCCCGTCCTATATGCGCGTGCTGCGAGAGGCCGCGCCCTACCTGCATATGTTTCCACGCGGCTAGCGGCTATCGCGAACATCCCTTGCATCATGACTGCACATTGTGCCGCTCGCGATGACGCATGCCTTCAGCTTGCGTCGGCGAGCGCCTCGGCCGCCTTGCGCGCGACCACGGCGTCATAGGCGGCCCGCAGGCGCGTGCCGACGCTGAGCCAGCCGGGATTTGAGCGTCGCGGATTGGGCTGGCCGAGATGGCTTTCGCGCAGTTCGTCCATGAACTCTTCCCAGAGGGCGGGTCCGCCCTCGGCGAGCAGTTCGGCGCGGATCGAGAGTTCCTCGCTGACCGGCAGGAATTTCAGCCCCCAGCACGACATTTGGGCCAGCGCCGGCAGGAGCCCGATGCCCTTCTCCGTCAGGCTGTAGGTCACCTTCTGCTTGTGGCTCGGGTCGTCGCTCCTGGTGATGATGCCCTGGTCGAGCAGCGTTTTCAGCCGGTCGGCCAGGATGTTGGACGAGATGCCCTCCTTGGAATGCAGCAGCAATTCCCGGAAGTGCCGACGGTTGCCGAACATCATGTCGCGAATGATGAGCAAGCTCCATTTGTCACCGACCACCTCGAGGGTGAGGTTGATCGGACAGCCCGAGCGAGGATCGTCGGTCATGCGCAGTCTCCCGAAAGCCGGCTTTCAAATACCGCTTGCATTATGAGATCAGTCTCCCTAGCTTGCAACCAGTTGCAAAAAGCAACTGGTTCTGATTTGGAGAAAAATATGTCTGACCGCACCGTCACTCACGCCAGCTTCGTCATTGCACGCGATTATGCCGCTTCCCCCTCCCGGGTCTTCGCAGCCTTTGCCGATCCGGCGCAGAAGCGCCGCTGGTTTGCCGAGGGCGAAGGCTGGAGCATCGAGCGCTTCGATGTCGATTTCCGGATCGGGGGCTCCGAGCGCAGCAGCTTCCGCTATCAGGGCGGCCCGCCGATCAGCAACGACACGACCTTTCAGGATATCGTGCCCGATCGCCGTATCGTCTCCGCCTACACCATGACGATCGCAGGCGAGCCGATTTCCGCGTCGCTGGCGACGGTCGAGCTCATTCCGGTCGGATCGGGCACCCGCCTCGTCTATACCGAACAGGCTGCCTTCCTCGACGGCAAGGATGAGGTACCCACGCGCGAGGCCGGCTCCCGCGAGTTGCTTGAGAGTTTGGCTCAGGAGCTCGAGCGTACCGCGGCGGCGGTCTGATCCTCGTGCCCGCCATAGGGGTCGAAAGCCTGGAGAGGAGGCGCAATTCCTCCTCCCAGTGCCTTGCCGGGAGTCAGGCCACCAGGCTCTTCGCCAGCATGCAGTGCACGCCCTTGGAGCCGTTGACCGTCTGGGTCACACGCAGGTCAGCCGCGAGGCTGCACAGCATATAGGCCTCCTCCCGCGTCAGTTTGGTGCGTGCGCAGATCAGGACGATCATCTCGCGCAGCGCCTTCTGAGCACAGATGTCGAGATCCGGGTCGATGCCCAGGGTGATGTGATGCGTCGGCGTCTCGGCGCGCGGCGTAGTGAAGCTCAAGTCCTCGCGCAGGATGAACTCGAAGGTGCCTTCCAGGGCGGTCTCGATCGCGGTGACGCAAACCTCGCCGTCGCCCTGGGCGCCATGGCCATCGCCGCAGGAGAATAGCCCACCTTCGACGAAGATGGGGAGATAGAGCGTCGACCCCGGTCCCAGTTCCTTGTTGTCGAGATTGCCGCCGAAGGCGCGCGGCACCAGCGAGCTCTGCCGGCCCCAATGCGCGGGCGGAGCCACGCCCATCACGCCGAAGAACGGCGCGAGCGGCAGCTCCATGCCCCAGGGCAGATGCGCCAGATTCCTTTCGGCATCGAGCCCGATATGGACAAGCTTATAGGTGTCGAACTCTTCCGGCAGGGGGCCGGCGAGAGGCCTGATGAACGTGTAGCCCCAATCGGTGCGGAGTTTGACCTCGCGGATGCGCACTTCGAGGACATGGCCGGGCCTTGCTCCCCTCACCGCGACCGGGCCGGTGAGGATATGGCCCGGCATCGGGCGCTCGACCTTCGCGTGAATCTCGTGAGTTTCGGGCAGAACATGGAAACCCGATTTCGGCTGCTCTCCCGTGCCGCCGTTGATCGTGCGGATGGTGACGCTGTCGCCGCTCGCGATCGTCAGAACGGGCGGCAAGGCAGCGTCGAAGAAACCCCAGTGGCAGGTCTTCGGTCCGGCATCGAGCTGGTGATGGATCACGAGGGCATCCTGTAGCGAGCGCGAAGATCAGGCGGGAGGGGCAAGCGGCCGGGCGTTCTTGCGCATCGTGTAGAGCGTTGCCCCGATCACGAAGGTGGCGCCGATCCAAGTGGTGAGCGCCGGAATCTCGGAGAAGAAGACGAAGCCGGTGAAGCTCGCCAGCAGCAGGCGCGTGAAATCCAGCGGAGCGAGCGCGGCTGCCTCCCCGACCTGATAGGCGCGCGTGATCAGCCATTGCCCTGCCGTGCCGAACAGGCTGAGCAGGATCAGCGAGAGCCATTGCTCGGCGGTCGGCTGGACCCAGAAGATCCAGGTCGGCACGGCGAGCACGATGATCAGCACGATGCCCTGGTAGATCAGGATCGTGTCGGTCCGTTCCGTCGCCGCCAGCTTGCGCACGCTGATGGTGATGCCCGCCCCGAGAAACGCGCCCGCGACAGACATCAGCGCGTAGATGTTCAGCCCCTGCGCCGATGGATTGAGCATGATGATGACGCCGATGAAACCGATGATGGTCGCGACCCAGCGGCGGCCATCGACCTTCTCCTTCAGCAGCAGCACCGCGGCGATGGTGACGAACAGAACCTGGCTGAATCCGATCGCGGTCGCCTGAGCCAGCGGAATGTAGATGATGGCGCTGAAGCCGCAGAGCATCGAAGCGAGCGTGATCAACCCACGGAAGACCTGCAGCCCCAGGCGCGAGGTCCGCATCATGGCTGGCAGCTGGTTGGCCGCGAAGGCGATGACGATGACGCTCATGATCACCTGTCGGATCAGCAGTGTCTGGACCAGCGGAATGGCTGAGCCGATATGCTTGATCAGCCCGACCATCACCGCATAGACCAGCATCGACGACAGCATGTAGACCGAACCGCGCAGGTTCGGTGTCGAGCCGCGCCACCAATGCCTCAGCCGGTGCCGGCGGCCGGCGAACCAGCCGGAAGGGCCGGGTTCGATCACGCCGGGAATGGCGGCCAGCACGATAGGCGGAGCCTCGTCGCCTCTTGATTCTGGAGGTTCGGAATCCTCCGGCGATGCGTGCCGTAACGGCGTCGACAGCTCGCCGACACCATCGTCAGAACCCGAGCCGCGCCGCTGCTCGGAAAGCCGGTCTTCGCTCATCGCCCGAACCATTGGCCGAGCGCGATCGCGCCCCCGGCTCTTCACATCGCAAATGCCCTGAAACCATTGATGATCTTCGACGTCCTGACCAGATGGTCAGTGGGCATGGCGGGGTTGTGATGGAAGGTGGCCGTCATGCGCCGACCCGTTCGGGTCGCGGAGCCGACATTCCATCGGCGGACTGTATGCGTCGGCCGAAGCGGTGTAGGAGCCGTGCCACCATCGACGCATTTCCGGCCGTCGGCGGGTTGAAGGGCACGACAGACGCATGCGGGAATTGCTGTCCGATTTTGTGAGCGGTCTGCGTTCGCTCTCTCCCCGGCGCTT
The DNA here is from genome assembly GCF_056396065.1 of Allobosea sp. 05T433. Classification (NCBI taxonomy): domain Bacteria; kingdom Pseudomonadati; phylum Pseudomonadota; class Alphaproteobacteria; order Hyphomicrobiales; family Alloboseaceae; genus Allobosea; species Allobosea sp. 05T433. The sequence goes on along the minus strand of NZ_JBFTKS010000004.1, from coordinate 193,925 downwards.
CCCCTATCGCCGTTTTGGCCTCGCCCTTGCGCTCGGCGGCTTCGGCGGCTGGCTCTTCGTGCAGGCGAAGTTGCCACTGCCCTGGATGCTGGGTTCCATGGTGTTCTGCACGGTCGCCGCGCTGCTCAAGGCGCCGGTCTCCGCGCCCGGCGTCATTCGCCCCCCGATGAGCGCTGTGATTGGCGTGATGCTCGGTGCGGGCTTTCGCCCCGATCTCGTGGCGCAATTGCCGAACTGGCTGCCGACGCTGATTGGCCTCGTTCTGTTCATGACCGCCTGCGGCCTGTGCTGCGTCACCTATTTCCGCCGCGTCGCCGGCTTCGACCGGGTGACCGCCTTTTTCGCCGGCATGCCGGGCGGGTTGATGGAGATGGTTCTCCTCGGCGAGGAGAAGGGCGGCGATGCCCGCATCATCGCGCTGATCCACTCGGCGCGCGTTCTGCTTGTGGTGATGACCCTGCCGTTCATCGTTCAGTCGATCGAGGGTGTCTCGCTGTCGGCAACGCGCAATGCCGGCCCCTCGCTGGCGCAGACACCGCTTTTCGCCGAGCTCTGGCTTATCGGCTGTGGCGTCTTCGGGGTCATTCTCGGACATCTGCTGCGGCTGCCGGCCAAGCACCTGCTCGGCCCGATGGTGGTCAGTGCGCTGGTCCATTTCCTCGGCTGGAGCGATTCCGCCCCGCCCTTCCAGGTCGTCAACGCAGCCCAGCTCGTGCTCGGCGTCACGGTCGGCTGCCGCTTTGTCGGCACCTCGCCGAGCGTCATCCTGCGCGTCCTGCTGCTTTCGGTCGGCTCGACGGCGGTGCTGCTCGCCCTGACGATTGCCTTCGCCTGGGGCGTCTCGAAGGTTTCGATCTATGGTCACGTGCCGCTGATCCTGGCCTATTCACCGGGCGGGTTGGCTGAAATGAGCCTGATTGCGCTGGCGCTCCACACAGAAGTCGCCTTCGTCGCGGCCCATCACATCATTCGCGTCTTCCTGGTCATGGTCGGCGCCGGGCCGGTCTTCGGCCTGATCCTCGGCGACAAGCGCAAGACCGAGACCGCGCCGGCCGAGTAGCGCCCAAGGCATCGGCCGGGAAAGTGGACTGCGATTCCCGGGAAAGCCGACGCTAACGCAGACGATGAGGTCGTCGGGTCTGATACGATATCCGGCCCCGTGATCTAGCGGCGCGCGGCCTCGAGCCCGGCGGCCAGTGCGCTCGCCAGGGCGGCCCTCTGGATGGCCATGAACGCCGCTCCATCGATGCGCTGCGGGTTTCCCCCGCGCGCGCTTCGCACCCGTTCGGTCAGGGCCTGGGCAAAAGCCACCGGCTCGTCCGCGAGCGAGAAATTCGCCGGCAGGGCTGTAAAGCCGCGACAGGAGAGTGTCGTCGCCACGGCTGGCATGCCAAGCTGCATCGCCTCGATCGTCTTCAGCTGCACGCCGGTTCCGGCTTGGCTCGACAAGGCCAGCACATGGCAGGATTGGAGGAAGGTATTCGCGTCAGCGACGCGCCCGATCAGTCGCACCTGGGCCGGGACCGGTGGCATCTCCGCCGGAAGGCGTCCGGCGACGGCAACCGAGATATCGGTCGGAAGGAGCGGAGCGACCTCGCGCAAGAACCAGTCGAGACCGATGAAGTTCGGCTGCCAGGTCCAGGTTCCGATCATGCCGATGTCGAAGGCCGGTGCGACCGGCTCCGCCATGGCGGCCGGCTGCGGGCCACTGCCCGAGACGAGTGGCAGGACCGCCGCCTTCCCTGCGGCAGAGCCGAGTGCGCGTCGGTCCTCCTCGGCCAGCGTCCAGATATAGCTCACCTCGTTCCAGAGGCGCGTCTCGACGGCTTCCAGCAACCTGGCCTCGCGGGCATAGAGCCAACTCATCAGCCCGGTGCCGGCATGCGCTGCATTCTGCCGGGCGGAGACATGCTCGATATTATGTTCCACCAGCACGCAGGGCCCGAGCGTGGTCAGCTCCGGAAAGGCGCCAGGCAGCATCACCGAGTTGAGAATCAGCGCGTCGAACGGGCCGCGCGCCCTTACTGCCTCGACCAGTTTGCCGGCGCCGGCGAGCCGCAGCTTGGCGCAGGCGACAGGCAGGCCGTGGCTGAGCGCATATCCGAGCCATTGCAGCTTGCGGCTGGCGGGCGCGACCGCATTCTCGATATCGACGGCGCCGATCACCATGGCCTGAGAGGGGTCGGCCGGCACTTCGCCCGGGCGCAGGAAACCGAAGGCGGTGACCTCGTGCCCTGCGGAGCGCAGCGCATCGAGGATTGCGGCATTGGCGATCTCGAAGCCGGTATCGGGCCTTGCAACCGGGATCAGCGAGGTGATGAAGGCAAGACGCAACGGGGCCGATCCTGACGATAGGGATGGCCGTGAGAGAGGCGTCAGATGTTCGGTCGGGTCAAGTTCGGCGACGAACTATCCTGAACATCAGGTGTGGGAGTGTGCGCGCCGGCGCAGGATCGCCGACACCGAACCTTAAGCGGAGATGTGGCATGCTGGGGCACCATGGCTGACCCCCTCCATCATTCCGCCGGCAATTTGGAAGGCGCCTCGCGACGCCCCGCCATTCCCGGCTTCGATGCACCCGAGACCTTCGAGATCGTCGCAGCTTCGCCAGAGGCGGCGCTGCAAGGCGTCGAAAGCGTGATTTGCGTGCCGACCTTCAAGCGGCCGGAGTTGCTGGAGCGCGCTTTGCGCTCTCTGGCCGCGCAGCAGGGCGGGCATGATTTTGCGATCATCGTCGTCGAGAACGAAGGCGTCGAACGCGCCGGCGCGGAGCGGGCGAGTGCCCTTCACGCTGCGGGGCTATTCAAGGGATATGTCATCGTCGAGCCGCGACAGGGCAACTGCAAGGCCTATAATGCCGCCTGGCGCTGCGGGCTGACCCGCCTTCCCGAGCTGAAGCAGGTCCTCGGCATCGATGACGACGAGGAGGCGCTGCCGCTGTGGCTCGACGCTTTTCTGCGTGCTGCGGCAATTGCGCCGGCCCAGCTCTTCGGCGGCTCGGTGACCCCGGTCTTCGAGGATCAATCCCGAGCCTGGCTGAGCGCACACCCGGTCTTTCGATCGCATTATGCTGTCTCGGGCGAAGTGCCGATCCTGTTCTCGAGCGCCAACTACCTGATCCGGCGCGAGGTGCTGGAGGCACTTGGCTTCCCCTTTCTCGACGAGAGCTTCGATTTCACCGGCGGCGGCGACAGTGACTTCTTCCGGCGCAGCAAGGAAGCCGGCTTCCGTTTCTGGTGGGTCCAGGACGCCGCGATGCGCGAGACCATGCCGAGGCGCCGCACGGAATTCAGCTGGATCGCGGCCCGCAGCCTGCGCAACGGCGCGATCTCGGCCACGATCGAGCGTCGACTCGATCCATCGGCGCGGGGGCGGCTCAGGGTTCTGGCGAAGAGTCTAGCGCTGCTCGCAGCCTCACCCTTTCGCGGGCTCGCGCTCGGCTTGCGCACCGGCTCGGCGACGATCGGGCTCTATCACGCGCAGGTGGCGCTCGGTCGCCTGATGTCGGAGCTCGGCGTCAGCAACGAGCAGTACCGCAAGCCGGACAAGAACTAGGACGTGCGGCATGGCGAGCGGTGATGCAGCTCCGATCGGAGCGGAGCGCTTTTGCTGGGGCATTATCGGAACCGGCGTGATCGCGCGGCAGTTTGCGGCCGATCTCGCGTTGCTGCCGGACGCGCGGATCGGCGCGGTCCAGTCCCGTGCGTTGGAGAAGGCGCAAGCCTTTGCGGCCGAGTTCGGCGCTACCGTCGCCTATGGCGATGCCGAGACCCTTCTCGCCGATCCGGCCATCGATGCGCTCTACATCGCGACGCCGAACGCCTTGCATGTCGCACAGGGCCTCCGGGGTATTGCTGCCGGCAAGCCGGTCTTGATCGAAAAGCCGATCGCCCTCACCGCGGCCGATGTTCACAGCGTGATCGAGGCGAGCCGGGCGCATCGCGTCTTCGCGATGGAGGCGATGTGGACGCGCTTCCTGCCGGCCGTGGTGGCGGCGCGCGAGCAGGTGGCGGCGGGGCGGATCGGCAAGGTTCGGCGCATTCGGGCGGATCTCTCCTATGTCCGCGAGGACATCCCCGGCAGCCGCTTCTTCGACCCCGCGCTGGGCGGAGGCTCGGCATTCGACCTTGGAGTCTATCCGGTCTCGCTTGCCTTGCATTGGCTTGGCAGTCCCGAGCGCGTCACAGGTCGGTGGTTGGAGGCGCGCAGTGGCGTCGACCGGCGTTGCGAGATCGTCCTGCACTATCGGGAGGCGGTGGCGGAGCTCTCCTGCGGCTTTGATCGCAATGGAGGAAACCAGTTCGTGATCGAGGGGGCCGCAGGCGCGATCCGTCTGGATGCGCCCTTCCTCAAGGCGCAGCGGCTGACCCATTATACCACCGCGGCACTTGGGAGCTCGTGGCGAGGGCCACGGCTCCGGAATGGACCGGCCGGAAAGCTGCTCGACCGCCTGCCGATGCCGGGACGCACCCGAGAGATCTACAGCTTTGCCGGCAATGGACTGCAGTTCCAGGCCCGTGCCGTGATGGATGCCGTTCGGAGCGGCGAGACTGGCTGCGCAACCATGCCGCTCACCGAAAGCGCGGCCGTACTGAATATCATCGAGACGGTCCTGGCGCAGCCGCCAGTCAAAACCTTCTGATCAGAAACGGCTCTGCATCCGATAGGGCTGCGGCAGGTCGCGGGCATTGTTCAACGCCAGCGCAAGCTCGGTGATGTGGAGTGCGAGCGCGCCCGAGAAGACGGGCTTCTGCTTCGCCGCAATCGCGTTTGCCTGGTCGGCGATGCCGCGCGCGAAATCGATTTGCGAGGGGAAAGCCGGCAGCGCGGACCGGCCCGTGGCGGCGGGGTAGGCGAGTTTGCGGCCGGGCTCCGGCTTCCAGGTCAGGAAGCGGCCGAGCCGCGCCTCGACGCGGTTCGCCAGCAGACGGGGGAGGCTGCGCGTTGCATCCGTGCGCTCGAGATGGATTGCGGATCGGTTGTCCCAGAGGTCGCGGACCGTGATCGTTCCCTTGTCTCCGAGAATCTGCAGCGAGCGGTCCTTGGGTGCGGCCAGGCCACAACTCAACCGGGCGACGGGACCGGAGCGAAAGGTGAGGCAGCCGACCGAGAAATCCGGGGCCATGGTGATGGTCTCGGTGCCGGGCCCCTTGTCCGGGAATGTCACCGCGGAGAACGCGGTCAGGGCTTCGACCGCGCCGAAGAGCGACACGAGCCAGGACAGTGCGTAGCCCGCATGCTCCAGCGTGCAGCCGATCTCGAACTCATGCAGGCCAGGCCATGGTGCGCCGGAACGCGACCGCCAGGTCGCCCAATTGCCCCGGAAGACCGGGCCGTCCTCCATGGCGGCATAGATCAGCCGCGGCGTTCCGATGGCCCCCTGCGAGAGCGCATCTCTCACCAGCCGATGAGCATCGCTGAGGCCGTTCGCCGGTGCGGTGGCCAACGTCAATCCAGCGGCATCCGCAAGGGCGACGAGTTCGCTGGCCTGCTCGAGCTGCATGGCCAGCGGCTTTTCACAATAGACATGCTTGCCTGCGGCGAGCGCCTGCCTGGTGATCTCGTAATGGCTTTCGGGCGTCGTCAGGTTGACGATGATGTCGACCTGCGGCTCGGCGAGCACGGCCTCCAGGCTTTCATAAGGCCTCGCGCCGTGAAAGGCGCAGAACGCACGGAGGCGGTCCGGCGAGCGATCATAGACGCCGGCAAGCTGAAGCCCGGGATGGTTGGCCAGCGTGGTCATGTAGTAATCGGCCACGAATCCTGTGCCGATAAGCGCGATCTTCATCACGGTGTCCTGTCTGGCGATCGATGGCGACGGCGGCGCTCAGGCTTCGTTTCTGACGAAGCCGCGGATCTTGGCTGCGTTCCGGCCCAGCGCCGTACTTGCCTGCTGGAGTTCGCCCGCGCCGACCTCACCCTCGCGAACGACCAGCACGATGTCGTCGACCGCATCTGCAAAACGCTCCGTGAAAGCGTCGGAACCCAGCGAGGCACCATCGATGAAGACCGGCCCGAAGCGGCGGGCCGCGCCGAAGAAGTCGTGGCTGATCTGTTCGGCTGTGACGAGTTCCGGATGCCCTTTGCGCGGCACGAAGAACAGGCCGGTGCCCTCGTCCTGCAGCGCCGCACGGATCAGGCTGGCGCTGCCGGAGACGATCTCGTGCACACCTGCCTGCGCGTCCGGCGCGAAGACCGATGTCAGGCTGTTTCCGCCGAGGCCGGCATCGACCAGCATGGCCGGCAACCCCGCTTGCGCGGCATCGAGCGCGAGGTTGAGCGCCAGCGTCGAGGCGCCGGCATTGCGGCGCAATCCGACGACGAGAATCCGCCGACTGGGACTGCCCTGGCTGGCGAGTTCGGTTCGGATGCCGCGGATCGCCCGGGCGAAGGAGGCATTCGGCTTGTCGATGACGTCGACGAGATGAGCCTTGGCCTGAAAGACCGAGCGCACTTCGCCATCCCGCCGCCAGCGTCGATGCCTCACGGCAGGCAGTTTTGCCAGCAAGGCCAAGGGGGGAGCTGCGGGGGCTCGCACGACCTCCGGAGTACGGGCTGGTTGACCGCCTTGAATCGCCATGAAACGCCGCCATCCGGTCCTGGCGGGGGCCGCGACCGCATCAGGGGAAGGCGGCTCCGTGGCCGCAGCGACCACAGGGACGGGATCGGCAGGAGCGGGCGGGGGCGATGCCTGAGCGGCAACAGGCTCGTGGCGATTGCGGAATGGCCAGCGGCGCAGCCCGGCAGGCGGTGCAGGCAGGGAGCCGCCAAACAGCGCCAATCCGAGTGCGGCGATCGCGCCCAGACCGCCCCCGGCGATGCCTCCGAGCATGACGACGGTGCGCCTGCTGACGCCGCTCTTCTCGAGCGCCGGCATGGCCATGCTGATGACGCGCGCATTGGTCGTGTCGATACCGGACAGTTCCCCGGTCTCACGTGCCCGCCGCAGGAAGGCGTCATAGACGGCGCGCGAGGATTCGATCTCGCGTTCGAGCTCGCGCAACTGCACCGAAGCGCGGCCGGCGCTGTATTGCTGCCTGGTCAGCTCCTCGACGCGCCGCGCGATCTGCCTCTCGGCATCGACGGCGCGGTCGTATTCGATCTTGGCGGCGCGCGCGATCCGGGCAAGTTCCTCGTTGATCTGCCGGCGCGCATCGCGCACCTGAGCCTGCGCCGCGGCGAGCGCGGGGTGACGCGAGCCGAGCGAGGCCAGCAGATCGGCTTCCTTGCTGAGCGCCGCGCCCAACTGGGACCGGAGTGCAGTCATGGTGTTCGAGGCGACCGCCTCGGGTATGGCGCCGGCCTCGATGCTCGAGGCGCGCGTCGCAAGCGTCTGGTCGTATTTCGCCTTGGCTTCGCTGACCCTGGTGCGCAAGGCGACGAGCTGGGCATTGTTCAGCGCAAGCTGTTCTTCGCCGATCGACTTGCCGCCTGCACCGACGAGGCTGTTGGCTTCCTTGTATTTCTCTGCCTTCTCCTCGGCGATGCGCAGGCGGTTGCGCAATTCCTCCAGGCGCCCGGTCAGCGCGCCGGTGGCGCGTTGCGCAGCCTCGGCACGGACGGAAGCCTGGTCGTCGAGATAGGCGGTGGCAAGCGCATTGGCGATCCGCGCTGCCTTATCGGGATCGCGCGAGGTCACCGAGATGTCGATGACGAAGGTCCGCTCGCCACGCCGGACCGTGACGTTCTTGTCGAGGGCCGCGAGCGCATAGAGCAATCCATCGCGGGAAGAGGTGCTGTTGCTGCCAGAGAGGAGTCGACCCAGCCCGCTCTTGGCGGCCTCGCCCCCGAATTCCGGATCCTTGTCGAGGCCCTCGCTCTTGACGACGCGCGCCTTGATGCTGTCCGAGGCGATGATGCGCGCCTGGCTTTCGAGATAGGCCGTAAGCGAGGTCGGGTCGCTGCCGACCGCATTGGGCGAGACTTCGTTCTGCAGCACGCGCAGATCGCGCGGATCGATGAAAAGCTGGGCGGTCGAGACGTATTTCGGCGGAATGAACAGGCTTGCCAGGGCGGCAAGGAGGGCGCCCGCCAGCGCTGCCGCGATGATCAGTCCCTTTCGGCTCCACAGCGTCTGAAAGAGCCAGGCCGGGTTGGTCAGGCGCGCCAATGCTGACGGCACAGCTCCGCCGGCCGCCGGCTCCGTGCGGCTGCCGGCCTGTTCGGTTCTGCTGAGCTCGCCATCGGCGGTCTCGGTCGTGAACATGACGCTACGCTTCACTCAAACCTGCCCGGCCCGGGATGATGATGGTCGTCACCCCGGCGGACATCGAACTCACCAACACCGCTCAGCTCGTCCCCAGCCGATAACGGTCAAGTACCTTCATCATCGGCTTCGGCCTGTAGTCCTCATCGAGGGGGAGTGGCCGGGCCTTGGCAGAATCCTTACGCGCGAAGGTCTCTCCGATCCATGAATAGCGGTCGCTGAGGCCCCAGGTGACGATCGCCTTGGGCTGGCGCGCGGGGACCACCGCATTCAGGAAGGTCGAAACGAGGTTTGCCGCGGTGCTGTCGCGCTCCCGCGCTACAGCCGGCAGCTTCCAATCGATCACGTCGAGTTCGGTAATCTCGACATCGACGCCGAGCGTGCCGAGATCCTGCATGAAATGCTGCAAGCCGGGCGTATCGATGGCGCGTTCGCCGTACAGATGGGCCTGCATACCGAGCCCATGGACCGGGATGCCCTTGTCGCGCAGGTCCCGGATGATCGAGAGAGCCGCGGCGCGGCGCCTCACGATGCGCGGATCGGTATCCTCGAAATCATAGTCGTTGATCACCAGCCGCGCCTCTGGATCGATCTGGGCCGCGGTCCGGAAAGCGATCTCGATATGTTCGGGGCCGAGCAGGCGCTGCCAGATCGTGTCGCGATAGGGCTCCTCGAGGGTCGGATCGTGAGCGATCACCTCATTGACCACATCCCAGGTCGGTATGACGCCCTTGTAGCGGTCCACGACGGTCTCGATATGGCTGATTAGCTCGCGCTCGGCTTCCGCCTTCGTGCTCATCTCCTTGGCCCAGGGCGGCAAGGCCATGCCCCAGAGCAAGGCGTGGCCGCGCAGGGCCTGCTTGTTGCCGCGTGCGAAGGCGATCAGCTCGTCGGCTCCGGAGAAGTCGAACCGGGAGCGGTCATGCCGGAGCGCTTCCCATTTGAGGTCGTTCATCGGGACGATGACGTTGCAATAGGTCTTCAAAGCCTCGCGATAGCGCGGGTCGGCGCGGAAGGGCTCGATCTGCGCGGCCGAGCCGAATGGAATGGCGGGTCGGCCGACCTGCGCGAGACCGGCGCTCGGCCACGCCAGGGCGAGGCTGGCAGTTCCGGCCAGGGCGTCGCGCCTGGTGATGCGGCTCATGTTCCGTTCCGATTCAGGCAGCTGCGCGGGGCAGCGCTTCCCGGGCTTCGTTTAGGGTCGCTCAATGCCTTTGCGTTAAGCGAGGTTCGGGCTCAATTTTGGCGTGAGCAGGGCCCGAGCCAGCTCTCGCCGCCGCCGCAATGGACTCCATGTCGCCAGATCGTGCCACCATATCCGCCTACCTTACGATCCTGAGCGGCTCAGCCGGTCGTCTCATTATCTCTCTTGTATATTTCCTCATCGTTGCGAATACGTTGACCCTTGGTGAGTTTGGCCTGTTCGCGACGGCCTCCTCGACAGGACTCATTCTCTCGCGGTTGCTGGCTTTCGGCTTCGTCTCGCCGGTCTATCGCGTCGCCACGGTCAAGCCGCGTCTCCTCGGCGCCTATCTCGCCGGCTTCGGCGGGCTTGCCGTCCTGTCGCTGCCGCTGATCGCTGCAGTTGCCGCCCTGGCCTATGTCGCCTTGTTTAGGGAGCGGCTGGATCTTCTTCCCTTCGCCCTGATCATCGTCGCCGAGGTGCTCGGCTGGCGCCTCGTCGAGGTCGTCGCCATCATCAATAACGGCCTGAGGCGTTTCAGGCAGTCCGCCCTGCTCGTCATCATCGGCTCCTCGCTGCGCACGCTTGCTGCGGTTGCCTTCTATGGTCTGGGCCATGCGAGCCTGGAAACCTGGGTCTGGGCCTATCTCGGCACTACGATCCTGTCCGCGGTGATCGCGCTGACGCTGTTTCTGCCGCCGCTGCGCCTGCGTTTCGTTAGGGCGCTCTATCCCCGCCGCATGGCCGATGCCGTATTCGCGGGCGCGGCCGACATCGTGTTCTACGTCCAATCCGAACTCGACAAGCTGCTGATGCTGGCGCTCGCGGGAGAACGCACCGCGGGGCTCTATGCCATCGCCATGCGCGTCATCGATCTTACCGCGATGCCGGTGCGCAGCTTCAACCAGATGCTGGTCCAGAAGATCATGAAGGATCGCGGCCTCGGCGGCGGCTGGCGACGCAAGATGCTGGTCGAACTCGCGATCGCGTTGGTCTCGATCGGCGGACTGGTCGCCATCGTCATTCTGCTGATGCCGTTTCCCGGCGCGCTCGGCCGCAACGTCTCCGAGGCCGCCTATCTCTTCCTGCCGATGTTCGCGGTGCCTGCCTTCCGCAACCTCGTCGAGTATCACGCCGAGTTGCTCTATGCGCGGGAGCGCACCGGCTCGCGTATCGCGCTGCTCTGCGCCATCACCGCGCTCAAGGCGGCACTGATCGCCTGGGTGATGATTCGCTTCGGCCAGGAAGAGGCCTGGGCCCCCTGGTTCAACGCCGTCTTCGGCGCAGTCTATCTGCTCTCCGTCACGGTCACCTATCGGTTGCTTGGCCGGGCCCGCTGAACCGGGACTATTGTGCTTCGAACAGCGCCTTCAGGCGCTCGACGGGCTGCCCGATGAAGGATTGCACGCCGACCGCGACCTGTCCCGGTTCCAGGATGTCCTCGAAGCTGCGCAACGTCGCCAGCTCGCCGACATCTTCGGGAAACCAGTAAACCTTGCAGAGCTCGTGCTCGTCCGGCCAGTGGCCGGCGGCTTCGAGCCCGAGCACGCGTTCGACGAAATAGCCGTAGATCATGTATTCCGAGAATTGCCGGTGCGTGGCGATCGCTTCGACCCAGCTGCGCCCGGCTATCTCCTCGATGCGCGTCATCATCGCCAGCACGGCGTCCCGTCGCCAGCTGACGAGATTGTTGATGTAGTCGGGACTGGGAAATGCTGGTTCCGGCAGTCCGAGCAGGCGGGCCGCCATCATGCACCAGTCGGTATGCTGGGCCATGGCGCCGGTGATGCCGTCGGGCTTGCGGTAGAGGCGGACCGTCCCGTCCCGGCCGAGGCGCGTGACGTCGAAGGGCCGCAGGAACATCATGTCGGAATCGGCGAAGATCACCACGTCCTCGTGGCTCTTCATCGGAAAGGCGAACTTGCGCAGCTGTTGTGCGTGCCAGCCGCGCAGCGGCGGCAGACCGCGCCGCAGGGCACCGAGGCCCGTCCAGACCCGGCGACGTCCGAGGCTCAGGAGATCGGGCCGGGGTTTCAGCCAGGAGGGCAGAAGCTCCGCCTCCGCGATCACCCGCCGGTGCGGACCTTCCAGCTGCTTGAACAGCGCGACGTCCCGATCCTCGACCAGAAGGTAATGGGCCGTGTGGCCGGTGACGAAACGGTCGATGCTGGCGCAGAGCAGCCGGCAGCGTTCGAAGTCCCCGGCATAGCTCGGCGTCGCAATGGCGTAGCTGAGGCTCATTGCGTCGGACCGCGGGGCTGGAACCTGATGCGCAGCATCCGCAGCAGGAACGCGGGGTTGCCGAGCACATAGCGCCGCCACAGCCGGCGGGGCTCCAGCAGGAGGCGGTAGAGCCATTCCAGCCGCAGACGCCGCAGGACGTCTGGCGCGCGCTCGACCTCGCCTGCCAGAAAATCGAACAGCGCACCGATACCGGCAGCGATCGTCGCGTGCTGGAGCGTGATCTTCTCTGCAATCCAGCGTTCCTGAAGCGGATTTCCGAAGGCCACGAGCAGGAGATCGGGCGGGCTTTCGGCCAGCTGCGCCAGAAGCCCGGCCTCTTCGCTCTGAGCAAAATAGCCGTGGCTCAGCACGGTGAAGCCGTGCCGTGGGTAATCCTGAGTCAGGCGCGCCGCAGCGCGCTCGGCCACACCTGGCTGTCCGCCCAGCAACGTCACGCGGAGCGAACGGTTCTGCGCGGCGAGCAGGGCCGGAATGAAGTCGGTGCCATTGAGATTTGCGGGGAAGGACGCGCCATAGAGAAGCCGGGAGCCGATATCGACGCCGATTCCGTCCGCAAGCACCAGGAAGTCCTTGAGCTGCGCCTGCAGCCTTGCGTCCACGGCGGCCAGGTTGACGAGGTTCGCATTGCAGAAGGCGAGCTTCACGTGGCGGTGACGGGCAAGTGCCGTGTCGAGCACCGCGAGCGCCTGCGCGCGATCGAGCACAGCCACACCAATGCCGCCGATATCGCGGCGGGCATGGTCGGGATGGTCGGCTGGCTGCGTGTGCGATGACATGTCGAAGAATGAAATGGCAGTCACGATCTCGTTCATTTCGAGGCGTTTTCGGTTCCTGTCTTGGCCGCTCACGGCGGTGGATCACGCCAAGCCCGATGGACGGTGAACAGCCCTTGACCCTGACTACCATCAGACCGGCTGCCGAGGAGTTGCGGAACGGGATTGGCGCTGTCTCATAACGGGACGCCGTCATGTCGGTCGTTGCAGCCGGATTCCCTGACCCCTTCGTGTCGCGGCCGAACTCCGCTCTCGGCGTCTCATTCCGGCGCGTGACCGGGCGGCATGGCGCTTGCCGCTCGCAGCCGTGAGAGCAGTTGGAAGGGAGCGTCCTGTTCCGTTCCGGAGCGCTCGCCGCCGGCCGTCAGGCCGTTGTGGCTCCGGAGAGCCTGCCGCGATGATGAGCGTCAACGATCTGAACTATGCGGCGGCGGCTGCCGACGAACGCGCCAATGCCTGGCGGCACTGGATCGGTCTCGTCACGGCGCTGACAGACGCGGTCGTGGTGCTGACGATCGTGTCCCTCGCCTCCGTGGTCTACCACCTCCTGGCCTACGGCCATTTCGGCGATGTCAGGATCACGCGCGAGCTGGCGATGATGATCGCGGCGATCTTCGTCTTCACCAATGTGATGCGCGGTCGCTACCAGCTCAGCCATTATCTCTCTGCGAAGGGGCAGATGGCCTCGGCCTTTACGGTCTGGAACATTACGATGGTGGCCTTCATCGCCGTCGCGTTCCTCGCCAAGATCGTCGATCATTATTCACGCGCCGTCGTGCTCGTGACCTATCTGGCCGGCATTCCGCTGATCACTCTGGCGCGTGCCGGCATTGCCCGCATCATTTCAGTGGCCAGCAAGACCGGCCGCATCACCACGGAGCGGGTGTTCCTGATCGGCCGTGAACCCGACGTGATGTCCTTCGTCTCGCGCCATCAACCCTGGAACATGGGCTTCGCCATCGTCGACGTCGCTTTCCTGCACAGCAACGACGCGCGCCGCATCAATGATCCGATGGCCGCGCTCAAGGCCGATCTGGTCACCGCTGCAGGGCGCTGCCGGCAGATGCGGCCGGACGCGGTCTTCATCGCCTTGCCCTGGTCGGATCAGGAGACGATCGATGCCTGCATCGATGCCTTCATGAACCTGCCGGTCGCGATCCACCTCGCGCCCGAGCGGATCATGGATCGGTTCGACAGTCCCCATATCGTGCGCATCGGCTCGTTCGCCAGCCTGCGGCTGACGCGCCCGGCGCTGTCCACCGCTGCGATCGTCGCGAAGCGCGGCTTTGACATCGTCGCCGCTTCGACCATCCTGCTTCTGGCGTTGCCGGTTCTGCTGATCATTGCGGGGTTGATCAAGCTCGACACGCGCGGACCGGTGTTCTTCCTGCAGCGACGCTACGGCTTCAACCAGCAGCCCTTCCGGATCTTCAAGTTCCGCACGATGACGGCGACCGATGACGGCGACGTCATTCGTCAGGCGACGCGTAACGACCCGCGCATCACGCGCATCGGCCGCTTGCTGCGCCGCTTCAATCTCGATGAGCTGCCGCAACTCATGAATGTCATCGCCGGTCAGATGTCGCTGGTTGGGCCGCGCCCGCATGCGCTCGCCCATGATCACGCGTTCCAACGCAAGATCGCCCTCTATGCCCGGCGTCACAATGTGAAGCCGGGCATCACCGGCTGGGCTCAGGTCAACGGCCTGCGCGGTGAGACCGACACGGACGAGAAAATGGCCAAGCGGGTCGCATTCGATCACTGGTACATCGACAATTGGTCGTTCTGGCTTGATCTCGGCATTCTCCTGCGCACTGTGTTCAGCGCGCGGGCCTATCTCAACGCCCAATAGTCGACGCGCTGATCTGCCCCGATTTGCGCAGACCGGCATGGCACCGAGCGCGCTGGCCTAGCGGAAATCAGGCCGCTACCGTGCAGTCCGACTTCTCAGCCGGGGGCTTGCCATGAACCAAATCGATTTAGACGGTCGCGTCGCCATTGTGACCGGTGGAGCGCAGGGGATTGGCCGTGCGGTTGCCGAGCGCTTCGCGGCGAGTGGCGCCAAGGTCGAGATCTGGGACCTCGATGGCGCGCTCGCAGCAAAGGCGGCGGGCGAGATCGGCAAGGGGGCGACCGGGATCGCCATCGATGTCACCGATGCCGCCGCCGTGAAGCGGGCGGCCGACGCGCTCGAGGCTCGCCTCGGCAGCGTCGATATCCTCGTGACCAGCGCCGGCATCGCGGGCCCCAACCTGAAGACCTGGGAATACCCGCTCGACGAATGGGCGAAGATCATGCGCCTGAATGTCGATGGCACGCTGCATTGCTGCCAGGCGGTGATACCCGGAATGCTGAAGCGCAATTACGGCCGGCTGGTGCTGGTCGCGTCGATCGCCGGCAAGGAAGGCAACCCCAACGCCTCGGCCTATTCCGCCTCGAAGGCGGCGGTGATCGCCTTGACCAAATCGCTCGGCAAGGAACTCGCCGACAAGGATATCGCGGTCAACTGCATCACGCCCGCAGCGGCGCGGACCCGCATCTTCGACCAGATGAGCGAAGAGCATATCGGCTACATGCTGGCCAAGATCCCGCGCGGCCGTTTCCTGCAGCCTGACGAGGTCGCCTCGATGGTCGGTTTCCTGGCTTCCGCCGAGAACAGCTTCACCACAGGCGCGGTGTTCGATCTGTCGGGTGGGCGCGCGACTTACTGATCCCGATCCGCGCCGCGCGGTTCTGCGGGGCGCGGTTTGCCTTTTCGGTCAGAGGCGCTGGCCGACATCGATCCGGTTGCCGTCCGGATCGGCGAAGACGAAGGACCGCAGCCCGTATTCCTGGTCCCGCAGCCCCTTGATGATACGCAGCCCTTCGCGCTGGCAAATCGCGTGCAGGGCCTCGGCATCGCCGACCATCAGATGGGCGACGTTGAATGGCGCGGCGAGATGCGTCTTCTGCAGGGTGAGATGCAGTTCGGCTTCATCGCGCTTCAGGATCATGAAGCCGACGGGGACACCGTTCTCGAAGGTTTTTCGGAAGCCGAGCACCCGTGTGTAGAAGTCGTGGGCCTTGTCCATGTCGCGTACTGGCAACATGGCGGCAATCCGTCCGAAGCGGATTCCGTGGTCGATTGGGTCGGTCATGGCAACGTCTCGCGATGGGGAGCCGCTTCACCCGGTACCGGCGGTGCGGCGCGGACGAGTGCTTTCCAGGGGGTGAAGAGAGACGGTGCTCCGGCTGGATGATTAGCAGGCGGATGGGCTGTCGCGCCAGTCATGGAAATTCGACCTGGGGACGCCTCTGGCTGCTTCCCCCGCAGGGCCGATGCGCTATGGTTTCGCCATGACCGCCTCACTTCCCTCCGCCGCCGTCCTTGGTGCCCGTGCCTTTGCCGCACTCGATGGACTGAACCGCTTCACCGACGAGCCGGGCAAGATCACCCGTCTCTACCTCTCCCCTTCGCATCGGCAGGCTGCCGAGTGGACGAAGGGCGCGATGGAAGTGGCGGGGCTCGACGCCTTCATCGATGCCGCCGGATCGGTCCAGGGCCGTCGCGAGGGCGCAAAGCCTGGTCTTCCCGCCGTGCTGATCGGCTCGCATATCGATACGGTGAAGGATGGCGGCCGGTTTGACGGCAATCTCGGCGTCGTCGCCGGTATCCTTGCAGCGCAGGCGCTTCGCGATGCCGGCATCGTCCTGCCCTTCGCACTGGAGGTGGTCGGTTTCGGGGACGAGGAGACGGTGCGTTTTCCGACCTCCCTTTCGACCTCGTCGGCTTTGATCGGGCACTATGATACGGCTTGGCTCGACTCCCGGGATGCGGATGGCGTGGTGCTGCGTGATGCGCTCGTCGCCTTCGGCGGGGACCCATCGGGAATTGCTGCGCTGAAGCGCAAGCCCGGCTCCGTAAAGGCTTATCTCGAAGTCCATATCGAGCAGGGTCCGGTGCTGGAGAGCGAGAACGAAGCCGTCGGCATCGTCACGGCCATCAACGCCCAGAAGCGGGCCCGGGTCCGCGTCACCGGCGAGGCCGGCCATGCCGGGACGGTTCCGATGAAGCTGCGCAAGGATGCACTTGCGGCTGCCGCGGAGATGGCGCTGGCGCTCGAGGATATTGCGGCTGCGCATGAGCAGGCGGTCGGCACGGTAGGGGTGTTCAGGCCTGATCCGGGCGCCACCAATGTCGTGCCCGGCGCGGTCGACTTCACCGTCGATTTCCGCTCGCCGCGCAACGAGACGCTGGCGAGCATGGACAAGGCCATTGCCGAGCGCTTCGCCGCGATCGCGGCTCGGCGCGGTGTCGGGTTGGAGATCACGCCCTATTCGCAGGAAGATGCGACGCCGATGGCGGAGCGGCTGCAGGAGGCCTTTGCGACGGGCATCGCCCGTACGGGCTCGAACCTCAGTGCTCGCCGTCTCCCGTCCGGCGCGGGCCATGACGCCATGGCGATGGCACGGCTCTGTCCCTCAGCCATGCTCTTCGTCCGCTGCGAGAGGGGCATCAGCCATTCCCCGCTGGAGAACATGACCGAACTCGACGCCGGCATCGCGATCCGGGTGCTGCTCGAGACCGTCCTGGAGCTGGCGCGGCAGGAGGGGTAACCCCTCGTCCTGCTCGGCTGTACGCGCCGAGCAGCTATTTTCGTGCAAAAACCGCGTGACGGCTGGCCTTACTCGAGCGTCCCGACCACCGCCTCGACCGCCTCGACGATCGCGCCCGAGCGCACCAGCGCCGTCGCCTGATTCATCTCGGCAGCGTACCAGCGGTCGCCGTCGAGCGCGGGCGGGATCGTCTCGCGCAACGCGTCGAGCGCCGCCTGCGTGCCCCGGCCGAGCGGATGGCCCTTGGCGGTCTCCGCGATCAGGGTCAGCGCCTGGCAGGCCATCAGGATTTCCATGGCAATGATCATCTCGACATTTTCGACCACGGTGCGGGCCTTTCGGCCGCACCAGGTCGAATTCGAGACATGGTCCTCGGCATTCGACTTGCCGGGGATCGAATCGACGGATCCCGGCGACGACAGCGTCCGGTTCTCCATCACCAGCGCCGACATCGAGCACTGCACCGTGGCGAAGCCGGTATTCAGGCCGCGCTTGCCGGCGAGCAGGTTGCGCGGCAGGCCGTAGCTGAGCGTCGGGTCGATCAGCCGGGCGAGGCGACGCTCGCAGATCGAGCCGAGATCGGTCATGGCCATGGCGAGTAGGTCCATCGCCTGCGCGACGTATTGGCCGTGGAAATGACCGCCGGAGATCACGGTGTAGCTGCCGCTTTCCTCGAAGATCAGCGGGTTGTCCGTGGCCGAGTTGGTCTCGGTGCCGATGACGCGCAGCACGTAGTCGAGCGCCTCGCGTGCCGGACCATGCACCTGCGGGCCGCAGCGCAGCGAATAGACATCCTGTACGCGTGGTGATGGCGGCTTGCCGGGGGTGCGGCCGATCTCGTCGGGGTAGATCGTCTCGCGGGCCGAAGCCGAGCAGCGCTTCGAGCCCTGCGTCAGTTTCAGGATATTGCGGGCCACCAGCCCCTGGCCCGGATGGGGACGCGCGGCGTGGACGCGCGGATCGAAGGCTGCAAGCTCGCCCCGCATCGCCTCCAGCGAAAGCGCGAGCCCGATATCGGCCGCCTTGACCAGGCGTTTGGCATCCTCGCTCGCCAGGACGCCGAGCGCGAGCGAAACCGTCGAGCCGTTGATCAGGGCAGAGGCATCCTTGGCGCCGAGCGGGAAATCCGGTGTGAGGCCAGCCTTCGCCAGCGCATCGCGCGCCGGCATGCGCTTGCCCTTGTAGATCGCTTCGGCTTCGGCGAAGCCACAGACAGCCGCCGACATATGGGCGAGCGGGGCGAGATCGCCGGAGGCGCCGACCGAGCCCTTCTGCGGGATCACCGGGTGCACGCCGGCATTGAGGCAGGCGAGCAGGCGCTCGACGAGCTCGACCTGGGGGCCGGAATAATTCGAGGCGAAGGCATTGGCGCGCAACAGCATGGTGGCGCGCGTCACGTCTTCAGCGAATGGCTCTCCGATGCCGGTCGCGTGCGCGTAGACGCTCTTGCGCTGATATTCGGTCATCTCCGACATCAGCACGCGCTGGTCCTTGAACAGGCCGACACCCGTGTTGAAGGAATACATGAACGGCGCATCGTCGGTCATGAAATGCGCATCGATATGGGCGCGTGTCGCCGCAATGCGCTCGCGTGCCGCCTTGGCGAGGCCGGCCTTCTCGTAGCGACCGGAAGGGCCCGGCCTTGCGACCTTGAGAACCTGCTTGCCCTTGAGCGTGCGCCCGTCGATCGAAACCGCCATGCTCGTCCCTTCCGCGTGGTCCGTTCTGTTTCCTCTGGTCTAGAGCATGGCATCCGAAAGGGGAAACCGGCTTTCCGGCGGTTTTTGCGCCCTAACTCCTTGATCCAAGACGGATTCAGGTTTCAAACCAAGCAGCTTTGCTGTTTCGTGAATAATCGGCCGGTCCTTGTGGCGTGGCTGCAGCAATGAAAAAGGCCGTGCACTGATGGGCGAGGTCAAGATTTGGAATTGGTGGCTTAGCCCCCGGCAGCGCATTGTGCGCCGAACGCCTCATCTTGAGCGCTCCTGACAACGGATTCGCCTGCCAATGCCTCGCATGATCGACTATTTCTTCACGCTGTCCTCGCCCTGGGCCTATCTCGGCCATGCGGCTTTCCTCGAGACCGCCAAGCGCCATGGCGCGACGGTGACCTACCGGCCGATGCCGGTGCGGGCGGTTTTCGACGAGACGGGCGGACTGCCGCTGCCGAAGCGCCACCCCTCGCGCCAGCGCTATCGTCTCGTTGAGCTGCAGCGCTGGCGCGAACGGCGTGGCCTGCCGCTGGTGTTGCAGCCGAAGCATGTGCCGTTCGATCCTTCCCTGGCGGATCGCTTCGTCACCGCCGTGGTGGCGGCTGGCCATGATCCCGATGCGTTCCTGCGCCGCGCCTTCCACACCATCTGGTCGGACGAGCGGGACATGGGCGATCGCTCGGTGATCGCCGGGCTGGCCACCGCGGAGGGGCTTCCGGCCGAGGCCCTGCTGACGGCCGCCGAGAGCGCGGCGAGTTCTGAGCGCTATGAAGCCAATCGCGTTGACGCGATCGCCGCCGGTGTCTTCGGGGCGCCCTCCTATGTGCTCGATGGCGAGGTCTTCTGGGGCCAGGACCGTATCGAACTCCTCGACTCCGCTCTGGCGAGCGGGCGGGCTGCCTATCTCCCGCAAGCCTGATCAGGCTCTCGCAGGCCTGATCTGACGCGACGCCTCGGGTGCCCTGCGACCGAGGCGCTGGCATGCCGTGCCCCAGGCGATATGGTTCAGGAACGCCTCCTAGGCGTGCTCAAGAATTCAATCGATTAAGGGAGAGCCGAGCGCGATGACACAGGATCATTCGACACCGAACTGGCCGCAATTGGCTGATCTCAGGGGCAAGAGAGTACTGATCACCGGTGCCAGCACCGGCATTGGCGCGGCGGCTGCGCGGGCCTTCGGTGCCAATGGCGCTCGCGTCGGCGTTCACTACAATGCCAGCCGTGACAAGGCGGAAGCGGTGGCCCGCGAGATCGAGGCGGCCGGTGGCAAGGCTGTGCTGATTGGCGGCGACGTCACGGAGAGCGGCGAGATTCCGCGCATCATGGCCGAGGCGCTTTCGGGCCTCGGCGGACTCGATGTGCTGATCAACAATGCCGGCGGGTTGGTGAAGCGCGTGCCGGTCACCGATTATGACGATGGCATCATCGACGACATCATCGATCTCAACATCCGCCAGGTCGCGCATTTCATGCGCGAGGCGGCCAGGACCCTGATCGCGCAGGGCACGGGCGGCAGCATCGTCAATGTCAGCTCGGTCGCGGCGCGCATTGGTGGCGGCCCAGGTTCCGTGCTCTACGCCGCCTCAAAGGGGTTCATCTCGACGGCGACCCGCGGCTGGGCTCGCGAACTGGTCAAGCACGGGATCCGGGTCAACGCCGTTTCGCCCGGGGTGATCATGACACCGTTCCACGAGCGCTACTCGACCCCCGAGCAACTCGCCGCGATGCAGGCCGGCATCCCGATGGACCGGCTCGGCAAGGCGGATGAATGCGTCGGCGCGTTCCTCTATCTCGCCTCCGAGACACTCGGCAGCTTCGTCACCGGCCAGATTCTCGAGGTCAATGGCGGCCAGTACATGCCGTAACCGTCGTTCCGTAACGGCCCCCGCGACACCGCGCACCATTTCGCGTTAGGCTCCTCTCTCGTAGGAGAGGCCCGTCGCAGGAGGCCACCGATGGACTACGAACACTTCTTCCGCACGGAGCTCGACGCGCTTCGCAAGGAGGGACGCTACCGGGTCTTCGCCGATCTGGAGCGCATCGTCGGGCGCTTTCCGCGTGCGCGCTACTACGGCGCGGACGGGCCCCGCGAGATCACGGTCTGGTGTTCCAACGACTATCTCGGCATGGGCCAGCATCCCGACGTGCTGGCCGCGATGCAGGAGGCTCTTGCCGGTTGCGGCGCTGGTGCCGGCGGCACCCGCAATATCAGCGGCACCAACCACTACCATGTGCTGCTTGAGCGGGAACTGGCCGACCTGCACGGCAAGGAGGCAGCGCTTCTCTTCAACTCCGGTTACATGTCGAACTGGGCCTCGCTCTCGACACTGGCCTCCCGGCTCCCGGGCTGCGTCGTCCTGACCGATGCGCTGAACCATGCCTCGATGATCGAGGGCATCCGGCATTCGCGCGCGGAGAAGCTGATCTTCGCCCATAATGATCCCGACGATCTGCGCCGCAAGCTGCAGAGCATCGATCCGGCCCGGCCCAAGCTGATCGCCTTCGAGTCGGTTTATTCGATGGACGGCGATATCGCCCCGGTCGCCGCCTTCTGCGACATTGCCGACGAGTTCGGTGCCATGACCTATATCGACGAGGTCCACGCTGTTGGCCTCTACGGGCCGCGTGGCGGCGGCATCAGCGAGCGCGACGGCCTCAGCGATCGCCTGACCCTGATCGAGGGCACGCTGGCCAAATCCTTCGGCGTGATGGGCGGCTATATCGCTGGCTCGGCCGCGCTCTGCGACTATGTCCGCAGCTTTGCCTCGGGCTTCATCTTCTCGAGCTCCCTGCCGCCGAACCTTGCGGCGGGGGCGCTCGCCGCGATCCGTCATCTCAAGACGAGCTCAGTCGAGCGCGAGCGCCAGGCCGACAGGGTCATGGCGTTGAGGAGCCGGCTCGACGCGGTCGGCATCGCGCATCTCGCCAATCCCAGTCATATCGTCCCGGTGATGGTCGGCGACGCGGGGCTGTGCAAGGCGATCAGCGACGAGCTGCTGGCGCGCTTCGACATCTATGTCCAGCCCATCAACTATCCGACGGTGCCGCGCGGCACCGAGCGGCTGCGCATCACGCCGTCGCCGCTGCACAGCGATGCGGATATCGATCAGCTCGTGGTGGCGCTGACCGAGATCTGGAGCAGGGTGGGACTGAAGCGCGCGGCATAGCCGCGCCGACCTCTCCCGAACGGGAGCTCCGGAACCCATTCCGGAATGCCCTGGGTCCCGGCTCTGCGCTTCGCTGAGGGGCGGCCCTCAGACAGCCGCCAATGCACGCTCGAAATCGGCGATCAGGTCGTCGGGATGTTCGAGCCCGACCGAGAAGCGCACCAGCCCGTCGGTGACGCCCATGCTGGCGCGAATCTCCGGCGTGAAGCGCTGATGGGTCGTCGTGGCGGGGTGCACGATCAGGCTCTTGGCGTCGCCGAGATTGTTGGAGATGCGGATCAGCTTGAGCGCATTGAGCAGGCGGTAGACGGCCTCCTTGCCCCCATTGACCTCGAAGGCGATCAGGGTCGAGGGACCGCTCATCTGGCGCGCAATGATCTCGGCTTGCGGGTGATTGGGGTCGCCCGGAAAGATCACTTTCGGCAGCTTGGGCTGCTTGGCCAGCCAGGCGGCAAGGATCGCGGCGCTCTGCGCCTGCCGGTTGACGCGCAGCGGCAGCGTCTCCAGGGCCTTCAGCATCACCCAGGCGTTGAAGGGCGACATCGCCGGCCCGGTCTGGCGCAGAAAGGTCTGGATCTCGCTCTGGATCAATTCCTCCGAGGCGAGGACCAGTCCGCCGAGGCAGCGGCCTTGCCCGTCGATATGTTTCGTTGCCGAGTAGACGACGCAGTCGGCACCGAGTTCGAGCGGACGTTGGAAGAGCGGGGTCGCGAAGACATTGTCGACCACGAGCTTGGCGCCGACCTCCTTCGCCAGCGCGGCGACGGCCGCGATGTCGATGACCTCGAGTGTCGGGTTCGCGGGGCTTTCCAGGAAGAAGACCTTGGTGTTGGGCTGCACGGCCTTCCGCCAGGCCTCGATATCCGGGCCGTTCACCAGCGTCGATTCCACGCCGTAGCGCGGCAGATGATCCTCGACGACATAGCGACAGGAGCCGAACAGGGCCTGCGCCGCGACGACGTGGTCGCCAGCACGCACCAGGCTCATCACTGCTGCCGTCACGGCGGCCATGCCGGTCGCCGTAGCGCGGCAGGCTTCTGCACCCTCGAAGGCGGCCATGCGCTGTTCCAGCATGGTCACGGTCGGGTTCGAGAAACGGGCATATTGGAAGCCCGGATCCTTGTTCAGGAAGCGCGCCTCGCATTGCTCGGCGCTGTCATAGACATGGCCCTGCGTCAGGAAGAGCGCTTCCGACGTCTCGCCGAACTGCGAGCGCAGGGTGCCGGCATGAACCAGCCGCGTTTCGGGATGCAGCGCCTTTGCGCCAGCGTCTGGACCTGACATGAACTGAACTCCGGCCGTTCGTTATAACGGACAAGGGGAATAACAGCTCAGCCATCGTTCGTAAAGACGGACAAAAATTCTCCGGAAGGAACGCCCGAGATCTGCGCCTTAGCGTGACAGTTTCGGCGGGCGCCCGAGCGGGGTGAGGAAGCCGGTGAGGTCGGTCGTGACGTGGTGGACATGGCCGGCTTCAATCGCGGCCTGCTCCCAGGCTTCGCGGAATGGGTCCGGCGTCTGCGGCAGGATCAGCACGGTCTTCATGCCGAGCGCGTTGGGGACCAGCAGGTTCCTCTCGATGTCCTCGAACATGGCGGCGCGGCTGGGATCGACCGCATGTTTCGCCAGGAAATGCTCATAGGTCGCGCGCTCGGGCTTGGGCAGGAAGCCAGCCTCGACGATGTCGAAGATGTCCTCGAAATGGTGGAGGATACCGAGCTTGCCCGCGACATTCTCGGCATGTCCGCGCGAGCCGTTGGTGAGGATGAGCTTGCGCCCCGGCAGGGCGGCGATGGCGTCGCCAAGCGCGGGGTTGGGATCGAGCAGGGAGAGGTCGATCTGGTGCGCGAAATCGAGGAAATCGTCGGGATCGACGCCGTGTTCCTCCATCAATCCCTTCAGGGTCGTGCCGTAGCGCTGGTAATAGTATTTCTGCAGCGCCCGCGACGACAGCCCGTCGAGCCCGAACAGTTCGCCGAGGAACAGCGTGATGCGCTCATCGACCTGCGGCCAGACTTTGGCCTCGTGCGAATAGAGCGTGTTGTCGAGATCGAAAACCCAGTGCTCGACATGCGCAAAGGCTTCCGCATTTGGCAGGAGCGGCGTAGCGGCGGATATGATCGGTTTCTGATTCATGGGCTATGTCATGTGGCGACGTCAGCGTAGCATGCAAGTCTTCCGCAAAGGTTTACCGACGTGCGACGAAACCGGCCGATCGGCGGTCAGGCTGCTGACCCACGATCAAAGCAATGATCAGGCCGTTCTCTCAAGCGCCGCATGTGGCGTGAACGGGTCGCGCCTGAGACTCATGCGGCCCGTCTCCCTACCTTTCGTCCCGAAACGACCTGGCGCTTCGCGCCGGGACACGCGCGATATCCTCTCGCCGTCGTGATGTGGTGCGGACGAGTGCAAGACCGACCATGGCCAGCGAGAGGCCGAGGCCGAGCGCGATGGTGATCGAGTAATCCATGATCGCTCCTCCCGAGACGCCCCCCGGGAGGATGATGAACCTGTCGTTGCCGGCACGCATCACCGGCAAAGGTGGATCACCTTCTGATGATGGTGCCCGAGCCGGTATCGGTGAAAAGCTCGATCAGCGCCGCGTGCGGGATCTTTCCGTCAAGGATGACGACCGCCTCGACGCCCTTTTCGAGCGCGTAGATGCAGGTCTCGATCTTCGGGATCATGCCGCCGGAGATGGTGCCGTCCGCGATCAGGCGGCGGCATTGCTCCACCGTGAGCTCCGGAATCAGGTTCTTGTCCTTGTCGAGCACGCCGGGCACATCGGTCAGCAGCAGCAGGCGCTTGGCGTTGAGTGCACCGGCGATCGCGCCCGCAAAGGTATCGGCATTGACGTTGTAGGTCTGGCCGTCGGCGGCGGCACAGACCGGTGCCAGCACGGGGATCAGCTCCGCCTTCAGCACGGCCTCCAGCACGCTGATGTTCACCGCTTCAGGCTCGCCGACAAAGCCAAGATCGAGCACCTGCTCGATCTTGGAATCGGGATCGACGACGGTGCGGGTCACCTTGCGGGCGGTCACCATATTGCCGTCCTTGCCGCAGAGTCCGATCGCCTTGCCACCCTCGCGCGAGATGTAGCCGACGATCTCCTTGTTGACCGAGCCGGCCAGAACCATCTCGACGACATCGACGGTTGCGCGGTCGGTGACCCGCAGGCCCTGCTTGAACTCCGACTTGATGCCGAGCTTGTCGAGCATGCGGGCGATCTGCGGGCCGCCGCCATGGCAGACGACCGGCTTCAGGCCGGACTGCTCGAGCAGGACGATATCCTCGGCAAAATCCTCGGCGGTCGCGGCATCGCCCATGGCGTTGCCGCCATATTTGATCACGATGATTTCCTGATCGTAGCGCTGCATATGCGGCAGCGCCTGAACCAGCAGTTCTGCCGATTGCGACGGCGTCAGGTGGACGGCGGGATTGATCATCGGCAGGCTCCGCGGGACGCGAGGATCGCGCGCCGGGCCTTCTAGCCGAAGAATGGCCGGGGCGGAAGCCGGCGGGCGCGGTTCAGCTACGCCGCGCGAACAGGGCGGAGAAGGCCAGCGCGAGCCAGCCGGCCAGCATCAGGAAGCCGCCAGCAGGTGCGGCGCCCGCAAAGAGCCGCTCGTCATAGAAGCCACGCCGGGTGAGATCGGCGGCAAAGAGCGCGACGCCGATGATGATGACGGAGAGCGCGACCCGTGCCAGCAGATCGGAGAGCAGGCCGGCCTTGCGTGCGGCCGTTGCGCCCAGGATCACGGGAGCGTGGGTCAGCAGCATCTGGCCGGCGGTCTGGAGGCCGCTCGTGCCTGGCCCATGCGCTGCCGCAGCCAGGAGCGTCACGCCCGCAAGGCCCATCAGCGCGGCCAGCGTGAGATGAATCTTTGCGGCGCTCATGGCAGGATCACTTTCTCTGGACCGGACCGAAATGCTGGCGTGCGGGGCCTCGCGAGGAGGCCTGGCCGGATTGCCTCGCCTCCCTCGCCATCACGGCAGCCGCGAGGCTTATGCCCGCTCTGCCAATACGCGCGCGATCGCTGCGCGCAGCTCCGGAATGCCGAGGCCCTTTTCGCTCGAGGTGAGCAGCACCTCGGGGAAGGCGGCCGGCCGGCGCTTGATCTCGTCGAAGGTCGCTTCCTGCATGAACTGCTGGTCGGCCTTCTTGATCGCGTCGCCCTTGGTCAGCACGACCTGATAGGAGACGGCGGCCTTGTCGAGTGTCTCCAGCACCGCGCCGTCGACATCCTTGATGCCATGGCGGGCGTCGATCAGCACATAGACCCGCATCAGGTTGGAGCGGCCGCGCAGATATTCGTGGATCAGATTGGTCCAGGCTGCGACCTTGTCGCGCCCGACGGCGGCATAGCCGTAGCCGGGCATGTCGACGATGGTCAGGCGCTCATCATGCCCGACCTGACGGAAGAAATTGAGCTGCTGGGTACGGCCCGGCGTATGCGATGTCCGGGCCAGCGCATTGCGCCGCGTCAGGGCATTGATCAGGCTCGACTTGCCGACATTGGAGCGCCCGGCAAAGGCGATCTCCTGGCCGACCATGGGGGGCAGGTCGTCGATCTTGGTCGAGGCCCAGACGAAATCCCAGGGACCTTCGAAGATCTTGCGAGCGCTCTCGATCTCGTCCGGAGTGAAGGGGGTTGTCGTGCTTGCTGTCATGGGTCCTGCCTACACGGCGGCGCGCAAGGCGTCGATGTTGGCGCCGGCGATTGCACCGAGATTGCGGGAGATTGTCTCTGCATCCCAATCCCACCAACGAATGGCGAGGAGTTCCGCGATCGTCTCGGCCGGGAAGCGCATCTTTACGATCTGACCGGGATTGCCGACAACCACCGCATAGGCTGGCACATCGCGCGAGACCTGGGCCCGTGTCCCGATGATGGCGCCGTCGCCAATCGTCACGCCGGGCATGATCACCGCCTCGCGGCCGATCCAGACATCATTGCCGATCACCGTGTCGCCACGCAGGCCAAGCCTGTCCGGCGTCATCTCGGGAGCGCCCTCGAATCCGAACATCTGGAATGGATAGGTCGAGAAGCCGCCCATCGGGTGGTTCGCGCCATTCATGATGAACTGTGCCGCCTGGGCGATGGCGACGAATTTTCCGATGATCAGCCGGTCGCCGATGAAGTCGAAGTGATAGCGCACGCAGCGGCCGACGAAGTGCTCCGGCCCGCGCGAGTCGTCATAATAGCTGTAGTCGCCGACCTCGATCAGCGGGTGGTCGACGACGGCCTTCAGGAAGGCCGTGCCCTTCCAGCCCGGGATCGGGTGAAGGGTCCGCGGATCGGGAAGCGGCATGGAGGCTCCCTTTCGAAGGCAGCGTGAACAAGGTCCGAAAAAAAAGCAAAAAGCCCCCCTCCCGAGGGAGAGGGGCGTCGCGTCGCAGCCCGGAGGCTTACTTCGCCTTGTTGCTGTTCGCCGGCTTTCCGGGCGCCGGCGTCGCCGTTGCTGCCGCCGCAGCCGGCTTCTTGCCGAACATGCTCTTCAGATTGTCGAACAGTTCGATCTTCACACCGTGCTTGCGCATGATGAAGCCCTGCTGGACGATCGAGAGCAGGTTGTTCCAGCTCCAGTAGATCACCAGACCGGCCGGGAAAGAGCCGAGCAGGAAGGTGAAGAACACCGGCATCCAGGTGAACATCATCTTCTGCACCGGATCCGGCGGCTCCGGGTTCATCTTCATCTGGATGAACATGGTGATGCCCATGAAGATCGGCCAAGCGCCAATCATCAGCATCGCGGGGACCGCGAAGGGCAGCAGCCCGAACAGGTTGAAGACCGAGGTCGGATCGGGCGCGGCAAGATCCTTGATCCAGCCGAAGAACGGCGCGTGCCGCATCTCGATGGTGATGAACAGGATCTTGTAGAGCGCAAAGAAGACCGGGATCTGCACCAGCACCGGCCAGCAGCCGGCGAGCGGGTTGATCTTCTGGGTCTTGTACAGCTCCATCAGAGCCTGCTGCTGCTTCATCTTGTCGTCGGCGTAGCGCTCGCGAATGGCGAGCATCTCCGGCTGCACCGCCTTCATCTTCGCCATCGAGGCGTAGGACTTGTTGGCGAGCGGGAAGAACAGGGCCTTGAGCAGCACGGTGACGATCAGGATCGAGACGCCGAAATTGCCGACGTGCTTGTAGACCCAGTCCATCACGAAGAAGAGCGGCTTGGTGATGAAATAGAACCAGCCCCAGTCGATCATCAGCTCGAAGCGCTTGATGCCGAGATTCTTCTCGTAGCCGTCGATGGCCGCGACTTCCTTGGCGCCGGCGAAGAGCCGGGCATTGGCGGTCGCGCTGGCGCCCGGCGCGACCGTGACGGCCTCGCCCAGGAAATCGGCCTGGTAGGTGTGCGAATTGCCGGTCTGGACCGAGGAATAGCGCCCGTCATACTTGCGCTGCTGATCGGGGATGACCGCGGCCGCCCAGTACTTGTCGGTGATGCCGAGGAAGCCGCCGACGGCGTCCTTCCAGACCTTGCCGGTGGTGCCGGGCGAGAGCGCCGGCTCCTTGTCGATCTTGTCGTAGGTGTATTCCTGCAGGCCCTGCTCGCCGAGATTGCCGACGAGGCCTTCGTGCAGCACGTAGTAGCCAAGCGTATGCGGCTTGCCGTGGCGAACCACCTGGCCGAACGGATACAGCGTGACCGGCGCACCGCCCTTGTTCTCGACCTCGTCGCGGATCGAGAACATGGCGTTGTCATCGACCGAGATCATCCGCTTGAACAACAGGCCCTGGCCATTGTCCCAGGTCAGCGTCAGCGGCGTACCGGGGCGCAGCACTTGGGCGTCCGCGGTCCAGACGGTCGTCGCATTCGGCAGCACCACATTGGCGCCGGGTGCGGCGACCCAGCCGAAATCGGAATAATAGGCGTTGGGTCCGCCGAGCGGCGAGAGCAGCACGATGTTCGGGCTGCTGCGGTCTACGGTCTCGTGATAGGCCCTGAGCGAGACGTCATCGATGCGCGCGCCGGTGAGCGAGATCGAGCCGGCGATCTTGGGCGTGTCGATCTTGACGCGCGGACCGCGTGCGAGCGCCTGCTCGCGGGTCTCGACAGCAGCGACGGCCTGGGCCGTGCCGGGAGCGGCGGTCGCTGCCGGCTGGCCTGGAACGGTCGCCGGAGCCGGAGTAGCCGACGAGCCCGGCTGGGCCGTCTGGGTCTGCGCCTGCTGGCTCTGCTGCGCGGCCTGCTTCTGCTTTTCCATCTGCGGCACGCCGTAGAAGAACTGCCAGCCGAGCAGCACGACCACCGACAGGGTGATCGCCAGAAGCAGGTTGCGATTGTCTTCTTTCATCATGACCGGAAACGGATCTCGCTGAATGCCCCGAAGGGCTTTTGGCCTAAGGCTGGGGACGGGTGCCACCACTGGTGGGGCGCTTGTCGGTCGGCCTGCGGCCGGGTTTTGCGGGTCTGGCGCGATCGAGCGCGACGGAAAGATCGGCGATCAGCGCGGAAAACGGAGCTGTCAGCACCTCGCGCCGCGCGACGATCACGAGATCGCAGGGCCGGTCGGCCTGGGCGGCAAGGGCTTGTTTCGCGGCGGCGCGCAGACGGCGCCGGATGCGGTTGCGCTCAACGGCATCGCCGACCTTGCGGGAAGCGGTCAGGCCGAGGCGCAGGCCGTGACGGCCTTCTTCACCCGCGGCATCGCGCACCTGCGCCGTGAAGGCAGCCGAACGAAAACGGCGGCCATGCTCGGCCGCCGCCAGAAACTGTTTGCGTTCGGTCAGACGGGCGTGGCGCATGGCGATGGGCCTGTCTTCCGGAAACGGCGCGCAGGTCACGCGCCGGTCGCTCAGGCCGACAGGCGCTTGCGGCCATGCGCCCGGCGGGCGGCGATGACCTTGCGGCCACCCTTTGTCGCCATACGGGCGCGGTAACCGTGGCGGCGCTTGCGAACCAGCTTGCTGGGTTGATAGGTTCTCTTCACGGTCCGTCTCCGGGGCCTTGTTCCGGCATGGCGACCGGGTTCCCGCTGGGGAAAATCGGCCGGCCAAGCCTGTCATGCAAAAGGGGCGGCGCCGCCCGAAAGGCTGCGCAGGTCGCGGGCTTATGGCGGAAGGGCGGGGGCGAGTCAATGCCGAAGGCGCATCCTGCGACGATGCCGCGCGGATCGACAGGCCCGGCTCCTCGGCCCGTCCGTGCCTTGAAGACGTTGATCATCAGGAGCCGCGACGCAGTCGGCGTGCAGAGGGCCTTCGATCGTGAAAAGAGGCAGGGCGTCGCCAGGGGCCGCCCGTGCGGCAAGGCTGACGACGCCGAGGTTCATCGGGCCGGCTCTGTCATAGAGCGGCTCGCGCCGGCGTTGGGGAGGCGGCCGAGCGGCTGGTTTCGGTCGGATGCGATCCTGGATGCCCATGCGCAACATCTCTTCGCGCGGCAAAATCATCTCTTCGCGCGGCAAAATCTCTTCGCGCGGTAGGAGGGGAAGCGGCCGGGCGAACTGCGCGACAAGGCGTAGCTCGCGCTTGCGCTCTCGATCGACATGCACGATATAGCGCCCGGGAGGTTGGCGAGGGACGTCTCACTCGCCAACCGGGTCAGGTCCGGAAGGAAGCAGCCCTAACGAGACCGAACGGGTCTTCGTCCAGCCTCCCACTTTGCGGCTGCCTCGCGCGCTGCTCCCGCTTGCCAGGTCTTCGATCCAAGCCTTGGATCGGGGCCGCTCCTGCCTCGTCCCGGCCGGAGTATTGCAAGTCCGGCGTTGACCGTCGCCTCCCGATTGGCGAAAGCATGCGGATGACCGACGAGACCGCCGCTGCCGATTCCGTTGAAGAGCTGGGTTTTCCCGGCCTCGCGCCAGCGCCCGTCGCGACCGCGGCGCCTTACCGGGTGCTTGCGCGCAAATACCGTCCGGCCCATTTCGGCGACCTGATCGGCCAGGACGCCATGGTGCGTACTCTGACCAACGCCTTCGCCGCCGGCCGCATCCCGCAGGCATGGATGCTGACTGGCGTCCGCGGTGTCGGCAAGACGACCACGGCCCGCATCCTGGCGCGTGCCCTGAATTTCCAGAGCGCGGATGGAGCGGGTGGGCCGACCACCGATCTCTCGCGTTTCGGCGTGCATTGCCGCGAAATCATCGAGGGCAGGCATATCGACGTGATGGAGATCGATGCCGCCTCGAACAATGGCGTCGACAATATCCGCCAGATCAACGACAGCGTGCGCTATGCGCCGGTCTCCGCACGCTACAAGGTCTACATCATCGACGAAGTGCACATGATGACCGGGGCGGCGTTCAATGCCTTCCTCAAGACCCTGGAAGAGCCGCCGCCGCACGCAAAGTTCATCTTCGCCACCACCGAGATCCGCAAGGTGCCGGTGACGGTGCTGTCGCGCTGCCAGCGTTTCGATCTGCGCCGGGTCGATGGCAGCCTGCTCGTCGGCCATCTCTCGAACATCTGCAAGGCCGAAGGGGTCGACGCCGAAGAGGAGGCGCTCGGTGCCGTCGCCCGCGCCGCCGAAGGCTCGGTTCGCGATTCTCTCTCGATCCTCGACCAGGCCATCGCCCATGCGGCTGGCCGAATCACGCTCGAGGATGTGCGCTCCATGCTCGGCCTCGCCGACCGGGCCCGCGTCATCGATCTGTTCGAGTCGGTGATGAAGGGCGATATCGCGGCGGCACTGGGCGAACTCAGGGCGCAATATGATGCCGGTGCCGATCCGGTCGTGGTGCTGACCGATCTCGCCGAGTTCACCCATCTGGTGACGCGTCTGAAGCTCGTGCCTGAAGCCGCCCGGGATAACGGCCTGAGCCAGGCCGAGCGCGTGCGCGGCGGTGATTTCGCGGCCCGACTGTCGGTGCGCGTGCTGGCTCGCGCCTGGCAGATGCTGTTGCGCGGCATGGCCGAGGTGAAACAGGCCGACAGGCCGGTGATGGCGGCCGAGATGGTGCTGGTCCGTCTCACCCATGCGGCCGACCTGCCGACGCCCGACGAGGCCATGCGGATGCTGCGCGACGGCAATGGCTCTCCCGCCGGATCGGGCAATGGCGGGGGGGGCGCAGCGCCCCGCCCTCCCTCCGGTGGCGGGAACACGGCGCTCGCGGCACGGCCTGTGCTCGCCAGCGCGAACCCCGCGCCCGCTGCCGCCCCTCGTGCGGTTGCGGCCCCGGCCGTGCTCGTCGCTTCGATCGAAGATATCGTCGCGCTCGCCTCGCAGAATCGCGACATCACCTTGAAGATTGCGCTCGAGCGCGATGTGCGGCCCGTTCGCTTCGAACAGGGGCGGATCGAGTTCGCCCTGGTCGAAGGTGGTTCACGCACGCTCGCCAATGATCTGTCGCGCCGCCTCAAGGAATGGACGGGACAGACCTGGATGGTCGTCATCGTCAATACGGAGGGAGGCGCGACGCTGCGCGAGCAGGCCGTTGCCGCCAAGGACCAGCGCGAGAGCGACGCTGCCGCTCATCCAGCGGTGAAGGCTGTCCTGGAGCGCTTTCCCGGCGCCCGCATTGTCAACGTGCGCGATCCGCGCGCGGCTGAAGCTGCCGAGGCGCAATCCTCGGGCTCGGCCGACGATGATTACATGTCTGATGCCGAGCCGCTGTTCGACGACAGCGAGCCGGATTTCGACGGCGTCGATTTCTGACACTTTCGCATACGGAGAGACACCATGCGCGACATGATGGGCCTGATGAAGCAGGCGCAGCAGATGCAGCAGAAGATGGCCGATGTTCAGGCCGAGCTCGACACCATCGAGGTAGAGGGCGCCTCCGGCGGCGGCATGGTCACCGTGACGATGACAGCCAAGGGCGCGCTCAAGTCGGTCCGGATCGACCCGAGCCTGATGATGGCCGACGAGCGCGAGATACTCGAGGATCTGATCGTCGCGGCCAGCACCGACGCCCGCGCCCGCGCCGAGCGGGTGATGCAGGAGCGCATGGCTGAGATCACCAAGGGCCTGCCGATCCCGCCCGGCATGAAACTGTTCTGAGCTGCAGGCCCGCATGTCACGCGCCATTGCCGGCCCCGAGATCGAGCGGCTGATTCAGCTTCTCGCCAAGCTGCCGGGCCTCGGGCCGCGTTCGGCCCGGCGCGCTGCCCTGCATCTCGTCAAGAAGCGCGAGCAGCTTCTGGGCCCGCTCGCCGAGGCCATGGCTACCGCGCGCGAACGCATCGTCGTCTGCACGACCTGCGGCAATATCGATACCAGCAATCCCTGCTCGGTCTGTCGCGACGCCCGCCGCGACGATGGGGTGATCGTCGTCGTCGCGGACGTCTCCGACCTATGGGCGCTCGAGCGCTCGGGCGCTGTTTCAGGGCGCTATCATGTTCTGGGCGGCGTGCTCTCGGCGCTCGACGGCATCCGGCCCGAGCACCTGACGCTCGATGCGCTGGTGGCCCGTGCCTCCGACCCGGCCGTGAAGGAGGTCATCCTGGCGCTCAACGCCACGGTCGACGGGCAGACCACGGCGCATTTCATCACCGATCTGCTTGCCCATTTGCCGGTCAAGGTGACGAAGCTCGCCCATGGCGTGCCGGTCGGCGGCGAGCTCGACTATCTCGACGACGGCACGCTCGCTGCCGCCATTCGCCAGCGCACGGGCTTCTGATCCGGGCTTCGTCCCGTCAGAACTTGTAGCTCAGGCTCGTGCGGACGCTATGCAGCGTCGAATCCTGATCGGTCGTCACGCCAAGGAAGGCGCCGCGCGCCAGGCGGTTGAACCGGCCGAAATCGGTGTAGCGGTATTCGACGCCGGCGATCAGGTGGTCGGTCAGCGCAAAGGAAAGACCGCCGCCCACGCTCCAGCCCGAGCGCGATGTCTGGGCGCTGTCACGTGCTCCCGAAGCCGGATCGAAGAGCTGCTGGTCGAACTCGGTGAAAGTCGCGCCACCCGTGGCATAGATCATGAAGCGGTCCATCGCAAAGCCCAGGCGACCGCGCACCGAAGCCTGCCAGTCGCGTTTCACCTCACCGATGCCGAGGGCATGACGGAAGCGCCCATCGCTATTCAGGGCCTCGATATCGCCTTCGATGCCGAGGACATAGGAGCCGAACTGGTAATTGAAGCCGGCATGTCCGCCGCCGAGCACCGAATCGGTATCGGAGGTGAAAGCCGCGCCGATGCCGTTGGCGGCGATGAAGCGGGTGCGCTCCGAGCCCCAGGAATAACCGATCTGGCCGCCGGCGTAGAACCCGGTCCAGGAAAAGAATTCCGGCAGTGCAGGAGCCGGCGGCAGCGTGCCCTTGCGATAGGGCATGTCCGCCGCGGAGGCCGCGCCGCCAGCCAGAAGTGCGAGGCTCGCAAGGCCGGCTTTCAGGAACATCTTCATCGCAGGTCTCTGTATGTCGTTCGCCGATCGGGTGGCCAGATGCGGTGCCTCCCATCATCCGGGACGAGGAGGTCGCAAGCCTTTGCTGACGCATGTGAAGCGCGCGTTTTCTGGCTCTGATTAGGAACTGTTAAGGTTAACAAACGGATAAGCGGCCTGGGGTGGCCCGCCGCGCAGGGAACAAACTCGTCGTCCGCCCGGTTTGCCCTAGGCTGGTGCCAGGCCGCGTGTCGACCCACCGCGGCGGCGGAGACTTTTCATGGCCTTCTTGAAACGCATCACGGGCGCAGCGGGCGCGGGGGTGGCGCTGGGCTACGTGGCCGAGGCGATCTCGCGCTGGCGTGCGCGGCCTTCGCGAGAGGAGGTTGCACGCGGCCGCGACGCGGCTTCGCCGCTCGAGATGACCTGGCTTGGCTGGAAGGATGTCCTGCTGCGCTTTGCCGGCAATGTTGCCGATAACCGTCTCAGTTCTCTGGCTGGTGCGGTCGCCTTCTTCACCTTGCTTTCGCTTGTCCCGGCGCTCTCGCTCCTTGTCGCGCTGTACCGCTATTTCACCGACCCGCTGACCATCGCCGGCCAGCTCGACAGCCTCACCACGGTCTTTCCAACTGCCGCACGCGAGTTGATCCGCGAGCAAGCGATGCGGCTTGCGACACAATCCAGCACCGGCCTGTCCCTTGCTGTCCTTGTCAGCCTGCTCGTGGCGGCCTGGAGTGCGAACGCCGCGGTGAAGGCGGTCTTCGATGCGCTCAACATCATCTATCGCGAACGGGAGAAGCGCAGCTTCTTAAAGCTGAACCTGATCTCGCTGCTGACCACGCTGAGCGGGGTCGTGCTGCTGATGGCGGCGCTGATCGCGATCGCCATCCTGCCGGTCATCTCCGCGTTCTTCCCGTTCCACTACGAACTCGAGCAACTGGTCCGGCTGGTGCGCTGGCCGACCTTCGTCGTGATGGCGACGCTGGCGATCGCCTGCCTCTACTGGATCGGACCGAGCAGGCGGCGGCCGCGCTTCGCCTGGGTCATGCCAGGCGCGATCGCCGCCTCGCTGCTCTGGGCGGCCGCGTCATGGGCCTTCTCCTGGTATGTCGGCACGCTCGGCAATTACACGGCGACCTATGGCTCGCTCTCGACGGTGGTGGTCTTCATGACCTGGCTCTGGCTGTCGGCGATGATCGTGCTCGCCGGTGCCGAACTCAATGCCGAACTCGAGCATCAGACCGAGCGCGACACCACGATCGGGCGACCCAAGCCTCTCGGCCGCAGGGGCGCGACCATGGCGGACAGGGTCGGTGCTGCCATGGCGGACGAGTAGGCGATGCTGGATCCCGACGACACGCGCCAGAGCGACCTGCGCAGCGGTTCGAGCCCCTGGCGCACAGATGCCGGACATCCGCGAGGCGAGACGCTCGAAGCGGATATTCGCTGCGACGTGGCGATCATCGGCGGCGGCATCACGGGGGCGATGCTGGTGGAACATCTGACCGCGCGTGGGCGGCAGGTCGTGCTCGTCGATCGTGAAAGACCAGGCTTCGGCAGCACGGTGGCCAGCACTGCGATGCTGCAATGGGAGATCGACCAGCCCTTGCGGCGGCTTTCGGCGCTCTACGACTTCGAACGGGCGGCGGATATCTATCGGCGCAGCCTTCGGGCCGTGGCGGGGCTTCGTGAGCTGGTCCTGGGCCAACAACTGCGCTGCGCCTTCCATCCCCGTGACACGGTCTATCTCGCAGCTGGCGAGACCGGGGCGCGTGAATTGCTGGACGAGCATCTCCTGCGGGAGCGCGCTGGCCTGCCCGGCTCCCTGCTCGGCCATGACCTGCTGCTGCGCGAGTTCGGGTTCGACCGGGCGGCAGCCATCGTCTCGCCCGGATCGGCGGAAGCAGACCCCCTCAGCCTGTGCCATGCCCTGCTCGGCGTGGCGGCAGCGCGGGGCGCGCGTCTTATCCGCGACGAGGCGGTGGCATTCGATGGCCAGGGTCGCTCCGCCATGGTCCAGCTCGGCGCTGGCCACACGATCGAAGCCGGTCATGTCGTCCTGGCAACCGGCTATGTCATGCCAGATTGCGTCCGGAGCGATCTGCATCGCATCGCCTCGAGTTGGGCATTGGCGACGCAGCCGCAGCCCGCACAGGCGCTCTGGCCTCGGCGTGCGCTCGTCTGGGAGGCTTCGACGGACTATGTCTACTGCCGGACCACGGCCGATGGAGGCATCGTCATCGGAGGCGAGGACGAGGGGAGCGATGACGCCGATCTGCGCGAGCGTCTCGGGCCGGAGAAGACAGAGGCGCTGCTCGGCAAGCTCGCGGCCCTTGTGCCGGCTGCGCGGCTCTCGCTTGCTCACACCTGGTCCGGGGCCTTCGGCCAGACCGGGGACGGGTTGCCGCTGATCGGGCGGGTCCCTGGCCAGCCACGCCTGCTGGCGGCCTATGGCTATGGCGGCAACGGCATCACCTTCAGCTTCCTCGCGTCTCGTCTCCTCGGCGCCCTGCTAGAGGGCAGGGAGGAGGCCTGGTTCTCTGATTTTGCGATCGACCGGCCGAGCCCGGTCTGACGGCCCCGCGATATTGCGCGGCTGCAATCTTGGTCTTGCCATGCCAAGGGGCGACAATGGCTCGGTTTCTTGCCATTTGAAGACTGCGGCGGACGTCGGGCCGCATCATTTTCGGAGGCGGCGATGCTCACGGTTAAGGACAAGGTTTCGTCACCGGTACGGCTTGAGGCCTATGACGCGCCCCTTCACATTGGCGCGGTCTCCTTGCGGGTGCGCGATCTGCCGCGCCT
Organism: Allobosea sp. 05T433; assembly: GCF_056396065.1. Lineage (NCBI taxonomy): Bacteria > Pseudomonadati > Pseudomonadota > Alphaproteobacteria > Hyphomicrobiales > Alloboseaceae > Allobosea > Allobosea sp. 05T433. The sequence continues at coordinate 156,973 of NZ_JBFTKS010000004.1, read as the reverse complement.
GACGGCCTTCTATCGCGACGCGATCGGGCTGACGCTGATCTCGGAAGAGCCCGGCCTCTCCGTGCTCGGTGTCGACGGCGTGCCGCTGGTGCGGCTCGAAGGGGGGGCGAGCGCACCGGTATCGGCCGCCGGCCTCTTCCATCTCGCGATCCTGCTGCCATCGCGCCGTGACCTCGCCAACTGGCTGGCGCATGCGGCCAGGACCCGAGTGCCGCTGGAAGGCGCCTCGAACCATCTCGTCAGCGAGGCGCTCTACCTCTCCGATCCGGAAGGCAACGGCATCGAAATCTATCGTGATCGCAGCCGGCCGGAATGGCCGCGACTTGATGGCGGCGCCATCAAGATGTCGACCGATCGGCTCGATCTCGACCTGCTCCTGCGTGAGTCGGACGGAGCCGCCTATCCCGGCATGCCGACTGGCACGGGCATGGGGCATGTTCATTTGCGCGTCGGCGACACCGCGCAGGCCGAGGGCTTCTACCGCGATGGGCTCGGTTTTGACGTGATGGTGCATTATCCCGGCGCCAGCTTCCTCGCGACCGGTGGCTACCATCACCATATCGCCGTCAATGTCTGGGGCAGCCGGGGGGCAGGCCTGCGGGCTGACAGCGATGCGGGGCTCGCGAGCTTCGAGCTCGTCGCCGCCGACGACCCGGCCTTCGCGGCGATGCGGACGCGGATGATCGCTGCCGGCGGTCGTGATCAGGGAGGCACCGTCACCGTTGCCGACCCCTGGAATAACCGTCTGATCCTGCGTCGCTAACGGATCGGCCCGAAAAGTGGGGCGCGGTTTTCGGGAAAGCCGATGCAAACACGAAAGCCTCGGCCCGAAAGGTGGGGTGCGGTTTTCGGGACGCCGATCCAGGCTTCGATCCTAGCGCGTGAGCAGATGGCTGCGGCGTGTACCGCCGCCATCGGGCTTGAAGCCCATGGCTTCCCAGAAAGCGGCCGCGCCGGAATCCGCAGCGTTGAGCGAGAGCCTCGGCGCCAGCGACAGCCCTTGTTGCACGAGTGCGCTCGCCAGCAGGCGGCCGACGCCTCCGCGCCGGCCGGTCGGCCGGACATAGACATGGCGAATGCGCAGGAGGTCGGGCGCTGGGTCATAAGGGTCCGGCGTCACCGCGCCGATCGCGGCGAGCACCCCATCGCGAAACACCGCAAACAGGGCATTCCGCTCGTCGGCGTCACGATAACGGCCGGATTGCCACTCGTCCCGCAAACCGTCGACGAAGCGGTAGCCTTCGGCCGCCGCTTCGTCCTGCAGGGCAGAAAAATCGTCCGGCAGCGTTTCGCTGAGCCGGACGACCTGAAGCGCGCTGGAGATCACAGGCCTTCGAAGAGAGCGCTCGAAATATAGCGCTCGGCGAAGGAGGGGATGATCACGACGATGGTCTTGCCTTCGTTGCCGGGACGCGCGCCGATTTCCAGCGCGGCAGCGACTGCCGCGCCCGAGGAGATGCCGGCCGGAATGCCTTCGAGGCGGGCCAGCGCGCGAGCCGTGTCGAAGGAGGTCTGGTTGCCGACAGTCACCACCTCATCGATCACCGAGCGATCGAGCACGCCGGGAACGAAACCGGCGCCGATGCCCTGGATCTTGTGCGGACCGGGTTGGCCGCCGGAGAGAACCGGGGAGTCTTCAGGCTCGACCGCGATGACCTTCAGCCCGGGCCGGCGGGGCTTCAGCACCTGGCCGACACCGGTGATCGTGCCGCCGGTGCCGACACCGGAGACGAAGATGTCGATTTCGCCGTTGGTGTCGTTCCAGATCTCTTCGGCGGTCGTCCTGCGGTGAATCTCGGGGTTGGCCGGATTCTCGAACTGCTGCGGAATGATCGCACCCGGGATCTCGGCCTTGAGCTCTTCGGCCTTGGCCACGGCACCGCGCATGCCGCCCGGGCCGGGCGTCAGCACGAGTTCGGCGCCGAGCAGGGCCAGCATCTTGCGACGCTCCAGCGACATCGTCTCCGGCATGACCAAGATCAGGCGGTAGCCGCGCGCGGCAGCGACGAAGGCGAGCGCGATGCCGGTATTGCCCGAGGTCGGCTCGATCAGCGTGCCGCCCGGCTTCAGAACGCCTGAGGCTTCGAGCGCATCGACCATGTTTACGCCGATACGATCCTTGACGCTGGAGATCGGGTTGAAGAATTCGAGCTTGGCAAGGATCGTCGCCTTGACGCCGCGTTCTGCCGGGAGACGGTTCAGCCGCACCAGCGGAGTGTCACCGATCGTATCGGTGATCGACTCATAGACCCGGCCTCGACCGGGCGCCTTGTCCTGTGCGGGATTGAGCTTCTGTGCTGCTTCGGCCATAGCGGCCTCCCTTGCGTCATATGGTCAGGATGGAAGGGCTAACGTATTTCACATCTTATGTCGAATAATTAGTTTAATAACATAATTATATTGTGAAATCGGCTCTCTGGGCGATCTCTCCGAAGACCGACTTCTGCTCGGACTGGCGACAGAGATCTTCGACGGTGACGCTGTCGAGCTCGGCCAGGAAGGCATCGGTCGCCCGCCTCAGCGCCGGGCCGACCACCTCGTCGATAAGGCGGGACTGCGGCAGGGGCGTGGTTTCATCGCTCGTTTCCTGCATGGCCGCACGCGCGATATCGCCGGCGGTGATGCGGCGGCGTTCGCGAGCGAGCTCATAGCCGCCGCGCGGACCGCGCACGCCCTTCAGGATGCCGGCGCGCACGAGCGCCTGCAGCATGGTTTCGAGATGGCGCGGCGGCAGGTCGTGGCGTGCAGCCAGGAATTTGGCGGCGACGGGCGACGGGCGAGCATGCAGCGCGATATCGACGACTGCGGCGACGGCGAGGAGGCTGCGGTGCGAGAGCGGCATCATTGGCCGCCACCTTGCGCCGTCGCCTTGCTCCCAGCGATGCCGGTCGAGCCGAAGCCGCCGTCCCCGCGCGCGGTCTCGTCGAGTGTGGCAGCCTCGACCAAGGCCGCCTGTGAGACCGGGGCGACCACGAGTTGGGCGATGCGGTCGCCGTGCCGGATCACGAAGTCTTCTGCGCCGAGATTGATCAGGATCACCTTGATCTCCCCACGATAGTCGCTGTCGACGGTGCCGGGCGAATTCAGCACCGTGACGCCATGCTTGAAGGCGAGGCCCGAGCGCGGCCGGACCTGCGCCTCGAAACCCTGCGGCAATTGCAGCACGATCCCCGTCGGGATGAGACCGCGTCCGCCCGGCGCCAGAACGCAGGGCTCATCGGCGGCCAGGGCGGCACGGAGGTCCATGCCGGCGGCGCCGCTGCTCTCATAGGCCGGCAGCGGCAGGTCGGCGCCATGGGGCAGGCGCTTGATGGGAAGCGTGACCATGGCGCTCAGCGGTCCGTCTTGCTGGCCTGCGGCATGCGCGCCAGATGCGCAATCAACCGGCTCGCGACCTCGCCCTTGGGCAGGGTCGGCCAGGTTTCGACATTGTCGGAGGTGACGAGATGCACGGTGTTGGCGTCGCCGCCCATCACTCCGGTGCCGCCGACATCGTTTGCGACGATCAGGTCGCAGCCCTTCTTTGCCAGCTTGGCGCGGGCATAGTCGATCACGTGGTCGGTCTCGGCGGCGAAGCCGACGACGAGGGCGGGGCGATCGATCTCGCGTGCGGCGATCGTCGCCAGGATGTCCGGGTTCTCGACGAGGGCGAGGGCAGGCGCGCTCGCGCCGGCCTGCTTCTTGAGCTTGCCGGGCGCCTCTTCCGCAACGCGCCAGTCGGCGACCGCGGCGGCGAAGATCGCGATATCCGCCGGCAGCGCGCCTTCGACTGCGGCCAACATATCGCGGGCGGATTCGACATGGATCGTGGTCACCCCCTCCGGATCGGCGATCGCGACCGGGCCGGACACCAATGTCACGCTGGCGCCCGCGGCCGCGGCGGCGGCTGCGATCGCGTGACCCTGCTTTCCGGAGGAGCGGTTGGCGATGTAGCGCACGGGGTCGATCGGTTCATGCGTCGGCCCGGAGGTGATGAGCACGCGCTTGCCGGCGAGCAGCTTGGGGGCACCGGACGCGCCGCCCGGACTGCGACCGAGGAAGCCGATCGTTCCACCCGGGGAGAGCCGGGTTTCGCCGGCCAGCGCCTGTTCGATCGCCGCCAGCAGCTCATGAGGCTCGGCCATGCGGCCGGGTCCGTTCTCGCCTCGCTCGGCCATGGCACCGGAGTTCGGCCCGACGACGAGCACCCCGTCCTTCTCGAGCAGCGCCATGTTGCGCCGTGTCGCCGGATGCTCCCACATGCGCGGGTTCATCGCGGGCGCGATCAGGATGCGCTTGTCGGTGGCGAGCAGGGCCGTCGAGGCAAGGTCATTGGCAAGGCCCGTCGCCATCTTGGCGATCAGGTCGGCGGTCGCGGGAGCGACGACGACCAGATCGGTCGAGCGCGACAGCGCGATATGGCCGATATCGGCTTCGTCGGTCAGCGAGAACAAATCGGTGAAGCAGCGTTCGCCCGCCAGCGACGATACGGCGAGCGGCGTCACGAACTCTTCGCCGGCTTTGGTCAGGATGCAGCGCGAGGTGATGCCGTGGTCCTTCAGGCGCCGGATCAGCTCCAGCACCTTGTAGGCGGCGATACCCCCGCCGATGATCAGCAGGACGGAGCGAGATGCGGACAAGGGCGGGCTCCCGAGGCAAGAAGCCCTTCACCTAGCATCGCGGAGGCGCGGCTGTCATGGGGCGGACGTGCAGGGGCCTCTAGCGGAAGGGCGGCTCGTCGAAGGAACGCAGCTTGCGTGAATGGATCGTGCTGCCGGCTTCCTTGAGCTTCTCCAGCGCTGCAAGTCCAATTTTCAGGTGCTCGCCGACAGCGCGCTCATAGAAGGCGTTGGCGGCGCCCGGCAGCTTGATCTCGCCATGCAGCGGCTTGTCGGAGACGCAGAGCAAGGTGCCGTAGGGCACGCGTAGCCGGTAGCCCTGTGCTGCGATGGTCCCGGATTCCATGTCGACCGCGATGGCGCGCGACAGGTTGATACGGCGGCGCTCCTTGGTCCAGCGCAGCTCCCAGTTGCGATCGTCCTGCGTCACGACGGTACCGGTGCGCAGCCTCTGCTTCAGCCGGTCGCCCTTCTCGCCAGTGACCTCGGCCGCAGCCTGCTGCAAGGCGACCTGGACCTCGGCGAGCGCCGGAATCGGAATGTCCGGCGGCACATGGTCATCCAGGATGCCGTCCTGGCGGAGATAGGCGTGGGCCAGCACGTAGTCGCCGATGATCTGCGTCTGCCGGAGGCCACCGCAATGGCCGACCATCAACCAGCAATTCGGCCTGAGCACCGCGAGATGGTCGGTGATGTTCTTCGCATTGGACGGGCCGACGCCGATATTGACCAGCGTGACGCCTTCGCCTCCAGCGCGGATGAGGTGATAAGCCGGCATCTGGAAGCGATGCCAGGGCGCGGACATCACGCGCTCGGCGGCGCTGACATCGATGCCTTCGCGGTCGATCCGGATCCCGCCCGGCGCGACGAGCGCCTCGGCGGTGCCGGCCTCGATCTCGGCCAATGCCAGCCGCACGAACTGGTCGACATAGCGATGGTAGTTGGTCAGCAGCACCCAGGGCTGCACCATCCGCCAGTCGGTGCCGGTATAGTGGACCAGCCGCCGCAGCGAATAATCGACGCGCACCGCATCGAAGAGCGAGAGCGGGCGTGGCTCGCCCTCGATGATCTCGAAGGTGCCGTCGGCGATCTCGTCGCCGACCAGCGAGAGCAGCGGCGTCGGGAAATGCCGCGCAAGCTCCGCGGGCGAGATCCGGCCGCCGCCCAGTTCGTCGCCGCCCTCGATTGCATAGGGGTAGGGAATTTCCTGGGTGCTGATGCCCGTCTCGATGGTGGCGCCGTATTCCGTCACCAGGGGGTCGAGCTGGTCGAGCAGATAGGTCCGGAACTCGGCCGGCTGGGTCACCGTGGTCGAGTAGATGCCGGGCGCCGCAAATTTGGCGAAGCCGCGGCGTGTCGCTGCGGGCAGCTTCGACGGCTCATAGGTGACGCGCAGCATCGGGTAGCGATAGCGGGCGCGCTCCTCCGGCGTCGGCGGCTGTCTCGTATCGAAGAAGCGTTGGAGATCGGCGCGGAGCGCGTCCTTCGCTTCGGCATAAAGCGCCTCCAACCGGTTGATGGCGTCATGCGGCGTGGCGGCGATCTCGAAGCTCATGGCTGACTCTAGCCGGCTGCGGGCGCTCCTGACAACAACCGGCATCGCACCGGCCGATGGTCGGCAGGCCGGGCGTTCAGCGGTCTCGCAACGGGCGCTTGACGTTACGGCTTTGGTGCATTAGTAAACCGGTCAGTTAATTAACCGATCGGTTTAGTTGATGTCGCCGGACCACCTCAGCGCCACGCTCTCTGCCCTCGCCGATCCCACCCGGCGGGCCATCCTGGCGCGCCTCGCGCTGGGGGAAACCTCGGTCAAGGAGTTGGCGGAACCTTTCGCGATGAGCCTCCCGGCCGTCTCGAAACATCTGAAGGTGCTCGAGAAGGCCGGCCTGATCTCCCGTGGCCGCGAGGCGCAGTGGCGGCCCTGCCGGCTCGATCCCGGCCCGCTGCGCGATGTGGCTGCCTGGCTCGAGCACTACCGGGTCTTCTGGGACCGGAGCCTGGACAGGCTGGAGAGCATGATTCTGGAGCTGAGGACTGAGGACCAGAATGCGGCGCTGTCGTTGAGCCCGCCTTCGAAGGGGACGGACGGACAATGATCGCGGCCCGTCATCGCCCCGGAATCCAGGCGGTTTTGCCTGCTCGCCAGGCGGTCTTGTCTGCTCGCAATGAGATCTTAGATCCCAATCAAACAACTTTGGAGAGCATTATGTCTCTATCGATTACCGAGCCCGCCTTCGCAGAGCCAAGAGCCAAGCTCTGGACGGGACGGGTGCTGAGCGGTGTCGTCGTCGCGTTCCTGCTGTTCGACGGCGGTATCAAGCTGGCGCCCCTGCAGGTGGTCAACGATACCCTGCAGCAGCTGGGATATTCGGGAAGCAATGAGCTGGCCCGGGGGCTCGGCGCCATGACGCTGATCATTGCGCTGCTCTATGCCTATCCCCGCACATCCATTCTTGGCGCCGTGCTGCTTACGGGGCTGCTTGGCGGCGCCATGGCGACGCATCTGCGCGTCGGCAGCCCGCTCTTCAGCCACCTCTTCTTTGGGCTCTATCTCGGCCTCATGGCCTGGGGCGGACTCTACCTGCGCGATCCGAGGCTGCGCGCACTCATCCCGCTGCGAAGCGCCTAGCAGCTTTCGCCACTCCCTCTCGATCCGTCACAGGAGCGTTCCGTGCTCAGCACCCTTCTTTGGGCCATTGTCGCCATTCTCGCCCTCGCCATCGTCGTCGTGCTCGTCCTGGCCGCGATGAAGCCCGACAGCTTTCGCGTCCAGCGTTCGCTCGCCATCAACGCACCGCCGGAGCACGTCTTTCCGCTGATCAACGGGGTCCGGAGCTGGGGTGACTGGTCGCCCTGGGAGAAGAAGGACCCGGCGATGAAGCGCAGCTTCAGCGGCGCGGAAAGCGGCCTCGGTGCGGTCTATGCCTGGGACGGCGACAAGAATGTCGGGCAGGGCCGCATGGAGATCGTCGAGGCCTCGGCTCCCCGCAAGGTTGGATTGAGGCTCGATTTCATCAAGCCCTTCGAGGCTCATAACGACGTCACATTCGCGCTCGAGCCTCGCGGCGGCGCCACCGAGGTGATCTGGACCATGACCGGCCCAGCGCCGTTCCTCACCCGGATCATGCATGTCTTCTTCAACGTCGATCGCATGGTCGGGCGCGATTTCGAGACCGGACTCGCCAATCTGCAAGTGGCGGCCGAGCGCTAGACCCATCTCAGTTCCCGAAGAACCAGCAAGGAGGAGGCTATACCCATGCAGACTGTCGAACCGCAGGACGAACATCGCTGGCTTCAGCAACTCGTCGGCAACTGGGCTTATGAATCGAACTGCTCGCCCGACAAGCCGGAGGAGATCTTCAAGGGCTCGGAGACCGTTCGCTCCATCGGCGATCTCTGGATCGTCGGGGAGAGCAAGAGCGAGCTGCCCGACGGAAATCCCGCGACCATGCAGATCACGCTCGGCTTTGACCCCCAAAAGGGCCGTTTCGTCGGAACCTGGCTGGGCTCGATGATGGCGATGATCTGGACCTATGAAGGTTCTCTCGACGACAGCGGCAAGATCCTGACGCTCGAATCCGAAGGGCCCAGCTTCTCCGGCGATGGCACGACGTCGAAATATCGGGACATCATCGAGATCGGCAGCCCGACCGAGCGGTTGTTCTATTCGAAGGTTCTCGGTGCCGATGGCAACTGGAGCGAGTTCATGAGAGCTCGCTACCAGAGAATCTGATCCACCAAGCCATCCAAGGCCGGCGCGACCGGCCATTTCTCAAGGGAACAGCCCAATGAAGCTCTCGACTTATCTGATGTTCAACGGCAATTGCGAAGAAGCGTTCACGACCTACCAGAAGGTGCTTGGCGGCAAGATCACCGCGATGATGAGCCATGAAGGCACGCCGGCGGAGAACGACGTCTCGCCGGAATGGCGCAAGAAGATCATCCATGCCTGCCTGGAGCTCGACGGCCAGATGCTGATGGCGTCCGATGCGCCGCCGGACCGCAGCAGCGGCCCGATGCGCAGCGTCTATGTCAACGTCATGGTTAAGGAGGTCGCCGAGGCCGAGCGCATCTTCAAGGGGCTCTCGGAGGGCGGCCAGATCCAGATGCCGATCGGGGAGACCTTCTGGTCCAAGAGCTTCGGCATGCTGACCGACCGCTTCGGCACGCATTGGATGGTCAATGCCGAGTTCAAGAACGGATGAGCGCTGGCTTCTCCGAAAAGGCCCTCGCCGACACGGCCGCCGCGATGCGCGGCCATGTCACGCGCGGTGCCGTCGCCGGGATCGTCACGCTGATCGCCCGGGCGGATGACGTGCATGTCGAGACCTTCGGCCTGGCCGATTTCGACAGTGCTGCGCCGATGCGTCGCGATGCGATCGTCCGCATCGCCTCGATGACCAAGCCGATGCTGGCGGTGGTGGCTCTGTCGCTCGTCGAGGATGGAGCGATCGGGCTCGATGACGCCGTCGAGCCTTGGTTGCCGGAGCTGGCGGACCGCCGGGTCCTGCGCAGCATCGCTGGCCCGCTCGACGACACCGTGCCGGCCCGCCGATCAATCACGTTGCGCGATCTGCTGACGCTCAGGCTCGGCATCGGCGCGATCATGGCGCCGCCGGGCCGTTACCCGATCCAGCAGGCAATGGCCGATGCCGGCGTCGCGCCCGGTCCAATGAGCCCCGAGATGTCGCCCGACGCCTGGATGAAACGGCTCGGCTCCCTGCCGTTGATCCACCAACCCGGGGACGTCTGGATGTATCATACCGGCTTCGACGTGCTCTCGGTGCTCTTGGCCAGGGTTTCCGGCAAGCCGCTTGATGATCTCATGCAGGAACGTCTGTTTCGACCGCTGGGCATGGTCGATACCGGCTTCAGCGTGCCGGCGGGCCAGGCCGGACGACTGGCCAGCGCCTATCGTCTCGATTCGGACGCGGGCCGGCTCGTCCTGTTCGATCGCGGCGCCGGAAGCGCGTTTGCCCGCGCGCCCGCCTTTCCCTGCGAGCTTGTCTCGACGGCCGACGATGTCCTGAGATTTGCGCGCGTGCTCCTGGCGCGCGGGCAATACGGCGGGCAGGGCATCCTCTCGCCAGGGATGGTCGAGCAGATGACGCAAGATCAGATCACGCCGGAGCAGAAGGCGGTTTCACCGTTCTTCCCGGGCTTCTGGGAGAGCACGGGCTGGGGCTTCGGTCTTGGGATCGCGACGCAGCCCGATCCGATCTCGGCGGTTCCCGGGCGCTATGGCTGGGAAGGCGGGTTCGGCACCAGTCTCAATATCGACCCGCATCGGAACCTCGTCACGGTCTTCCTGAGCCAGAGACTGATGCAGGGTCCGGAAGACGCCGCCCTCGGCCAGGAATTCCAGGTCCTGGCCTATCGGGCGGTCGCCGGCTGAGGGGCGTCAGCTGAAGATGCTGTAGGCCAGCAGGCCCGCGATCAGCCACAATGCCCAGTTGCCCCAGCGGTTGCGCCGGGCTTCGGCCCGGCCAATCTCCTGGATGCTGCGTTCGTCCAGGACAAAGCCCTGGCGCGAGGCGTCCTCGAGTTGGCCCAGCACACGCTCGGCCCGAGCGGCCGTTTCAGGAAGGCTGGCGAGCGTCGAGAGCATGGACTGGGCGCCTCGGCTGACTTCCTCGATCTTGCCGAGAGGGCCGAGATTGCGGGTGATCCACTCGCGCACCACCGGCTCGGCCGTCTTCCACATATCGAGCTGCGGATCGAGCGAGCGCGCTACACCTTCGACCACGACCATGGTCTTCTGCAGCATGACGAGTTCGGTCCGGGTCGCCATATCGAACAGCCCGGTGATCTCGAAGAGAAGGGTCAGAACCTTCGCCATCGAGATCTCGTCGGCACGCCGGTCATGGATCGGCTCGCCGACGGCCCGGATCGCCTGGGCGAAGTCAGCGACATCGTGATGGGCCGGAACATAGCCGGCCTCGAAATGGACCCGGGCCACGCGGGCGTAGTCGCGCGTGATGAAGCCGAGCAGGATTTCGGCGAGGAACCGCCGTTCCTTGAGGCCGAGCCGGCCCATGATGCCGCCATCGACTGCAACCAGCCGGCCCTGCGCATCGACGAACAGGTTCCCCGGATGCATATCGGCATGGAAGAAGCCGTCGCGGATCGCGTGCTTCAGGAAGGACTGGATGACGGTGCGGCCGAGCGCCACGAGGTCATGGCCGGCAGTACGCAGCGCTTCGACATCGGAGAGGCGAATGCCGTCGATCCATTCGTCGACGAGCACCTCGCGCGCCGTCAGCTGCCAGTCCGGCTTCGGGACGCGGAAATCGGCATCGTCCCTGGTGTTCTCGGCGAATTCCGAGAGCGCTGCAGCCTCGAGGCGAAGGTCCATTTCCATGGTGACGGAGCGCGCCAGCGTCTCGACCACGCCGGAGAAGCGCAGGCGGCGCGCCTCGTGCGAGCGGCTCTCGGCGAGTTCGGCGCCGAAGCGCATCGCCGCCAGGTCGCGGTTGAAACGGTCACGGATGCCGGGCCGAAGCACCTTGACCGCGACCTCCGAGCCATCCTTCAGCCGTGCGCGATGGACCTGGGCGATCGAGGCGGCCGCGACGGGCTCGCCGAATTCGGAGAACAGCGCCTCGACCGGCTCGCCATGCGCGGCTTCGATCGCGGCGCGGGCCTGCTCCATCGGGAACGGCGCCATCCTGTCCTGAAGCGCCGACAGGTCTTCGGCGATCTTCATCCCGACCACATCTGGCCGCGTCGCCAGAAACTGGCCGAACTTGACATAGGACGGACCAAGCCGGGTCATCGCAGCGGCAAGGCGCGTGGCCGAGGAGCCGGCGCCCCGGCGTTCGATCAGCCGGCCGACCCTGATCAGCGCACGTGCCGCGGGCGGCAGAACCGACGGATCCACCAGCGCGAGCGCGCCTTCGCGAGCCAGAACGAAACCAACCCGCGCCATGCGGGTGAAATGGGCGATTGAGGAGATCATGCTGGAAGGCGGGCCGTCACAGCTTCCAGCCGGAATGCAGTGCCACGACCCCACCGGTCATGGGCGTGAAGCGCGCCCGCCGGAAGCCGGCTGCTGCGATCATGTCGGCGAAAACCTGTGGTTTCGGGAATTTGCGGATCGATTCGACCAGATAGCGATAGGGCTCCGCATCTCCCGTCACGAGCCTGCCCATCGGTGGGATCAGGTTGAAGGAATAGGTCTCGTAGATCTTGTCGAGCACCGGCACGTCGACATGGCTGAATTCGAGGCAAAGGAAGCGCCCGCCGCGCTTCAGGACGCGATGCGCCTCCGTCAGCGCCTTGTCGATGCGTGGCACGTTGCGAATGCCGAAGGCGATCGTATAGGCGTCGAAACTGTTGTCCGGCAGGCTGAGCTCCTCGGCATTGCCCTGGACGAAGCGGATGCGGCCATCGCCTGGAAAGCGCTTCTGCGCGCGTTCGCGCCCGACGCTCAGCATCTCGCCATTGATGTCGAGCACCGTCACATCGGTTGCCGGGCCGCCGGCTTCCAGGACCTGGAAGGCGACATCGCCTGTGCCGCCGGCCACGTCGAGATGGTGGAAAGCCCGGTCGCGCGGCGGCTTCAGCGTCGAGATAAGGGCATCCTTCCAGAGCCGGTGCAGGCCCGCCGACATCAGGTCGTTCATCAGGTCGTAGCGGCCGGCGACCTTGTGGAAGACGTCGTCGACCTTGGCCTGTTTCTCGGCGAGCGGCACGGTCTCGAAGCCGAAATGGGTGGTATCGGAGGCTGCTGTCACGGCTTGGCCCGGAGCTTGTGTTCTGGTGAGGCGGTAACTAGAGCCGGATGAATAGCGAAACGAGCGAGCCTTGTCGCGGCCCGTCTCGACGCATGCTGAAGAGCGAAGTGCAATGCCCGAGCTTCCCGAGGTCGAAACCGTCCGCCGTGGGCTGGAGCCCGCCATGCTCGGCCAGGTGCTGGCCCGGGTCGAGCAGCGCCGGCCTGATCTGCGCTTTCCATTGCCTGAGCATTTCGTCGAGCGCCTGACCGGGCGGCGGGTCGAGGGCCTGTCGCGCCGCGCCAAGTACCTGATCGCCGATCTCGATGATGGCGAGGCGCTGATCATGCATCTCGGCATGAGCGGCCGCTTCGTGGTCGAGGCGCCGGGCACGCCACCCACCGAACCTGGCGCCTATTACAACGAGATCGGCCGGCACCTGCAGCACGATCATGTCGTCTTCCATCTCGGATCGGGAGCGCGCGTCACCTATAACGATGTCCGTCGCTTCGGCTTCATGGATCTCCTGCCGCGGGCCGAGCTGGAGAGCTCGAAGCATTTCGCGGGAATGGGAATCGAACCTCTCGGCAACGAGCTCTCCGGCGAAGTCCTGGCAAAGCTCTTTGCCGGCAAGCTCGCGCCGCTGAAGGCGGCGCTGCTCGACCAGCGGCTCGTGGCAGGCCTTGGGAATATCTATGTCTGCGAGGCGCTGTTCCGGGCGGGGCTTCATCCGGAAGCGGCGGCCGGTACGATCACGACGCCAACCGGTCGGCCCCGCGAGGCAGCCCATGCGCTCGCACAGATTATTCGCGAGGTTCTCGATGAGGCGGTGGCCGCTGGCGGCTCGACCTTGCGCGATTTCGCCCATGCCGACGGCTCGCTCGGTTATTTCCAGCACCGCTTCAAGGTCTATGACCGCGAGGGCGACCAATGTGTCACGCCCGGCTGCGGCGGCCTGGTGAAGCGGCTCGTCCAGTCCGGCCGCTCGACTTTCTATTGCGAGCGCTGCCAACCGAAGCGCTGAGCCAACGTCATATCGCGCGGAGCGGTGTCGGCGGCACGGCTTCCGCAGGGTTCGAAAGCCGCCTTTGCGCGGCCGCGCATGGACCGCGCCCGCGGGCCCCGTTAATGCTGCACGCGAAGCATCATCCGGGAGGCCGCCATGGCTTATGAGACCATTCTCGTCGAGGTGAAGGGCAAGGTGGGCGTCATCACGCTGAACCGCCCGCAGGCGCTGAATGCGCTCAACGGCCAGCTGATTGGCGAGGTCAACACGGCGATCGATGGTTTCGAGAAGGATGCCGGCATCGGCTGCATCGTCATCACCGGCTCGGAGAAGGCCTTTGCCGCCGGCGCGGACATCAAGGAAATGCAGTCCCGCACCTTCCCCGAGACCTATCTCGACGACAAGTTCGAGCCGTGGGACCGCATTGGCCAGCGCCGCAAGCCGATCATCGCGGCGGTCGCGGGCTTTGCGCTCGGCGGCGGCTGCGAACTCGCCATGATGTGCGATTTCATCATCGCCGCGGACAATGCCCGCTTCGGCCAGCCGGAGATCAATCTCGGGGTCATTCCCGGCGCCGGCGGCACGCAGCGCCTGACCAAGGCGATCGGCAAGGCCAAGGCCATGGATCTCTGCCTCACCGGCCGCATGATGGACGTGAACGAGGCGGAGCGCTCCGGCCTCGTCGCCCGTATCGTTCCGCTGGCCGACCTGATGACGGAAGCGCTGAAGGCGGCCGAGGCGATCGCGGCGAAGTCGCTGCCCTCGGTGATGATGGTCAAGGAATCCGTCAACCGGGCCTTCGAGGTCACCCTGAACGAGGGGCTGCGCTTCGAGCGGCGCGTGTTCTCCTCGCTCTTCGCCACGCAGGATCAGAAGGAAGGGATGGCCGCCTTCTCCGAGAAGCGGCCGCCGGATTTCAAGAACCGCTGAACCCAGTCATGAGCGGGGCGAATGCCGGGGCCGACGATCTTTGATTTGCGGCTCAGCCCCGCTTGCTGACACGATGGGGGTTCTCTTCGAAGCTTAGGGATACCAGATGAACGCTGCCGCTCCTTCCGCCACGGGCGGGCTCGTCCTGCCGACCTATGAGGATGTCGTGACGGCGGCGGGTCGCCTCCAAGGCATCGCACACCGGACGCCGGCACTGACCTCGCGCACGGCCAATGCCCGCACCGAGGCCTCGCTGGTCTTCAAGGCCGAGAACCTGCAGCGCATGGGCGCCTTCAAGTTCCGTGGCGCCTTCAACGCGATCTCGGCGCTGAGCGCCGAACAGAAGCGTGCTGGTGTCGTCACCTTCTCCTCGGGCAATCACGCTCAGGCGATCGCCCTGTCGGGCAAATTGCTCGGCGTGCCGACCGTCATCCTGATGCCGCAGGATGCGCCTGCCGCGAAGGTTGCGGCGACCCGTGGCTATGGCGCCGAGGTCGTGCTCTTCGACCGTTACAGCCAGGACCGCGATGCGCTCGGCCGCGAGCTGGCCGAGACCCGCGGCCTCTCCCTGATTCCGCCCTATGACCATCCCGATGTCATTGCCGGCCAGGGCACCGCCGCCAAGGAGCTGATCGAGGAGGCTGGCCCGCTCGATATCCTGCTGGTCCCCCTCGGCGGCGGCGGTTTGATTTCCGGCGCGGCTCTCGCGGCCAAGGCGCTCAACCCCGGCATCCGCGTCTTCGGCATCGAACCGGAGGCCGGCAATGACGGCCAGCAATCCCTGCGCAGCGGCAAGATCGTCAAGATCGACGTGCCCAAGACCATTGCCGACGGCGCCCAGACCGCCTTCCTCGGTCAATACACCTTCCCGATCATCCAGAACCTCGTCGAGGATATCGTCACGGTGCCGGATGCGGCGCTGATCGAGACGATGCGCTTCTTCGCCGAGCGCATGAAGCTCGTGGTCGAGCCCACCGGTTGCCTTGCGGCTGCAGCGGCCTTCACCGGGGCGGTTCCGGTCACGGGCAAGCGTGTCGGCGTCATCATCAGCGGCGGCAATGTCGATCTTGCTGCCTTCGCACGCTTCGTAGGGCCTTCGGCATGAGCAGGATCGAGACCATCGCCTCGCCCGAGGTGCCGGCCCCGGCGGGGCATTATGCGCATGCCGTGGCCTATAAGGACCTCGTCTTCGTCTCCGGCCAGCTCGCTCCCCGCCCTGACGGCAGCCATAGCTCGGCCGAGCCCTTCGCCGTCCAGGCGCATCAGGCGCTGGCCAACATGCTCGCGATCCTCACGGCGGCTGGCTGTGCGCCGTCCGATGTCGTCAAGGTTACGGCCTATCTGGTCGGGGTGGGCAACTGGCCCGAGTTCAACCGGATCTACGCTGAGGCCTTCGGCGATCACCGCCCTGCGCGCTCGGTCGTGCCGGTGCCCGAGCTGCATCATGGCTACCTGATCGAGATCGAGGCTGTGGCGGTCCGAAGGGGCTGATCTGGCGCTCCTGGCGTGATACGGCCATTCCGGCGTTGACGCGGCCCGCACAAGATACTATAGGCCAGCGTCTCGCGACGGCTAGCGCAAGCAACCGCCGCCGCACATGCATTTCAATCAAGGTAGCGGCCCGAACCCGCCAGGCAAATCCGCCGGGTGTTCGGTCGCAATGAAGACGAGGACGATCGATGGCCAATACGACGTCGGCCAAGAAGGCCACGCGCAAGATCGCGCGGCGCACCGAGGTGAACAAGGCGCGCCGCAGCCGTATGCGCACCTTCCTGCGCAAGGTCGAGGAGGCAATTGCCTCGGGCGACAAGGGTGCCGCTGCGGAGGCGCTCAAGGCCGCTCAGCCGGAGATCATGCGCGCCGCTCAGAAGGGCGTCGTTCACAAGAACACCGCTTCGCGCAGGGTCTCGCGCCTGGCGCATCGGATCAGCGCTCTCGCTTCCTGAGCGGCGTTCTGCAGAGCAGTTTCGGACTAAGAAAAGCCCGGCCGTCAGGTCGGGCTTTTTGTTTGCTGTGTTAACCGACCGTTAGGCAAGCCTGACTGCCGCAGACGAGAAAAATCTCATCTGCGGGGCCGATTCAGTAATCTTTCCGCTGCGTTATGGGGTTGACTTCGGTTGTGGTTTCAGGGCGCCAAAAGGTGCTTTTTTCGCCTTTTGGCCGCGCAAATAAATCCCATATTTTTCATGACGTTAGCGGGCAAAGGAATCTGTTGTCGGGAATCGCCGGAGCTTCTACCTGCGTCTCCGTCGCTTCCCGAAAAAAAGATTCGCGCTCCGCGCGCAGCCTCCGCCGTAAAAAAAACGTTAAGTTCCCCAACCTATTGGGCCTGCCTTGCCCATAGGTCATGGGGGCTCTGAAAGGGCTTGAGTCTCCGAAGCCGGCTGACTGGGATATTGCCCCCGTTCGAGGCGCCCCTGTAAGGTCCCTTCATCGCCGGGCGGACAGCAATGACCTCCGGTGGTTTCCAAAGATTAACGGCGTTTTTGGCTCACGCCCCAGAGGGGAGAGGATGCGGCTCTTTGTCTGTTTGAGTTGAGATGAAGTAGCGGCTCCGTCCTTCGGCGAGCCTTCTAAGCGTAATCAGAAATGGATCGAGAGCCTGTCACTCGCCGGCGCATGCCGTCGAGTGGGCGTCATTCTCTTTGTCCAAACAACAGCTCCGGCAGGCGGTCCACCAAGAGCCGCCGCCGATAGCGCATCTCTTGATATTGAAATGGGGCACGAAATGTTCGAGCGGCAAGCCATGGACGAGATTACCGATGCGAAGGCTGTGCCGGCGTCTGTGATCGCGACCACGACTGCGAGCATCCAGGGGGAGGGAGCAGCGCTTTCCCTGACTGAAGCCTGGGACCGCGTGCGCCGCCGCCTGCGTGCCGAACTCGGCGAGGATGTTTTCTCCAGCTGGTTTGCGCGTGTCGAGATCGGCGGCCTCGTCGATGGCGTGGCCTATCTCACCGTGCCGACCCGTTTCCTGAAGAGCTGGCTGGAGGCGCATTATGCCGAGCGCCTGCGGGCGCATTGCCTGGCCGAGTTGCCTGCTGCCAATGGCATCCTGCTTTCGGTGCGCCAGGCTGCCCGGGATGCCATTCCGGCCGCGGTCCGCGAGGCTGCCATGGCTGCCCCGCGTGCGGCGGCACCCGAGCCCGTCATGGCCCTTCGCTCGGCGGAGGCCGGATCCCTGCCCTGTGAGCAGGAGCTTGTTGACGCCTGCGGCACCATGCTCGACCGGCGCCTCAACTTCCAGAGCTTCATCGTCGGCAAGTCGAACCAGCTGGCCTTTGCAGCGGCCGAGCGAATTGCCGCGGCCCCGGCCGGATCGACCCCCTATAATCCGCTCTACCTTCATGCTGGGGTCGGGCTCGGCAAGACGCATCTCCTGCAGGCGATTGCTCAGGATGCGCGCAATCATGGCAAACGCGTGGCCTATTTCACGGCCGATCGCTTCATGTACGGTTTCGTCGCGGCCCTGAAGTCGCAGACGGCGCTCGCCTTCAAGGAAAAGCTGCGCGGCATCGACCTGCTGATCGTCGACGACGTACAGTTCATCCAGGGGCGCTCGATCCAGCAGGAGTTCGGCCACACGATCAACGCCTTGATCGATGCCGGCAAGCAGATCGTGGTCGCGGCCGATCGGCTTGCCAATGATCTCGAAGCGCTCGACGAGCGCATCCGTTCGCGGCTGGCCGGCGGGCTTGTCGTCGAGGTCGGCGAGCTTGACGAGGCGCTGCGCGTGAAGATTCTCGGAAGCCGGCTCGAGTCGCTGCAGGCGGCGCATTCGAGCTTCCACGTCAATTCCGACGTGATCGCCTATGTTGCCCGCGTCATCACCGCCAATGGCCGCGATCTCGACGGCGCCGCCAATCGGCTGCTGGCCCATGCCACCTTGTCCGGCAATGCGGTGACGCTGGAAACGGCCGAGGCGGCGATCCGTGACCTGGTCCGGACCCGCGAGCCGCGCCGCGTCAAGATCGAGGACATCCAGAAGCTGGTCGCCACCCGCTACAATGTCAGCCGGGCCGACATCCTCTCCGAGCGCCGCACCGCGGCAGTCGTGAAGCCGCGCCAGATCGCCATGTATCTGTCCAAGGCGCTGACTCCGCGCTCGCTGCCGGAGATCGGCCGCCGCTTCGGTGGCCGCGATCACACCACCGTGCTGCACGCCGTGCGCAAGATCGAAAAGGCGATCGCCGAAGATCGCCTGCTGCATGACGAGGTCGATCTCCTGAAGCGGATGCTGCAGGAGTGAGCTGCCTGCCGCGCTATGCCCTGAAGGCGAGCGCGGCTTTGGCTGTGGCCGGTTGTGAGAGCGCCCTTGCGCCACCGGCGCGCGTCCTGCAATGTCGCGGGCCATTCCGTCGCCCGCGCAGCCGCTGCTCGGGCGCTAGCACGCCAGAAGACAGACGATGAAGGTCACGGTCGAACGTTCTACGCTGTTGAAGTCGCTGGGTCATGTCCACCGCGTGGTGGAACGCCGCAACACGATCCCGATCCTGTCGAACCTTTTGCTGAGCGCGGACGGTGCCGGCCTCAAACTGAAGGCGACCGATCTCGATATCGAGGTCGTCGAGACGGTGCCTGCCGATGTCCCGGAGCCGGGCGCGACGACCGTGCCGGCACATACGCTCTACGATATCGTGCGCAAGCTGCCCGACGGCGCCCAGGTCTCGCTCGAGACGACGGGTGAAGCGGGGCTGACGCTCCGCTCCGGCCGCTCGCGTTTCATGCTGCAAACCCTGCCCGAGGGCGATTTCCCCGACATCACCGCGGGCGAGATGGCGCATCGCTTCACGCTCGCCGCGGGTGAGCTCAAGCGCCTGATCGACAAGACCCAGTTCGCGATCTCCACCGAGGAGACGCGCTACTATTTGAACGGCATCTATCTCCACACCATCGAAGTCGAAGGCCGCAGCCTGCTGCGCGCCGTTGCGACGGACGGGCACAGGCTTGCCCGCGTGGATACCGCGGCTCCGAGCGGGGCTGCCGGCATGCCGGGCGTGATCGTGCCGCGCAAGGCCGTGGCGGAGATCCAGAAGCTGCTGGAGGATGGCGACACCGAGGTCTCGGTCGAGCTCTCCGCCACCAAGATCCGTATCGCGACGCAGGCGGTGGTGCTGACCTCGAAGCTGATCGACGGCACCTTCCCGGATTACCAGCGGGTGATCCCAAGCGGAAACGACAAGCGCCTGACCGTCGACAAGGGCGATTTCGCTGCCTCGGTCGATCGTGTCTCGACGATCTCCTCCGAGCGCGGTCGCGCGGTGAAGCTGTCCATCGCCGATGGCCGCCTGACCCTGTCGGTCACCAATCCCGATTCCGGATCGGCGACCGAGGAGGTCGAGGTCGATTATGATGCGAGCCCGCTCGATATCGGCTTCAACGCCCGCTACCTGATGGATATCGCCGCCCAGCTCGATGGCGACACGGCCCTCCTCAAGCTTGCCGATCCCGGTTCGCCGACCGTGATCCAGGATCGCGAAGGTGCGTCTGCGCTCTATGTGCTGATGCCGATGCGGGTTTAGGCCGCGCTCGCATCTTGACCACGGTCGCGCGCCTGATCCTTCAGGATTTCCGCTCCTATGAGGCCCTCGATCTCGCGATCGGGGGCCAAATCGTTGCGCTTGTCGGTGAGAATGGCGCCGGCAAGACCAATCTGCTCGAAGCCGTGTCTCTGTTCGCGCCGGGCCGGGGGCTGCGCCGCGCCGATCTCTCCGACATGGCGCGCCAGGCGGGCCCGGGCTCCTTCGCCGTATCGATTGCGCTCGCGGAGGATGGGCCGCGCCTCGGCATCGGGCTTGGCAGCGAAAGCGACGGGCGGCGTGCAAGGCTTGCCCGCATCGACGGGGTCCAGGTCGGCTCGGCGCTGGCTTTCAGCGACTATCTCCGCGTGGTCTGGCTGACCCCGGATCTCGACGGCTTGTTCCGTGGCTCGGCCGGCGACCGCCGCCGCTTCCTCGACCGGCTCGTGCTTGCGGTCGATCCAGGCCATGCGACACGCTCGAACGCGCTAGAACGGGCTTTGCGCTCGCGCAACCGGATCCTCGAGGACACTCCGCAAGAGTCGTCCTGGCTTGAAGCGATCGAGCGGGAGATCGCCGAACTCGGCGTGGCCGTGGCTGCCGCGAGGGCCGAGACGGTTGGCCGACTGGCGATGATCATCGCGGCCAATGGCGACGACGCATCTCCCTTCCCCCGTGCCGCGCTCGGCCTTGAAGGCGAGATCGACCGGCTTGTGGCGGGGCTGCCGGCACTCGATGCCGAGGATCGCTATCGCGACATCCTGAGGCAGGGGCGCCAGCGCGACCGCGCGGCCGGGCGCACCCTTGTCGGCCCGCAGGCGTCGGACCTCCTCGTTCGCCATGCCGCCAAGGATATCCCGGCCGAGCAGGGCTCGACCGGCGAGCAGAAGGCCCTGCTGATCGGGCTCGTGCTTGCGCATGCGAGGCTGGTCCGGAGCATGAGCGGGCTTCCGCCACTGGTCTTGCTCGACGAAGTCGCCGCCCATCTCGATCCGCGTCGGCGCGCGGCGCTCTACGCCGAACTCGGCGAGCTGGGCTCGCAGGTCTGGATGACGGGTGCCGATCCGGCGTTGTTCACCGATCTGCCGGCAGGGGCGCAGTGTTTCACCGTGACATCCGGGCAGGTCGAGGCCATCGGCTGACGTGCTTGAGCTGGGCTGATCGGTCAGATCACGCGTCGCAATGAGACGCCTCGGGTGCATTCTGCTAGGGTTGCCGCTGCTCTGAAGAGGCTGCTCCCATGGAACTTACAGGCCTTCTGGTATTTGCCGGCGTCTATTTTCTGGCGGTCGCTTCGCCTGGTCCTGCGGTCGCTGCCCTGGTTGCGCGCTCGCTCGGCACCGGCTTTCGCCGCTCGCTTCCCTTTGCGGCGGGAATCGTCGCAGGCGATCTGATCTGGTTCTCCTGCACGGCGCTTGGCCTTGCGGTGCTGATGCAGGGCTTCCATGGACTCTTCGTCGCGATCAAATATGTCGGCTGTGCCTATTTGCTCTATCTCGCCTGGAAACTCTGGACCGCCCCGGCCGAGGCGCCGCGTCAGCCGCCGAGTGCCCGCGGGGAGGGCTTGCGGCTGTTCTTCGGCGGCATCGCGCTGACGCTCGGCAATCCCAAGGTCATGGTGTTCTTCCTGTCGATCCTGCCTCTTGTCGTCGATCTCGGCCGGATGACGATGCTCGCCTTCGTCGAGGTTGCGTTGCTGCTGACCCTGATCATAGGCTCGACGATGCTCGCCTATGCCTATGCCGCGGATCGGGCTCGGCGGCTGGTGGCGAGCCCGACGGCGATGCGTCGGATCAATCGCCTGACTGGCGGCGTCATGGCCGGTGCGGCGGCTGCTATCGCCGCTAGGGGCTGAAAACCAGTTCCAGCGCCCCCAGGATGGTCGCGGCTTGGGGCTGGCCATTGCCGCCAGCCTCGGGCAAACCCTTCGGCATGCCGCAATCTCGCGAATCACAGGCGCGCGCGACGCTGAAATCCGTCTTCGGCTATGACGATTTCCGCCCGGGACAATGGGAGGTCATCGCGGCCGCGCTGGCGGGAAACGACGTCTTCGCGGTGATGCCGACCGGCTCCGGCAAGTCGATGTGCTATCAGCTGCCCGCACTGGTCACGGGCGGGCTGACGCTCGTGGTCTCGCCGCTGATTGCGCTGATGCGGGATCAGGTCGGGCAGTTGACGCGGGCCGGTGTCGCGGCGGCTTCGCTCAACTCGATGAACAGCGAGAGCGAGGCGGCGGACGCCTGGGCGAAGCTCAACGCCGGCGACCTGCGTCTGCTCTTCGTCTCGCCGGAGCGATTGGCGGGGGAGGGACTGGTCGCTCGGCTGCGCAGGCTCGGCGTTGCCCGGCTTGCCATCGACGAGGCGCATTGCGTCTCGCAATGGGGGCATGATTTCCGCCCGGAGTACCGCCTGCTTGCCAAGGTTCGCGAGGCGCTCGGCGGCGTCCCGGTCACGGCACTGACGGCCACTGCGGATCGGCAGACGCGCGATGACATCGCCCAGCAGCTGTTCCCGAAGCCGCCTGTCACCGTCATTCATTCCTTCGATCGGCCGAATCTGAAGCTCGCCTTCGCCCCGAAGGACCAGCCGCGGCGCCAGATCGCCGATTTCCTGAAGCGACATCGCGGCGGCAGCGGCATCGTCTATTGTTCGTCGCGAGGCCGGACCGAGCGCCTCGCCGAAGGCCTGCGCGAGCAGGGCTACAAGGCCTTTGCCTATCATGCCGGCATGGAGCAGCAGGAGCGCAACCGCAACCAGGACCTCTTCCTGCAGGAGGATGGTGTGGTGATCTGCGCCACCATCGCCTTCGGCATGGGCATCAACAAGCCCGATGTCCGCTTCGTCGTCCATGCCGACATGCCGGGCTCGATCGAGGGCTATTATCAGGAGATCGGCCGCGCCGGCCGCGACGGACTGCCGGCCGATACGCTCACCCTCTACGGCGTCGAGGACATGGCGCTGCGCCGCCGCCAGATCGACGAGAAAGCGATCGACGACGAGCGCCGGCGCATCGAGCATAGGCGTCTCAGCGCGATGACCGACCTGTGCGAGTCGGCGCTCTGCCGGCGCTCTTCCCTGCTTGCCTATTTCGGCGAGGAGACGCCGCCTTGCCGGCATCGGGAAGCACAATTCCGCTGCGATCTCTGTGCTGGAGAGGCGACGCTCCAGGATGCCACGCTGGATGCCCGAAAGCTGCTCTCGGCAGTGGCGCGCTCGGGACAGCGCTTTGGCGCCGGGCATCTCGCCGATATCCTGACCGGCACGATGAGCGAAGCGGTCCGCCGCCAGAACCATGACGGGCTGAAGACCTTCGGCGTCGGCAACGACAAGCCCAAGGCCGCCTGGGCAGCCCTGACCCGCAAGCTCTTCGCCGCCGGCGCGCTCGCGGAAGCCAGCACCGAACATGGCGGTTTCCGCCTGACGGAGAAGGGCGAAGACATCTTGTTCGGACGCGAGCCGATCGCGCTCAGGGCCGATGCCCTCCCCGTACGGCGCGGTCGCCCTGCCGAGCGTGGCGCGCGGGCCGATGGGCTCGATGAAGGCACCGCTGCCCTGTTCGAGCATTTGCGCCAGCTCCGGCTGACGATTGCCCGCGAGGAAGGCGTGGCGGCCTATATCATCTTCACCGACCGCACGCTGATTGCCATGGCGCGCGAGCGGCCGCTCGGGCTCGATCAGATGCGCGGGATCGAGGGCGTCGGCGAGCGCAAGCTCGCCCAGTATGGCGAGGTCTTCGCCGATGCGATCGCTGGCTTTCGGGGATAGCGGGGCAGTCTCGTCACGATGCGCCGGGGCTGCCCCTGCGCGCACGTACGCGTACGCGCGTGAAAAAGCCACCGTTCCCGCCTATATTCATGATACGAATCAAGACGATCGCGGGCATAGCCTCGCCCGCTGAAGGACCCCGACATGAGTGATGCTGCCCGCGACCTTGAAGACGCTGCCTATGGCGCCGATTCCATCAAGGTTCTCAAAGGCCTGGATGCGGTGCGCAAGCGCCCCGGCATGTATATCGGCGACACCGATGACGGCTCGGGCCTGCACCACATGGTCTACGAGGTGGTCGACAACGCCATCGACGAGGCGCTGGCAGGGCACGCCGATCTCGTCACTGTCACGCTGAACGCCGATGGCTCGGTCACGGTCACCGATAACGGGCGCGGCATCCCGACCGATATCCACAGCGAGGAGGGCATTTCCGCCGCCGAGGTCATCATGACCCAGCTCCATGCCGGCGGAAAGTTCGACCAGAATTCCTACAAGGTTTCGGGTGGCCTGCACGGCGTCGGTGTCTCCGTCGTCAACGCGCTCTCGGTCTCGCTCAAGCTGCGCATCTGGCGTGGCGGTAAAGAGCATTTCATGGAGTTCCATCATGGCGACGCCGTCGCGCCGCTCGCCATTGTCGGCCCGGCCGGCGACAAGCGCGGCACCGAAGTCACCTTCCTGCCCTCGACCCAGACCTTCACGATGGTCGAGTTCGACTACAAGACGCTCGAGCATCGCCTGCGCGAACTCGCCTTCCTGAATTCGGGCGTTCGCATCGTCCTCACCGACGCACGCCATGCCGAGGTCGTCCGGGAGGAGCTGAGATATGAGGGCGGCGTGGAGGCCTTCGTGCGCTATCTCGACCGCGCCAAGACCCCCGTCGTCGACAAGCCGGTGGTGCTCGGCGCCGAAAAGGATGGCATCACCGTCGATGTCGCCCTGTGGTGGAACGACAGCTACCACGAGAACGTGCTCTGCTTCACCAACAACATCCCGCAGCGGGATGGCGGCACGCATTTAGCCGGCTTTCGTGCTGCGCTGACTCGCCAGATCACCGGCTATGCCGAGACCTCCGGCATGATGAAGAAGGAAAAGGTCTCGCTCACCGGTGACGATTGCCGCGAAGGACTGACGGCCATCGTTTCGGTGAAGGTGCCGGACCCGAAATTCTCCTCGCAGACCAAGGACAAGCTGGTTTCCTCCGAGGTGCGTCCCGTCGTCGAGAACATCGTCAATCAGGCGCTTTCGACCTGGCTCGAGGAGCACCCGAATGAAGCCAAGACCATCGTCGGCAAGGTGGCGGAAGCTGCCGCGGCGCGCGAAGCGGCCCGCAAGGCACGCGATCTGACCCGGCGCAAGGGCGCGCTCGATATCGCCTCGCTGCCCGGCAAGCTCGCGGATTGCCAGGAGCGCGACCCCGCCAAATCAGAACTCTTCATCGTCGAGGGTGACTCGGCCGGTGGCTCCGCCAAGCAGGGCCGTGCCCGTGAATACCAGGCAGTGCTGCCGCTGCGCGGCAAGATCCTCAATGTCGAACGCGCGCGCGTCGACAAGATGCTCTCCTCCGAGCAGGTCGGTACGCTGATCATCGCGCTCGGAGCCGGCATCCGCGAGGAATTCAACATCGAGAAGCTGCGCTACCACAAGATCATCATCATGACCGACGCGGACGTGGACGGCGCCCATATCCGCACCCTGCTGCTGACCTTCTTCTTCCGGCAGATGCCGGAGGTGATCGAGCGCGGGCATCTCTTCATCGCCCAGCCGCCGCTCTACAAGGCGGCGCGCGGCAAGTCGCAGACCTATCTCAAGGATGAGCGCGCGCTTGAGGAATACCTCGTCGACTCGACCTTGGACGGTGCTGTTTTCCGGACAGGAGACGGCATCGAGCGCGCCGGTCCCGACCTGCGCAGTCTGATCGACGAGGCGCGCGGCGTACGCAACACGCTGTCGCAGCTTCATTCGCGTTATGACCGGCGCATCGTCGAGCAGATGGCGATCGCGGGCGCGCTACATCCGCTGACCAACGAGAGCGAGGCGCAGGCCAGCGAAGCCGCGGCCTATGTCGCGCGGCGGTTGGACGCGATCTCCGATGATCTCGAGCGCGGCTGGGAAGGCCGGGTGGAGGACGGCAGCTTCACCTTCTCGCGCCTCGTGCGCGGCGTGAAGCAGGTCGCGGTACTTGATGCCGGCCTGCTTGCGAGCGCCGAAGCGCGCAAGCTCGCTGCGGCAGCCGTCTCGCTGCAGGAAGCCTATGCCACGCCGGGCGTGCTCAGCCGCAAGGGCGATGATCACATCGTCAATGGCCCGAGCGATCTCTTCGACGCGGTCAGCGCCATCGGCAAGAAGGGCGTCTCGCTCCAGCGCTACAAAGGCCTCGGCGAAATGAACCCCGAGCAGCTCTGGGAGACGACACTCGATCGCGACGTGCGCTCGCTGCTCAGGGTCAAGAACGACCAGAATGACGAGGCTGACGATCTCTTCGTCAAGCTGATGGGCGACGTCGTCGAACCCCGTCGCGACTTCATCCAAAGCAACGCACTGAACGCGACCGTCGATACGTGACGGCGCGGCCCTGGCGGTCCGTGACCCGGACCGATCGTGCCGCCCTGCTCCACGGACGCCTCCCTCGAGTGGTGTGCCAACACCACCACTCAAGCACGCGGGTGCCGTCGGATGGGGGCGTCCTGGGATGCCCATCAGATCGGCTGATATCAAATCTGTGCGACAGCGAGGTTAGGGAAAGAAAACAGAGGCGTAGCGAGATGCGCGCGGACGGAATCGCGCTGCGGGCTCCCGCGGCTACGCGGGCAGTCGCTGAGGCCTGAGGCGAGGGCATCAGGGTTTCTTTTCGTTGGGTGCCTGCGTTGCCGCGGTGATTGCCGCGATCAATCGCTGGCGATTGTCGAGCACGAAGGCCGTGAAGGTGTCCTGACCGACGATCGACCTCAGCATGGTCGGCAACATGCCGTAGAGCTTGAGGGCGAAACCGGTCATTGCAGCGTCGTCGTTGATGAGACCGGAGGCCTTCTGCCCCACGAAGTCCGTGATGAGATGCTGGTTCTGGCTCACCAGCGCGACGATCTCCGCTTCGATTTTATCTTTCACGGCTTCGAGCATGAATCACCTCGGTCGGCACGATCGGGAAACCAAGAGTATCGGCCCGCAAACGGGAATGTGGCTCTCAGGCTCATGCTAGACGCTATCCCGATCAGGCGGGCGTGTCGCCGAAAGGAGGCAATTGGCTTCAGAGCGCGTCACCTGAACCGAGATGCCGACACGGTTTCCGATGATGTCCGCGGATGTTGCCCTTTCAGCGTCGACTGGTTCGCGTCAGGCGGGTCTGCAATCTGCGCTGCAGGCCCTCGACCGCTGCGATGATTGACCCACCGTGTCTCGCTGTCACCGCGAGCGAGATCAAGGCCGCTGGAATGGCCACGATAATCGCGCCGAAGAGGTCGGATGGGTAGTGGACGCCGACGTAGACGCGCGACCAGCCTACGAGCGCACCAATCGCGGCAGCAAGGCAGGCCACCCCATATTGCCGCACCAAGGCAAGCACAGCGACAGCCACCGCGAAGGCGAGGGCGTGATTGCTCGGGAAGGAGGCGCTGGAGCGGTGATCGACCAAGCTGTGCCCGAGGCTGACCATGAAAGGACGAGGCCGAAAGGCGATGAGCCCGATCACAAAACTCATGGTCATTGCGATGACCAGAGCGAGAGTGAGGGCAAAGGCGAGAAGGCGCCGCCTTCGAGAGCCGCGGATCCACAGGACGACGATGTAGCAGGGAATCAGGAGAATCACGAAGCGAGTGACCGCTATCGCGAAAAGAGCGACATAAGAGCTTGGGCTCGGCCCGGCATTGAGAGCAAGGAACAGTTCGGTATCGAGTGCGAGCATCGGCGAGAGAATCGGTCACGATCTTGGGGGACGGCTGTCGCACACGATGCGGTGGCGGGCGAATGAAATTTACCGGCCTTTCCTCGACCGTATGGAGGCCGTGCGCCTGCGGCTCCTTGGAGGGTGAGAGCCTGTCTCGGCCCGATTTTCATCGCAGCCTTCGTTCTCGACGCTTCCGGGATCGTCTTCGTCCTGATGCCGAGCCTGTTGCCGCTCTGCTGGAGATCGAGCCCGTCTCAGAGGGATGACACCGGTCGGGACCGCCGGCTTTCTGCTTTGCAACGGCGACATCAAGGCCTCCGCATCGATCGAAAGCATGGCGCGATGAGCGCGCGGCGAGCACGGCTGGACCGCTCGTAACGGATGTCCGATTCCGGGCCGTGACGCCTCGGCAAGTGGCGCTTGAAACGCGGAGATATTTAGCCGTCTGCACATGCTTGCGTTCAGCAGAAATTATTACGATCTAACAATAATTTCTGCTGGTGGAGACCTCGTTCGGTTCCATTTTTGGGAGCCCTGTGCAAATTTGCACAGGAGCGCGCCAAAGGGTTCCCTATGAACAAGCCGATTCGTCCGCCGATCAACGCCCAGCAAGTCGCCGATCGCGCCGGCGTGTCGCGTTCGGCGGTGTCGCGCACCTTCACCGAGGGCGCCAGCGTGTCGGAGTCTACGCGCGCCAAGGTGCTCCGGGCAGCCGCAGACCTCGGCTATCACGTCAACCATCTGGCTCGCGGCCTGACCAGCCAGCAATCCGGCATCGTCTGCCTTTTGATCGGCGAAATCGCCACGCCTTACCAGTCGGCCTTGCTCGATGTGGTGACGCGGCGGCTGCAAGCCATGGGCAAGGTCGTGATGGTCTTGAACACGGCGGGGCAGGCGGAAGCGACAGAGGCCGCGTTACGCCAGACGCTCAATTACCGCGCGGACGCCACCGTGGTCGTGTCGGGCAGTCCTTCATCCTCGCTCGTGGAGACCTGCGTCGCCAACGGCCAGCGCGTCATCCTGATCAATCGCGACGATCTGCTCGAAGGAACCCAGCAGATCCTCGTCGACAGTTCCGGCGCCGCTGCCGAGGCGCTGATGATGCTGCGGCGCGCTGGCTGCGAGCGCATCGCTGTCGTCAGTTCGACCGCCGGCACGCCCAGCATCGTGGCGCGCGAAGTCAGTCTTTCGGTTGCTGCCGCCAAGGCCGGGGTCGACGTGCAGCTGTGCCGTTTCGGCCCGACGGGTTACGCCACGGGCGCTGAGACGGCGCGTCAGCTTTTCGCCTCGGCGGCGCGGCCGGATGGCGTCTTCTGCGTCACCGACCTGCTGGCATTGGGCTTCATGGATGCGGCGCGGAAGGAATTTGGCCGGCGCGTCCCCGAGGATCTCTGTGTCATCGGCTTCGACGATATACCGCAGGCCGGCTGGGCTGCCTACGAGCTGACGACCTTCCGCCAGCCACTCGACAGCATGGCCGACCATATCGCAACAATCCTGGAGGGCGGCTGCCTGGTCGAAGGCCCCATCAACCTGCCGGCTCAGACGGTCTGGCGGCGCAGTGTCCGCCCCTGAGACGGCGTGACGACGAGCGCCTTGAGATCCAGCGCGACATCAAGGGTCGGCATGCGGTCGAGATAGCGCCCGAGCAGGCTGATGAAGGCGATGAGCCGCCCGGCCAGCCCCATGGCTTCGGCATGATGCAGTTCGTCGATCCAGCGGCGATAGACGGCAAGGCGCGCTTCAGGCACCAGATCGAGCGCGAGGTCTGCTGCCTTGCGCAAGCGGTACCAGTCCTCGGCGAGGGCGGTCAGGGCTATGTCACCCGTGCTGGCAGCCGGCGTTGCCTGTGGCCAGAGCAGTCTCTCCAGATCGGCGAAGCGGTGGGTGCGTGCGAACTCCGCCATATCGCGCGGCCATTCGCGTGCCATGTAACGGGCGCCGACGAGGGCGCACAGATGACGGTCGAGAAAGCCAAGATGGCCGCCGGCGCTGACAGCCTTCGGTGACGGATCGCCGGCGGCGCCCGCCTCGCGGCTATAGTCATCGAACGCGGCATCGTGACCGGGCACGTCGTCGAGACGGATGGTGCGTAACCGCACGTGGTCCGTGGTGACATCGAGCAGCTTCATCGCCGGAGCGAAGCCGACCGGCGATGGCACGGCGATGTTGAAGAAGCCCCCATATTCGTCCCGGAACACGGCGGTATCGTTCACGTGCAGATGGCCGGAGAGGTGAAGACGCACGCCGGTCTCGGTGAAGCACCGCGCCACCTCCATGGTCGGCGCGCGCCGGGCGAGGCCGGAACTTGGGAAAAGTGTGCACTCCAATGCCGAGGCGCCGGCGAGTGCGTCCAGCACCGGATAATGCGAGAATGCGACGAGAGCCTTGCCGCCGCGCCGCGCTCGCTCGGCGACGTCGCGCATCCAGGGGAGCAGATGCGGACGCGTGCGCAACACTGCAGACCACCCGCCATCCGAGGGATCGAGCATCTGCGCGGGATCATCGAGATCAGTTGCCCCGTCGCGCGGCGCGACGATGTTGGCGTCGATGGAGAGCAGCCACAACCCCGCAACGGGCTCGATCAGATATGATGCGTCGATCATATCAAAGCTCTTGGCTCCGTCAGGGCTGGCGGCACGGACCGTTCGCGAGCTCCAACGGGCATCGCTGCCAAACGGCGTTTCAAAATGCAGGTCGTCGGTGCGAGGTTGGAAGCCGAGATCGGCCATGAGCGTCAGCGCCTCGGGCGCGCCGAGCATGGCAGTCTCCGGCGACGAGATCGCGGCGCCACCCGGTGCGGCGTGGCTCCCGACGATGACCCGGCTGCCGTCGCGCCCGACGAACTCCTTGCGCTGCGGCCGGCCCTTCAGCGCCCAGAAATCGTGATTGCCGGGTGTCATGAATACGCGCAGGCCATGGCGACGCTCGTACTCGGCGATGAGCGCGACGGCGACTTCGATATTGTGCCGCTGACCATCGTCGGTGAGATCGCCGGGAACGATGACAAGCCTCGCGCCTTCCGCAACAGCGCAATCGAGCGCGGCGCGGAAGGCAGGAAGGCTCTCGTTGAATACGCGGGTGGACGCAGCTGTATCGGCCCAGCTGCGCACTGCGCCCGTAAGCCCCGCCCCCGCTGGTCGCCAGGCGACGTCATGCACATGCGGGTCGGCGATGACGGCGATGCGGTATGTTGGGTTCAATCAGCCAACTCCGGCAGAGGGCCATGCTCTTCCGGGTGCGCGGCGATGTCGTCCTCGATCATGCGCGCCCAGCGAGCAGTCCGCGCGGCGGCGGCGATCAGCATGGGCTTGGGCGTCTCATGCCACTCGTCGGGACGGAGTTCGCGCTTGCCGCGAACGTAATTGATGGCGTCCTCCAGGGTGGGAAACTCCGCTGGGAGACGCAGATGCAGAAAGAGCGCCACCAGGATGACGGAACGCGAGCGCCCGGCCCGGCAGCTGACCAGCACATTGCCGCGCTCGCGCACGGAATAGGATGGCTTCTCCGGCAGAATCTGGTCGAGTGCGCCCTTCAGCTGAAAATAGCCGGCCAGCATCATGGTTTGCGGGTTGCCCGGTCCGTCAACGATACCAAGCTTGTAGTAGCGGATCGGGGCATGCCCGAAATCGACGTCGTTCAGCGCGTCCGGCGCCGGCTCGGCCACGTAGTTGAAGTCGAGATTGACGGCGCAGTTGAGCACCGTGGTGATTCCGTGCCGCTTCAGCAGCGGGATATCGGATGCGCCTTCACGCCCGCCGACATAGAGATCGATGCCATAGCCGGGCAGGTTCTCGTAGACGCGCGAGATGTGCGGCCGGTCATAGCGGGGCGTGGGCATTTCAGGGGCAGCAACGTCTCTTGTCGGAGCCATAAGGGGTACTCGCCAATTCCGGATCGAATGAGTTTGCACAGCTGTTCATTATCGCTCGCTCGCAGCCGCTCGTGCAGATGCGATGACGCAGTCCACTCCTGCGGTGACCGCGCCGCCGCAACGGCACGGCCATCTAGGCGACGCGTCGCCTTCGCCCTTCGGAGATCTCGCGCGCGACGCGATCGAGCGTCGGATAATTCGCCCCTGCGCCTACAGCGACATAGCCCGGGTGGAGGAACGCCGGCGCGGTCGGCGCGACCTTGCCGAGGTCGTGCGGGGTGTAGCGGCCGCCCGCCTTCTCTAGGATCAGGATGGCGGCGGTGACGTCCCAGGCGTTGACGCCGAAACCGGCGGCGGCGTCGACCCAGCCGGCCGCGACATGGGCGATGCTGAGTGCGGCGCTACCCGGTCGTCGCAGGGTCGCGAAGGTGCGTGTCAGTTCGCCGAAACGGCCGAGCGCGACCGCTTCGCCGTCGTTGCGGAAGTCGCGCGGCACCGGATAGCCGGTGATCAGTACGGCGTTGGCCTCGTCGGGGGCGGCACGGCTGGCGAGCGGTTGCCCGTTGAGCCAGGCCCCGTTCCGATCGGCGAGGAACAGGTTGCCACCGATCGGATCGAGGATGGCCCCGGCGACGGTCTCGCCGTCGACCACCGCTGCCACCGACGTGCACCAGAACGCCATCCCGCTGGCGAAATTGGCCGTACCGTCGATCGGATCGACATACCAGTGCACCGCGCCGCTCCCGACCGAGCCGCCTTCCTCGCCGACAAAGGTCGAGTCGGGAACCTCCCGGAACACGAGATCGCGGATCACCGCCTCGGCGCGGCGGTCATGCTCGGTGACGGGGTCGTGCCGGTCGCGCTTGAAATCGACCACCATGCCGGCGCGAAACGCGGCCGTGAGCGGCTCCTGAACGGCGAGAACGGCTTTGCGGGCAATATCGGCGATCGTCGTATGCAGCATTGTCTGGACTTCCGGCTCAAGGGGCGCGGTGTGTTAGCGCTTGTAGTGGATCTGCCAAAAATCCTGCCAATCCTGCCGCTTGTCCCAGTCGTCGAGGCCTGTCTTGGCGTCGTAGGGAAACAGGCGGTCCAGCACGACGGCAACACCCGATGGCTCGTCCTTGGGGACCGGGATCGCCTTGCTGGTCGGCAGCTTGCCATCTTGCATCTGCGGCATCAGCCCCTCTTCCGTCAGAATGTAGCGGACGAAGAGTTTGGCGGCGTTTGGGCTTTTGGTGCCTTTGGCGATGAGCGCAAGCTTGGTGTAGCTCCAGCCGACCCAAGGCTGAAGCGTCTTGCAAAGGCCAAGCTTGTAGCCCTTGTCGGCGTTGTCGCGGAACTTGGCGGAGCTCAGCAGCCCCATGAACGGCGCCTTCTGCCCGGGCGCCCCGACTGCGTCGGAAATGCGGTCGTCATTCTCGGACACGAGCGGCGCATTCTTCGCCAAAGCCGCGAGCCATTCGGCGGCAGCGGTCTTTTGCTGCGGGACCAGCGGCTTGCCGTAGTGCGCCTTGTAGGCGGCAGCGAGCGCCTCGTTGCCGTGCTGGGCCAATTGGTTGAACCAGTCAGTATAGGTTCCCTTGGTCAGCGGATCGATGAAGGCGACGCGACCCTTCCATTCCGGCTCGGTCAGCTGCCAGACATTGGAGATCGGGCAGGTCGCGCCGTGGATTTCGGTGTTGTAGGCCCAGACATTGGCGTTGACGGAAATGGCGAGCGGGTCGCGATAGCCGGCCGGGATTTCGCCGGCGAGGTCGGCAGGCAGGTAGCTTTCCAGCACCTTGGCCGGCAGCATCTGGCCGATGACGGCCGGCGTGTCGGTCAACAGCGCCACGTCTCCCTTGACGTTGCGGCTCTGGCTCTCACGCAGCAGCATTTCGAGCTGGCTGTTGGCCGACACCTTCTGCCCCGTGGCACTGAGGCCGTACTTGGCCGAGAACGCCTTGGCCATGTCGACGATCTTGCCGGTGCTGTCGTAGATGGTGATCGGCGGCTCTTTCCTGGCCGCGGCGATCAGGCTGTTGAGGTCGAGCGGCTCGGCGGCGATGGTCGGAGTGGCGGCGGCTGCCAACGCAACGGCCAGCAGCGGTGCTCTCCAGTAGGCGCTCATGGTCGTTCCTCCCTTGTGCGGCTTGCGAGCTGTTGCACCCGCGCCGCTTGCTTGTTGGGTTCGCGTGCAGGGCGCCGTCAGCGCCTGAGGTTGACGCGCCACAGGTCCTGCCAATCCTGGCGGCGCTCCAGGTCGCTCACGGACGACGCCAGATCCCACGCCATCATCCGGTCGAGGGAACGGCCGATGCCCGAGGGCTCATCAGCGGGCAAGGCGATCTTGGGGTGCGTCGGCACCTTCCCGTCGACGAGTTGCGGCGCGAGTCCCGGTTCGGTCAGCAGGTAGTTGATGAACAGCTTCGCCGTGTTGGGGCTCTTCGTGCCGGCCGCAACGACAGCCATGCTGGGATAGAGCATGCCGGCGAAGGGTTGCATGTCGCGGCAGATCGTCAGGCTGAACTTCTTGTCGATATTGTCGCGGAACTTGGCGACCGGCACCATGCCAAAAAACGGCTGCTTTTGTCCGGGCGCGCCGACGGCGGCGGCGACGGCGGTCGAATCGGCGATGAGTGGCCCGTTGGCGGCCAGCGCCTTCACCCAGGCGGCGGTCGCCGAGCCCTGCCGCTTGTCGAACGGCTTGCCGAAATGCGTCGCATATGCGGCCGCCATCGCGGCGTCGTGGTGCGTCTCCAACTGGTTGAACCAGTCGGCATAGGCCGGCCTCTCCAGGGGGTCCATCAGGGTCACCAGACGCGACCATGCCGGTTCGGTCAGTTCCCAGACGTTCTTGACCGGGCAGGATTGCGATGCCGCGCCGTTATAGCTCCAGACATGCGGATCGGTGACGAAGACCAGCGGATCCCGCGCATTTTTCGGCAACAGGTTCGCCGCGTCGTCGGGCACGTAGGAGGTGACGACCTTCTTTGGCAGCAACTCGGCCGCGACCGACGCCGTGTCG
This sequence comes from Allobosea sp. 05T433, assembly GCF_056396065.1. Classification (NCBI taxonomy): domain Bacteria; kingdom Pseudomonadati; phylum Pseudomonadota; class Alphaproteobacteria; order Hyphomicrobiales; family Alloboseaceae; genus Allobosea; species Allobosea sp. 05T433. The sequence goes on along the minus strand of NZ_JBFTKS010000004.1, from coordinate 122,673 downwards.
GCCGCAAGCGAGATGGAGGCGAGCGCGGCACCGGCGCGATGCTCCCGAATGAGCAGTTCCACCTGGCCTGCCTCGCTGACCTTCTTGCCGGTGACTCCAAGCCCATAGATCTTGTTGAAGGCGTTGGCCGTATCGACGATCTTGCCGGTAACGGCGTAGACCGTCATCGGCGGCTCGGCCTTCGCACGCTCCGCGAGCAGCTTCAGATCCTCGGCCATGGCGGCCATTGCAGCGACCGACGCGGCGACCGCCAGGCCGGTGCGGAGTGCAGCCCTCGTCATGACAAGCATGGATCCCTCCCGTTTTCTGTCGTTGGGGGCGTTCATTGGACAGCTGTTTGCGCGAGGACGTCGTCGGCACGTTGGAGACGCTGGCCGTCGCGCGAAAACACATGCAGCGCTGCCGGTCGGACGTGGAACCAAATCGTGTCGCCGACCTTGTGGCGCGGCGCCTCGTTGGCGGTCGCGAATGTCTTCTTGCCGCCCGAAGTCAGCTCGACGATCCAACTGCCACCGGTCGGAAGGATGCCGGTCACGACCGCCTCGTCGGCGAAGTTGCCGAGAGGCACCGCGTCGGCCGAGTCGGCAATCTGAATGGTTTCGGGCCGGAGCCCGAGCGAGCCGATATCGGCATCGGGGCCCAGTCGGGCCGTGAGAAAGGTCACCGCGTGCCGCCCGACGACGTCGTGCGAGGCAGCGCCGATCTCGAAAATGTTGATCGGCGGGCTGCCGACGAACTCGGCAACGAAACGGTTGGCTGGCCGGTCATAGATGTCGTTCGGCGTCCCCATCTGTTGCAGCGAGCCCTCGTTCATCACCGCAATTGTGGTTGCGAGCGTCATCGCCTCCCATTGATCGTGCGTGACGAAGACGATGGTGGTGCCGAACTCAGCATGGATGCGCTTCAATTCGGCGCGCATTTCCAGCCTCAGTCGGGCGTCGAGATTCGACAGCGGCTCGTCGAGCAGCAATACGCCCGGATTGACCACAAGCATGCGGGCAAGCGCCACACGCTGCTGCTGGCCGCCGGAGAGCTGCGACGGATACCGTCCCCGGTATTTTTCGATGTCGAGCGCCTTCATGACGCGGGTGACGAGAGCCTCGCGTTCGGCCTTCGGCACCTTGCGCAGGCGCAGGCCAAAATCGGTATTGCGCTCGATGGTCAAGTGCGGCCAGAGCGCGTAGCTCTGGAATACGAGGCCGAGCTCGCGCTTTTCCGGCCCGACGAACAGGCCCTTGGAAATGCTGTCGACGACGCGCTCGCCGATGCGGATCTCGCCGCCGGAGAGGTTCTCCAACCCCGCGATCATCCGCAAGGTCGTCGTCTTGCCGCAGCCGGATGGGCCGAGCAGGCACATGAACTCGCCATTGGCGATCTCGAGGTCGAGATTCGACACTGCGTTGGGCGAACCGGCGCCGTAGCTCTTATTGGCGTTTTCCAGGATGATCGCGGGCATCAGCTGCCTAGTCCTTCCGCCAGGTTCGTCTTGGTGAGCTTCTGCGCCGCCAGAGTGCCGAAATAGGCGATGGCCGCGATGATCAGGACGACCGCGTTGGCCGCCTGCGTGTAGTGATAGTCGACGAGGCGCATCGAGAAGGTGGTCAGCACGTCGGTGCTGGGCACGGCGAGCATGACGAACAGGCTGAGCCCCTTGATGCCGGAGATGAAGGGCAGGAGGATGCCGGTCATCAGCGAACCCTTCTGGATCGGTACGACGACAAGGCGCATGCGCGCGAGCCAGCCTGCGCCGACGACCTGGGCCGCCTCCTCCGGATCTCTGCCGAGTTGCATCATGGCGGAGATGCCGGCGCGCGAGGCATAGGGCATCTGGTCGGCGATGAGTGCCAGGATCAGGATGAGCGAGGTGCCATAGAGCGCCGGAATCGGCCCGCGCGGCACCGCAAACAACGAGAGATAGGCGGCTGCGAAGGCGATGCCCGGCACGAGATAGGGCATGAACGTCACTTGGCGCAGGACGGCGGCGAGTGGCCGGACCGGCGTGCGCACCACGACATACCCGGTGATGATGCCGAGCAGGCCCGAGCAGGTCGAGGCCAGGCCGACGATCCATAATGTATTGAACGCCGCCTGCCACAGGTCCGGGCTGAGCAGGATGCCGGTGCGCATGGCGACCGTTGGCAGATTCCAGCCGATCCAATAGTCGAGGGTGAAGTTCGACCATGAAAAATCCGCCGGTACACGCATGACCGTCGACAGGAACAGGGTCAGCAGTGGCACGCCGACGCTGGCGGCGTAGACGCCCGCGGCGAAGCCGGTGGCCGGCCAGCGCCAGATGCCGAGCCGCGCCGGCCGGTTCATGGCGCCCTTGCCGCCGACTGTGACGAAGCGTTGCGCCTCGCGCACCAGATAGGCGTCGATCAGGATCGTGATGATGCCGATCAGCATGATGGCGCCGGCAATCACCCCGGCCACGCCGGTCTGGCGCGAACCGATCGAGCGGTACAGCGAGGTCGCGAGAACGTCGTACTTCACCGGCAGTCCGAGCACATAGGCGACGCCGAACTCGCCGAGGCACTTGGCGAAGATCAGCACCACCGCCGACATCAGCGCCGGGCGCATCAGGGGCAGGATGATCTTCAGCGCGATAGCTCCGCGTCCGGCACCGAGGACGCGAGCCGAATCCTCGAGCTGACTGTCGAAGCGGCGCAGCGCCGACCCGAAGAGGAGAATGACGAACGGCGTGTAGTGCAGCGCCAGGATGAGCGTGATCGGCACCTGGCCGTAGGCGAGCCAGTCCGGCGGGGTGAAGCCGAGGCTCTCCATCCAGCCGGCCTGGCCGCCGACCGTGCGGTTCTTGAACAGCGTCGTCCAGGCGAGCGCAAAGGTCCAGGCCGGCAGCATATAGGGCACGATGAGGGCCGTCGCGAACCACTGCCGCGCGAACATGTCCGTGCGGCAGATCAGCCAGGCGATGGCCGTGCCGACGACGACGGCGATACCAATGGCGCCGGCGGCCACCATCAAGGTGTTGCGCAGCGGTTGCCAGAACAGGTTCGCCGCCACCGGCGATGTGAAGGCGCGGGTGAGGTAATAGGTTGTGAGGCTGCCGACCTCCGCGGCGGTCCGGCGCTCGTCGCCGAACTGCACGGTCACCGCATCGCGCAGAATGGAGACCACCGGCACGACGATGAGATAGGCAAACAGAAGCGCGGCGAAGAGGCCGATGATGGTCGTCGGCTCGCGCAGCGCAACGCGGAGCCGGTAGCGCAGCCGACATGTCCAGGCCGGCGACGGGATAGCATTCGTCCGGGCCCCTTCCCGGCCACTCTCGCGGCGTGGCGCGACGGCATTACCGGTGGTCATCGAGGCGCCCTATTCCGCGCAAGGGCGGGCGCCCGCTGAAGCGGGACACGTCTTGGCCATCGTACCCTCCCTCTCCCCGCACAGCCTTGCAAAGAACGCTCTGCTGTGGGGCAGCTCTTATTTAGCTCTGATCGTGGGGCTGCACGCAGCTTGACCCGATCCGTTGCGTATCAAGCTCAACGCAAACGGCAGGCCTGTCAATCGCAATTTTGCACATGCGTGCAAGCGCGAACCTGGGCAGGTTGTGGTGAACCTCGACCGTGGTTTGCGACGCGATCCTCGCGTTTGAGCACGTTGGGCGGGCGCCGTTGGCCAAAGCCGCTACGGCCCGGCGGATGCGATCATCCGCCTCGGCGGAACCGTCATGGGAGCACTCTCATCATGGGAGCTCTTGGCGGTCCGACCTCCTCAACCGGGCGGGCCGGACGTCAGATCCAGGCAGCCCGGCGGGGCCGTCACTCCGCATCCAGGCCGGCGTCGCATTCGTCGATCAGCCAGGAGCGAAAGCTCGAGACCTCAGCACGCATTCGGGAGAGCCTCGGCGTGAGAAGATAGAAGGCCCGCTCCGACGCGACACGCAGGGCCGTGCCGAATGGTGCCGCCAGGCGTTGCCCGGCGAGATCCTCCGCAACGAGAGCAGATGGCGCAAGCGCCACGCCCTGGCCGTCAAGCGCGGCAGCAAGGGCCAGCGCGGTCTGGTTGAATCGGCGTCCGACCGTTGGTGGGGTCGATGCGTTCGCCAGTTCCAGCCAGAGCGGCCATGCGTCGTGGGCGTCGTGAAGGAGCGTCGCTCCTGCAAGGTCGTCCAGGCTCGAGAGTGTCTTGGCGATGGATGGGCTGCAGACTGGAAAGAGATCGTCCGCAAGCAGGCGCCGGGCATCGAGCGAGCGCTCGAAGGGCGGAGCTGACAGACGCACTGCGAGATCCGGCAGGCCATGTCCTCCGAGGCGTTCGGTCGATTCCGACGCCAGGACGCGCACCTCGACATCCGGCGCAATCACCGAGAATTTCCCGAGCCGCGGAATGAGCCATCTTGCCGCGAAGGAGGGAGTGACAGTGACCGTCACGCCGCGTCGTTCGCGTTCCTGCGTGGGTTCGATTGCGACCATGGCGCCCGCGATAAGTGCGAAGGCCCGTCTGATCTGCGGATGAAAGGCCCGCCCGGCCGCGGTGAGCGCGAGGCCGCGCGGCTCCCGCTCGAACAGGGCGACCCCGAGGCTGGCCTCCAGGGCGCGAACTTGTTGGGCGACAGCGCCATGCGTCACATTCAGCTCTTCCGCCGCAAGGCGAAGATTGAGATGGCGCGCGGCCGCATCGAATGCGCGCAAGGTCGCGAGAGGGGGCATTCGTGACATGATGAGGGTGTAGCAACGCTACAGGGACACCGCACGGAAAATCCATGGTTCGGGGCGTCCTCGTCGCCTACGACCAGCTGCAGCAGGCAACCAGAGGAAAGTCCATGACTCAGAAAGTCGCGATCATTACGGCCGGTGGCAGCGGGATGGGGGCTGCCGCCGCGCGCCGTCTCGCCAAGGACGGTTTCGCGGTTGCCATCCTGTCCTCATCCGGCAAGGGCGAAGCCCTGGCCCATGAGCTCGGCGGCATCGGAGTGACCGGTTCGAACCAGTCCAATGACGATATCAAGCGCCTCGTCGATGCGACCGTCTCCCGCTGGGGGCGCATCGACGTTCTCGTCAACAGTGCAGGCCATGGCCCGCGCGCGCCGATCCTGGAGATCCCGGACGAGGACTGGCATCGCGGCATGGAGGTCTATTTCTTGAGCGTCGTACGGCCGGCCCGGCTGGTGACGCCGGTCATGCAGGCTCAACGCTCGGGATCGATCATCAACATCTCGACGGCATGGGCCTTCGAGCCCGACGCTATGTTCCCGACATCGGCCGTGTTCAGGGCAGGGCTCGCCTCCTTCTCCAAGATCTTTGCCGACAAGTACGCAGCGGACAATATCCGCATCAACAACGTGCTCCCCGGCTGGATCGACAGCCTGCCGGCCACCGATGAGCGACGCCAGCGCGTGCCGCTGCAGCGCTATGGCAGGAGCGACGAAATCGCGGGCACGATCGCCTTCCTTGCCTCCGACGATGCCGGCTACATTACCGGACAGAATATTCGCGTCGACGGCGGCATCACGCGCGGGATCTGAGCAACAGCGCGCGCTGGGCTCTTGAACATTTGGGGGGCTTGCGGAAAACGCTCGCGGCCCCCTCAGGCGCGCCCGGAAATGCCCTTTCCCCCCAGAAGGCTCCTTCCGACAGAGGGCTCTTGCCCGGTTGCCCTCGGGGGGAGTGGCTCCCGGGTCAGGGCGGAGGTGCAGGCCGGTGACGTGCTGTCTGGATGCTGCCGACCGCTCAGGGGTGGCCGCCTCCTGATGGGCTGAACACCGACCAGCCCGTCGCTTCGGCAATGCGCTCCAGCGCGAGGGTGCCGAGGCGGGAATTGCCGCATTCGTTCAGTCCGGGCGACCAGACGGCGATTGCGGCCTTGCCCGGCGCGATCGCCAGGATGCCGCCGCCGACCCCGGATTTTCCGGGCAGGCCGACGCGGAAGGCGAAGTCGCCGGAAGCATCGTAATGACCGCAGGTCAGCATCAGGGCATTGATGCGGCGGGCTCTTTGCGCCGAGATTACCCGCGCTCCGCCGGGCGAATGCAGGCCGCCGAGCATCAGGTAGCGCCCGGCCATGGCGAGCTGCCGGCAGCTCATGGCGATGGCGCATTGGTGGAAATAGACGCCAAGCGTCAGTGGCGCCGCATGCGTCAGATTGCCGAAGGCCTTCATGTAATTGGCCAGCGCAATGTTGCGGAAACCCGTCTCCTGTTCGGCGCGGGCCACGGTCTCGTCGATGACGATCGTCTCGTCCTCGGCGAGATAGCGGATGAAGCGCAGCAGTTCGCCGATCGCGATGCGCGGTTCATGTCCGGCGAGATTGACGTCGCTGACGACGAGTGCGCCGGCATTGATGAAGGGATTGCGCGGAATGCCCTGTTCGCGCTCGAGCTGGACGATCGAATTGAAGGGGGTTCCGGAAGGCTCGCGTCCGACGCGGCGCCAGAGCGTGTCGCCGACCTTGCCGAGCGCCTGGGTCAACGCGAAGACCTTGGAGACGCTCTGGATCGAGAAGGGCTCTTCGGCATCCCCGGCAGCATGCGTTGCGCCATCGGAGGTGACGATGCAGAGGCCGAACTGTCCGGGATCGACGTGGGCGAGCGGCGGAATATAGCTCGCGACCTCGCCCCGTTCGGGATGGGCGGCCATCTCCTCGGCCACCTCGTGGACGATTCGTCCGATATCTGCCACGGCCGCTCTCCGCTTTCCCGGACGGCAGGAAGCCCGAGGGCTGCAGGGGGGTCAAGATTGCGGCGCGCCAGACCGACCTTGCAAGGGGCCGTCGTTGCGGTGCTGCGGGCGACGATGCTTCGCTGCCGGATGACGCCGTGGGCGTGCGGCATTGCCTGGCCAGGATCGCTTTGGCGACATGCCGTGGGGGAGGAGCGCTGCGAGCTGCAGCAAGCCGCGAATCTTGGGCTCAGTGCAACTGGCGGGCCGAGCTGACCAGCAGCGGCGCGCCGGAGAAGGGCCGGTCGAGTTCGCTTTGCGACGCGATCATGCAGCGCGACTTGCCGCGCGACTTGGCCTGATAGAGTGCGCTGTCTGCCGCAGCGAGCAGGGTCATCATGTCCGTGCCGTGGTCCGGAGCAAGCGCAATCCCGACCGAGGCTCCCACGGTGACCTCGTGCTTGTTGTCGAGCTCGTAGGGCCGCGAAATCTCGCGGATCAGCCTTTCGCCGAAGCCGAGAAGTTGCGCGGCTTCGGTTTGCTCGGACAAGACGATGAACTCGTCTCCACCCATCCGGGCGGCGAGATCACCAGTGCGGATCATGCCACGCAACCGCTCGGCGACGAGCTGCAGCAGCCGGTCTCCGGCCATATGGCCATAGCTGTCGTTGACGGCCTTGAAGCCGTCGAGATCGAGATAGATCAGTGCGAGCCGCTTCTGTCCGGCATCGCGGGCGAAATGCGCGTCGAGTGCCTTCGTCAGGCCCGAGCGGTTCGAGAGCCCGGTCAACATGTCATGGCGCGCATGGAACTCGTTCTCGCGCTCGGCGCGCATCGTCGTGACCAGCATCTTGTTGAGCGTGCGGGTCGCCCGGCTCATGCTGAAAAGATAGAAGGGGATCTGCATGAAGACGATCAGCATGATCGGCTCGCCGAGGAAGGGCGCGGCAAAGCAGCAGGCCCCGAGCGTGAGGAAGATCATCACTCCGGCGAGTCGTGGCGCCCCGTAATTGCGAAAGCAGATGCCGCCGACCATTGCGGCGGCCGACAGGCAGGCGAGCGTGGCCACCACCCAATCGCCGCTGCTCAGGCTGATGAAGGTGCCGTAGCCGACACCGCCGGCCCAGGCGACGCCGAGCAGGATGTAGAGATCCGTCGGTGTTTCCTTGCCCTGCCTTGCCCGGGTCTGGGCGAGGAGCAGCACGAAGAGCCGCGTCACGCAGCAGAGGATCTCGAAGGCGCACCAGAGCACGAATGGCAACGTCGGAATCCGCATCGCGATCAGAAACGACACGGCAATGGTGTTGATCACGCCGCCGGCGAAGATCGGCAAGGTGCCATAGAGGCTCCCAATCAAGGCGACCCTGATGTCGGCAGGCACATCGGGGCCAGCATCGGTCAGCCAGCGCGTCAGGCGCCAGCGCGGCAAACTATAGCTTGATGCCTGGCCATTCATACGCGTGCTGCAACTCCCTGGCCGTGAGGTCCTGGAAGAGACCGGGTCGAGACCAGTGCTCTTGTTCGCGGCTCATAGGGCCGAGCTGTTACGATTCCGTGTGGAAGGCATAATGACTTGCGAACTTCCCTAGCGTCGGATCGTCACGCCGCCGCGACTACAGGCCCTTGCCGGAAAGTTTGAGCAGTCGGGCCACCTGGGCATCCAAGAAACCGCTGCTGCGCGCATCGGTGAGGTTGCCATCGGCATCAAACATCTTGTCGGCGAAACTGACGGCGACCATCTCGGGCACCATCAGCGCGCCGAAGCCGAGTTCGAGTGAGGTTCGCAACTGGGTCAGCCCGCGATAGGCGCCGAGCGAGCCGGTGGAAGCTCCGCCGAGCGCCACGACCTTGCCTGCAAGGCCGCTGGCGGGGGCGCCAGGCTTGGCTGTCGATGCCCAGTCGAGCGCGTTCTTCAAGGCCGGGGCGTAGCCGGCATTGTATTCGGGGCTCGCGATGTAGAGGCCGTCATGCGCGTCGATCAGCGCGCGCAGCTCATGGGCTGCCTGCGGCGCGTTGCCGAAGCCGGTGGCATCGACCAGGGGAAGCGGATAGTCGCCGAGCGAGATCTGCTTCACCTCTGCGTCGGCGGCACGCAGCCTCCTTGCCGCCAGCGTCGCGAGCTTGGTGTTGAGGGAGCCCTCGCGCCAGGAACCGGCGAAAACGAGAATTCTAGGTTCTGGCATGTGACGACCCCATGACCTGGCCGGAAAGCTCCGGCCTGTCCGCGATCAGGAAAGCTTGCACTCTTGCTGGCGGCCTGGAAACCCGGGCTGCGGTATCGACACCATGCGCGGGAGGGCGGGTGGGACCATCGCCCGGGAGCCGTCGCAGTCCTATGCCGCGCGACGATAGACCCAGACGCGGGCCGGCGGGATATTCCGCAAGACCCAGTCGGACACCATGGCCTTGAGGCCCGAACCCTTCCGCGGCACCGGCGAGATCACGGAGTAAGTGAACTGGATAAAGGGCGCATCCTGGATGAGCAGCGTGAAAGCGTCCTTGACGAGGGCCGTGCGCGTGGCCGGCGGGCGCGTGAATAGCGGCAGGCTGGAGACGACCGCTACGGCCTTCTCGCTCAGATGCCCGGCAAGCGTCGTCGATAGCGCATAGGCGTCGCCTTCCACCACGGTGGCGCGCGGAAAACGTTCGCGCAGCAGCTTGCAGAATTCGGGGCTGTACTCGACCAGGATCAGCCTGGACTCGTCGATGCCGCGTTCGATCAGCGCCTCTGTCACAGGGCCAGTTCCGGGGCCGATCTCGATCACCGGACCAGGTACGCTCGGATCGACGAAGGAGGCCATGCGGCGCGCCAGGAACGGGCTTGACGGGGTCACCGAACCCGTGCGCAGCGGGTCGTCGATCCAGGATTTCAGGAAGCGGGCATCGTCGCCGAACTTCGCCTTGGCCTCATTGACCCGGGTCTTCAGCTTCCCGGCCGTGTTGCGGACCTCGCCCTCGACCTTGTAACGCACGGCTGCGACCTTGAGCCTGGCCTCCGCCACGCTATCGGCCAACTCTGCGGCCGTGACGCGCATTTCACCCTCGATGCGAGCGGCAACGCTCGATTTGCCGAGCCGGCCGGCAAGCGCGCCGCGAGAATCCCGGGTGGTGGAAGGACGCGTCATGAAACCTCAGGCCTCGCCCCGTTAGCCGAAGCATCAGAACGAACAGATGCCGCTAGCGAGCAGAATTGACGTTAACCGTCAAGAAGTTCGGGTCAAGAGTGCGGCGTAGCGGTTGAGCTGTTTCAGATCAACGGTCTCGGATGGCGTTCGCGTTCGAAAAGCAGGGCCATGCGCGCGGTCAGCCGCGGGTTGAGCAAGGTGAGCCGTCCCCCGGCAAGCGAGAAGAGGCCGGCACGGCGCAGGCGCGACCAGGTTTTGCTGGTGTGGACAAGTGACAGGCCAAGCGCGTCTGCGAGGTGCTGTTGCGACAAGGGGAACTGGAAATTGTTGTCGCTGACGAGATCGAGCGCCTCGGCCCGGCGATAGAGCGAGATCATCAGTGCAGCAATGCGCTCGCCCGCATTGCGCTGGCCGACCGAGGTCAGATTCTCGTCGATTAGGCTCTCCTCGCGGGAGCCGAGCCACGCGATCTCGTATGACAGCGACGGCATGTGCACGAAGAGATCCCAGATCCGCTTGCGCGAAAAGGTGCAGAGCTCGACATCGGTCAGCGCTTCGATGCCATGTTGGGCCGCGCTCAGGAGTGACGCCTGCAGCCCGACCAGATCGCCCGGCAGCAGGAAGTTCAGAATCTGACGCCGGCCGTCGGGGAGCGATTTGTAGCGAAAGGCCCAGCCGGAGAATAACGTGAAGAGCTCGGCATCTTCCTGGCCGGGATGAATGACCTCCGATCCGGCCGGAACGGAACGATGATCGATCTTCATCCCCTGGATGAAGCGGACTTCCTCATCGCTCTTGTCCTTGAATGCCGCCTTCAGCCGCAAAGGGCAGGCCAGGCAAGGCACTCCGAGCCGGGCTATGCTGGCATGGTCGGGCATGGTCTTCATGACGCCATTATGCGCGGAGGAGCCGGCATAGCTCAATGGCGAATCGCATGCTGCGTGCGGTGCAACATATCCTTTGCAATTGGCGGAACTGGCAGAAGCGTTGCGGCGTTCTAGCGCCGTGGAGCGTGCCGATCTCCAGCCTCCGGTTTATGATTGCGACACCTCGCGATGATGCTCCGGTCAATGACATCTCGGGCGGGAGTTGCAAGGCCATGGCTGAGACACCGCAACCATCCAGGCGGTCGCGCATGCGGCAGTTTTTCCGCATCGCGCTGCGGTTCTGGAGCGGTGAGACCCGGTTGCGCGCCTGGGTTCTGACGATAGCGGTGCTGGTTTTCGTCGCTGCGCAGACGGCGAGCGCCGTCGGCATCAATAGCTGGAACCGGTACTTCTTCGATGCGCTTGAAAAGCGCGATACCGGCGCTGTCTGGTCGGTGATCGCCTGGCTGCCGGCGCTGGTCATCGCATTCAGCCTGTCGCTGTCTGCCCTCGTGATCAGCCGCATGCTGCTCCAGGCGCGATGGCGGGAGGACCTGACCAGGCGTCTCGCCGGCTGGTGGATCGCTGATCAGCGCTATTATCGGCTCGGCTTCCTCACCAAGAGGCAGACGGCTCCCGAATACCGGATCGCAGATGACGTCCGGCTCGCGATCGAGCCGCTCGCCGAATTCGCGATCGGGTTGATCAGCGCGGCGGTGACGGCCGCGACCTTCGCCGCCATCCTCTGGCAGGTCGCAGGCTCAGCTCACTTCACGCTCGGTGGCGTGGCGGTCGTGATCCCGAGCTACATGGCGCTGGCCGCGATCGTCTATGCGGCGGTCGCGTCGCTCGCGGCCTATCTCACCGGACGACCGCTGGTCGCTCGCATTGCGGCCAAGAACGAGGCCGAGGCCCAGTTCCGGGCAGAAATGACGCGATTGCGCGAGAATGCCGAGAGCATTGCCCTGATCAAGGGCGATGCCGACGAGCGAGCATCGGTTGGCGAGAACTATGGCCGCGTCCTGGCCGCCTGGCTCCGCGTCATTCGCCAACAAGGCGTGATCGCATTGGTGCTCAACACCAATGGTGCCTTGTTTCCGATCGTGCCGCTGCTGCTGATCGCGCCAAAATATCTCTCGGGCGAGGTTACGCTCGGGGCCGTGATGCAGGTCGTCGCGGCGTTCAGCGCCGTTCAGGCCGCGCTGATCTGGTTCGTCGACAACTTCGTCAGGCTGGCCGAGTGGTTTGCCTCCGTCATTCGGGTCGACGAGCTTGTCGAAGAGCTGGAGGCGCTCGATGTCGGCACGATCATGGTCGGCGAGACCCAGATCTCGCTCGGCGAGAGTGATGACGGCGCGATTCATATCAAGGAGCTCTCGCTGGCGCACAGCAATGGGCGCATCGTCATCGCAGACGCGACGGTTATCATCGAACTCGGCGAGAAAGTTCTGATCGTTGGCGAGAGCGGCTCCGGCAAGAGCACGCTGATCCGGTCGCTGGCCGGCCTCTGGCCCTGGGGTTCAGGCTCGATCCAGGTGCCTCGCGGCAAGAGCATCGCCTTCGTGCCGCAGAAGCCCTACTTGCCCCTCGGCAATTTCAGGACAGTCCTGCTCTATCCCGATTCCGACATCCCCGTCAGCGACGAGACCATCATTGCCGCCCTTCGGCGCTGCGGCCTGGCCTACATGGCCAAGCGCCTGAACGAGGAGGATAATTGGGATCGCGTCCTGTCCGGCGGCGAGCGTCAGCGCGTCGCCTTCGTGCGCTTGCTGATCCAGAAGCCCGATATCATCATCATGGACGAGGCGACTTCGGCCCTCGATGAGGACAGCCAGAATTCGCTCCTTGGACTGTTCGAAGGCGAGCTCGCACACGCGACAGTCATCAGTGTCGGTCACCGCCCCGGCCTCGAGGATTTCCATGACCGCAAGATCACCCTGGAGAAGCGTCTCGCCGGCGCGCATTTGAGCTCGCGCCGGATCGGGAAGTCGCTCTGGCGGCTGTTTCGCAGCCGTCAGCCCGCCAACGAGGACGAGGAGGCCTGAACCGCCGCTCCCGGTTTCGTGATCGCTGCCACCCGCACAACGGGAACCGAACGGGCGGCGTCGCGTTCTCTTCGACGTAAACCGGTCAATGGTGACCGGTCGTGGCGTAGGGAGAGACAGATGTTGAATGACAGCCTTGCCCCCATCAAACGCGCCTTCGCCTTCTTTGGAATCATGGGCGCGGTGGTGGCCACGCTGACCTTCGGCTCGGCTCTCCAGAGCGCGACCGATCAAAGTTCGACCTCCGTCGCGGAGGCCAAGATTCGAAACAACGTCCCGACGGATAGCCAGCTGGCATCGGTGGATCCCGCCCAGAGGGTCGCCGATCGGACCAAGCGCGCCATCGCGAGCTCCCAGGAGGCTCGCGTGGCCGGGCCGATCGCCAGCGTTATTCGCTGAGCCGGAACCTACTGCGGGATAGCGCAATCAGGGGCGCTCGGTCGCGGTGCGACGGGAGCCCCGCGCGCTTGTCACGCGTGAAGCCGCCTTCGGGCGGCTTGTTTTGTCCGTGGCCGCGCTGACTGCCATGAGGCGCATCGCTTGGCCGGGAGGGTTCTGTGCAGCTGCGTATCCGTCACGCGACGACCTATCGCTACGCCCAGCCGGTCGGGTTCGGACCGCATCGCCTGATGCTGAGGCCGCGGGACAGTTTCGACCTGCGCGTCGTGGAAACCGCGCTCAGCATCACTCCGGCGGCGCAGTTGCGCTGGATGCATGATGCCTATGGCAATTCGGTTGCCATCGCGAGCTTCGAGGGGCAGGCCGACAGCCTCGACATCGTCAGCGAACTGGTGGTCGAGCGCTTCGGACCGGCCCTTCCGAGCCCGGTGCTCGCGTCGGACGCGGCCATGACGGGGGTTGTCTACACCCCCTCCGAACGCGCGGCGCTACAGCCCTATCTGGCTCTGGCGAGCGCCGATCCGGATGGCGCCCTCGACCAATGGCTTCTCGCCTTTCGCGCGCGGAGCGGCACCGGCACCGGGCACCTGTTGCGGGATCTCGCTCATGCCATCAATGACGCATTGAGCTACGCCATTCGCTATGACGAGGGCACACAACACCCGCTCGACACACTACAGCTGGGGAGCGGCTCCTGCCGTGACTATGCGTGGCTGTTTATCGAGCTGGCGCGCCGCCTGGGCTTCGCTGCCCGGTTCGTGACCGGTTATATTCACGAGCGTACCCTGGAAGGCGGCGGCCTCGTCTCACCGGCCGGCCTGACGCATGCTTGGGCCGACGTCTTCATCCCCTTCGACGGCTGGGTCGAGTTCGATCCGACCAATGATCTGGTGGCGGACCGCCAATTGCTGCGCATCGCCGTCGCCCGCGTTCCTGAGGACGCATCGCCGGTCTCCGGCAGCTATACCGGGCTCGCCGGAGCCTTCCTTGGCTTGAACGTTGGGGTCAGCATCGAGCCGGTCGAGACGGACGCCTGCTGAGCAGGCTCAGTCCCGATGCACGATGCGCCAGGAGCCCAGTGAGCGCCCGCCCGGCGCGGAGACCTCGGTCGCCGCGATCTGTGTCAGGAGACCGGCGAAGAGCTTGGGGGGCTCGGCATGGTCGATCTCGCGATCCGCCTTGATGCTGATCTCGATGGTCTCCTCATCGATATCGGTAGCGGTGACCGTCACGGTGAGGCCCGGTCCGTGCCGCAAGGCGCGCCCCACCACGTCGACGATCAGGAAGCCGAGCGGAATGATCCGGTCGACAGAAAGGGACGACATGGTCTCGATCTGGCTGATCAGGCCCTGGTCGCGGCGGCGGATGAGGTTCGAGATCATCGTCATGACGTCGTCGAGGAACAGGTCGACGCGGACAGGCTGCATTTCTCCATCGGCGAGCGTGAAGCGATAGGCTGCCGAGAGGACGTGGACGCGGCATTCGGCGTCGGCGAGCGCTAGCCTGGCTTCGCCGCGGGAATCGCGCTTGGTCAGCCCGATATAACTCTGGACGACCTGCAGGCTGTTCTTCACCCGGTGATGCAGCTCGCGCACCAGGAAGCGATTGTCGTCGAGGGCGTTCGAGAGCTTGCGCTGCCGCACCTCCTCCTCCTCGACCATCGCATTGAAGGCCTCCGCCACGCTCCGCATGTCGCTCGGCATATCCGCCGCAATCGGGGCCCGGGCACTCGAGAGTTTCGCACGTGTCCTGGCCGCCGTTTCGATGCCGCGCAGCCAGCGCACGCAATGCCGGTCGATTGCGCGCAGGTAGACGAAGCAGAGCAAGGCGAGGGTGAGGAGCGGGGTCAGCAGCAAAATGAGGAACTGCGTCTGGGCCGCACGTTCGGCTGCGTTGTCGAAACTCGCGATCACATAGAGGTCAGGCTCGGCAACCATGCGGGCGGCATAGGCGCGGTTGGGTCCGGCCCTGCTTGCCGCCTCCCAGCGGGCCTTGACCTCGGGCACCACTTCCTGCGCCGGCAGCCAGGACTCGTCGCCTTCATCGGCTCCCCGGCTGGTGACGATTCCGCTGCCCCGATGGATCAGCGCGACCGCAAGGCTTTCATCGCTCTCGCCGAGGTCGAAGACCTTGTTGAGCAGGTCGGAGTCGGCGAGCAGCAGAGCTTCCTGCGCAGGCTGTTCGGGATCGTTACTATGAGCATAGACTGCGAGATAGCGCTGCCGATCGAGGATGAGATCGTCATAACGCACGGTCGCCAGTTCCGTGCCTGCCCAGATGCGGACCGGTGGTTTGGCGCTCAGTCGCTCTGCGGTCGCGGCAAGCTTGGCAGACGTGACATGCGGATCGAGCGAGACCGAGCAGATCTCGCCGTTGCGCATCTTGAGGTGAAGGGCGCTGTAGCCGGTTACCCGCTTCAGAATCTCTTGGGCGGCCGCATCGCAATCCCCGCTGCTCGACGTGCCGACGGCCGCGGCCGCCGTCAGCAACGAGCGCAAGGCGCCGCGATACCAGACGCGAGCGCGCACGGCATAGTCGTCCGCCGTGCGGATCTGGAAAGTCTGAATTGAGGCGATGACCGTTCGATAGGTCGTGATCGCCGCGATCGCCGACAGGCAGGCGATCGGCAACGCGATTGCGACCAGCAGGGCGAGAAGCCTGCCGCGGACGGTCTTGAACCGCGCCAGTCGCATTAGGGTCGGATGGGTTCGGAGCTGGTCCTGTGAACCGCCGCCGCGCTCTGACGATCGGGCCCGAGATCATCGAGACCTTTGATCGACAGCAGCTCCGCAAGCTTGGTGCGCGCCCTGTTGACGCGGCTCTTGATGGTGCCGATCGCGACGCCGCAGATTTCAGCAGCCTCCTCATAGGAAAGGCCCGTTGCGCCGACCATGATCAGCACTTCCCGCTGCTCCTCCGGAAGCTTGGCCAGAGCCTTGCGGAAATCTGCAAGATCGAGATGGCTCTCCTGGTTGCCGTGCACCGCCATGCGCTCGGCATAGGTGCCTTCACTGTCCTGCACCTCGCGGCCGCGCTTGCGGTAAAGCGAGTAGTAGGTGTTGCGCAGGATGGTAAAGAGCCAGGCGCGCAGGCTGGTGCCCGGTTCGAACTTGTCCGAATTGCCCCAGGCCTTGAGCAGGGTGTCCTGCACCAGATCGTCCGCGAGCTGCATCGAACCCGAAAGCGACGCCGCAAAGGCACGCAGGTTCGGGATTTCCTTGATCAGGCCGTCCTTGAATTCAGGGGCGCTCATCACTTGCTTCCTCAGCGGATGAACGGCTTTCCTTGGCTTCCAGCTKCGCCAGCAGAACCAGGAATTTGTCGGGGATGGGTGCGTTGATCAGATCGTCGTAATGCGCCTTCAGCGACCGGCCGATCGACTCCTGAACCCTGGGGTCCAGAATGGCTTCGAAATCCGTCTCTTCGCCCCCGTTCGGCTCTGGCATCTCGATCTTCATACCACTCATCATACCCTCGCGCCGACACCGCTCCGCTCTTGCTGCAGGGGCGGCCGGATTGCCCTGTTCAACCGTCATCAACATCCCGGCCGATCATGATCCGCCGGGAGCATCATTGACACGTATGCTGCCAGATAACGGTCTAGTTTCAGAAAAGTTCCGGGCAAATCGTAAAATAAATTGCTTGTCAGAAACACGTTGCGGGTGCTCACTTTCGGCAGGTTGAAGAAGGACCAATCAATGTCGATTGCGAAGGAAATTGCCCCGCATCTGCCCTATCTGCGCCGCTTCGCGCGAGCTCTGAACGGCACGCAGGCGAGTGGCGATGCCTATGTCGTTGAAATGCTCGAAGCGCTCGTCGTCGATCCAAATTCCTTTCCGCGGGACGTCGATGCCCGCACCGGACTGTACAGGACTTTCCTGAAGCTCTGGTCGTCGGTCGGCATCAACAACCAGTCTTCGGGCGGTGTGGAGCGCTCGTCGGCCGAGCGCAATCTCAGTGCGCTGACGCCGCGTCCACGGCAGGCCTTCCTGCTGCGCACCGTTGAGGGCTTTTCGCTCGATGAGGTCGCTGCGATCATGGAGGTCTCCGCGGCGGAAGTGGCAAATCTCGTCCAGGTCGCGGGACAGGAAATCGCCGATCAGGTCGCCACCGACGTGCTGATCATCGAAGACGAGCCCATCATCGCGCTCGATATCGAAACGATGGTCGAAGAGCTCGGACATACGGTGACCGGTGTCGCCCGGACTCATCGCGAGGCGATCGCATCTGTCGCGAAGAAGCGGCCGGGCCTGGTGCTGGCCGACATCCAGCTTGCTGACGGCAGTTCCGGCCTCGAAGCCGTCAATGAGATCCTGAGCGCAATCGACGTCCCGGTGATCTTCATCACGGCCTATCCGGAACGCCTGCTGACCGGAGACCGGCCCGAGCCTGCCTTCCTGATCACCAAGCCATTCCAGCCGGAAGCGGTGAAGGCGGCGATCAGTCAGGCGCTGTTCTTTGACCGGCGCGCCGGTCGCAAGGCCGCCTGATACAGCTCAGTATGACAGCGGGTCCGTGGCGTCATGGCGCAACGGACCCTTTTTCGTGCGTCTTACCAGCCCAGAAAATAGACGATCAGAAGTGCCGGAAACGGCAAGGCGACGATCATCGGCGCAATCCATTTCATGACATCTCTCGTGGCGCGTGGCCGCCTCACGACCGCCGCCCCTTGGTTATTGCAATCAGGCCGGTGATGGCCGCTCCGGCGAGCGCAGCGAAGAAAACGATCCTTGCGGCCATTGTCGCCAGCCCCGGCACACCGCCAAAAGCCAGCATCGCCGCAACAAGCGCTGCGATCAGGAATGTCACGGCCCACCCGGACATCGAGAAACCTCAGAATTCAACATGCATCGTTGAAGCAACGGTTCTGCCGCCGCAAAAGTTCCGCCTTGGTGGCCCGGGGCGGACGAGTGGTGAAGGGAACAAGTTTTACACACCCCGCGTTGCCTCAGGTGCGTTCCGAAATTTGAAGGACGCCGAGAACGACAAGGATGATTCTGCTCGATATCTTTCCGCTTACGACGGACGCATCCATTTTATTTGGCAGTTACGTGGGAACCAGCGCGCTGATCACTCTGGCTGTCCTTCTCGTCGTTGCACCGCTTGCGCCTCTCCCTGCTGAAATCGTGACGGGGCCTGATTGAAGGAGGGAATGCTGCGATGACGTCCAGGGGCATGGGGCTGGTAGTGCGGGTGTGCTGCATTGGCGCGGTGGCCGCCATGTTGCCCCTTGGCACGCCTTCCAAGGCCGAGCCGGCCCCACGAACTCAGACGGAGCGCTCTGCGCCCATTGGCGTGCCGCCACCGCGCCCTCGGGATTTGGCTATACCTTCGCCTGCGCTGCCCTCCGTGTCGGCTCCCGCGGAACAGTCGCCTGCGAAGCCGGTCGAACCGCAGTCACCCGTCACCTCTACTCCTACTCCGCCCGGAGACGGCGCCTGCATGCGGGCATTGGCAGCCATCGCGGGCAATCGCATTCGTCAACCCGATGCGAAGCAGTACCGGGCAACGGACCCGGCCTGCCGGGTGCAGGAGCCGGTCGTCGTGGAGGCGCTTGCCTACCGTGCGAGCGACGGGCCGGGGAAGGTTGTCTTCGCGCCGCCGGTCACGATCAGCTGTGCCATGGCGACGACGGTTTCGCAGTGGCTTGACGATACCGTCCAGCCCCTCGCCCGAGGGCATTTTGGGCGGGATCTCTCGCGTCTTCAGGTTGGAGGTGGCTATGAGTGCCGTCGGCGCAACCGCTCGACGGCCGGCCCGGTCAGTGAGCATGCGACGGGTCAGGCGCTCGATATCTTCGCTTTTGTCATGGGCGAGGAACGGTCGGGCAGCGTTCGTGTCATGGTCGAGAAGCCGGCAGGATTGGCTCAGGACCGTTTTTTGAAGTCGGTGAGGCAATCGGCGTGCGGGGCTTTCGCGACCAGCCTAGGCCCGGGCTCGGACGCCGCCCATGCCAATCATCTGCATGTCGATATTCAGCCGCGCCGCTCAGCCGCGGCGCGCTTCTGCCAATGACGGTGTGCCGTCGCTCAAGCGACGTTGTCGGAGATTTCGTCGAGTTCGACGCGGGTGAGCCGCCAGGGATCGCTTGGGCGAAACAGGGCCACAGGAACCCGGCCGGTCTCGGCCTGCGCGCGGCGGATCGCGAGAATATCGAGCGCCGTGGTTTGGTCGAATCCCGACGCAATCAAATCCTCAAGTTCCCAAAAGGGAGGGAGCCGATCCGGCTCGCTGCCTGTCGGGATCAGCGTCGCTTGCAGAGGAGGGCTAATACGAGTGAACATCTCACGTTTCCGTCCAGGGGCGGAATTGGAACGCAACGCTCCTGCCTAGGTTCCAGACTGATTGGGAACTGTGGAGCTATTGCGGCATTTTTTGGTAACCATGTTGTCAGGAGATTCGTCATGATCCATCGGCCTGCCAAAATTGTCGCCGCAACCGCGTTCTGCGTTGCCGCTTTGAGCGCTCTTACAACCACGGCTGCGAACGCGCAGAGCGGGGCCCCGGCAGGTCGGCTGAGTTGCCATGTCGGCGGCGCACTCAACCTTATCGTGACATCGCAGAAGCCCATGGAGTGCCGCTTTACGCCGCGCCGCGGGCCCGTGCAGCGCTATACCGGCGTTGTGCGCGGTTTCGGGCTCGATGTCGGCTCGTTCAAGCGCAGCAGCATGGGCTGGCGTGTCTTTGGTCCCTATGCGCGAGCCCCTCTGGGGGCGTTGGCGGGCACTTATGTTGGCGCAAGCGCCGGCGCTTCGGCGGGGACGGGAGGATCGGTGAACATGCTCATCGGCGGCGTCGAGAAGGATGTCACGCTGCAGCCTCTCTCACTGCAGACCCTGCGCGGCTTCAATGTCGCCGTCGGCGTTACCGGTCTCGAGCTTACGCTCGCGCCGTCGTCTTCTCCGTCGCGTGGGCGCCGCTGATGTCTCGCAACTTGCTCAAGACGGAGAGGCTTCTGCAAAGGGTTACGCTTCGATAACCTTCTTGCCGCATGTTTAGCTCAATTTGGAGCTTTCCGTCGCGGTGCGTCCCGCGTGCCGGAACAACGCCATGCTTCGCCGCGTTCTTCACCCAGAGGCGAAAGTTCCATGGCAGGTCGAGAAAGGACGCGGGATTGATGAGCCAGATCCGCATCCTGATCGTCGAGGACGACCCGTTCATCGCGATGGATATCGAGTATGCCGTGATGGACAAGCTCGGCGAGGATGCCGAGCTCATCATTGTCGGTTCCGTCGAGGAGGCTCGGCGCGCCATCGGCTCGCCGGTTTCCTGCGCATTGCTGGACATCGACGTTGTCGGCGGCAAGACGTTCGACGTTGCCAAGAGCCTGCTCAGCAAGGGGACGCCGATCGCGTTCGTGTCCGGTGCGACACCGGGCGATGTGCCGGACGCGTTGCGCCAGGTGCGTTTTCTGCGCAAGCCATTCTCGACGCGCGAGATTGCAAGCTTCGTATCTCGGGCGTTGAAGGCGAACTGACGGCACCCGGCGGCTCCGTTCCGGGCAGCTCCCGCGGTCGGTTCAGCTCACGTTGCGCTCAGTCTCTCTTAGGGAATATCAACGTGACCCGGGTTCCAGGGCGCTCTGTGCCCGGGGTGCGGGCGGCGACATCCATGGTTGCCCGCATGCTGCGCAACAGGCTCGCAATGACCGTCTGACCCAGCCCCTTGGCCTCGGCCTGGGGCGGCATTCCAACGCCGTCATCTTCGATCGTCAGGACGAGTGTCGGGGCTTCGGTGCCGTCACCTCTGCCGAAGCGAATGACGACCCGCCCGGTCATGTTCCCGGGAAAGGCATGTTTGATCGCGTTGGTGACGAGCTCGTTGACGATCACCACGAAGGAGACCGCGTCGCGCCCGGGCAGCCGGATCGAATCCATATCGAGATCTATCGAGATGGGGCGGCCCTCCGCCGCCTTGCCGATCTCGTCCAGCAGGTCCTCCATATAGGGCCGGGCGTCGATCTCGTCGGTCTCGATGTCGAGACGCAGCCGGCGCTGTCCGGCGGCGATCGCCTGGATGCGCGATTGCGCCTGGGCGAGGGCCGCCTTCACCGCTGGCTCGCGCGTCTGCCGGCTCTGAACATTGAGCAGCGCGGAAACCATGGCGAGGTTGTTGCCAACGCGGTGGTTGACGTCACGCAGAAGCGCCTCGATGCGCAATCGCTCCGCTTCGAGCTGCTGCGTGCGCTCACTGACGATCTGTTCGAGTTCCGTATTGGTCATCGCGAGCGCTGCAGAGCGGCGCTGGCGCGTACGGACCTGCAGCCATGCCGCGAATGCGAGCCCTGCCAGCGCCACCACGATTCCGATGCTTGCCCAGAGCCGGCGGCGCTCCTCACGGCTGCTTAAGGCGACCAGCTTGATATTCTCGGCGAGCTGGATCTGCTGGATTGTCCCGCGGAGTTCGTCCATCGCCGCAATGCCGTGCCCGTCGCGGATTTGCGCCAGCGCCTCAGCCTGCCGGCCTTCGCGAGCAAGCGCTATCGCTGCCTCGAGTTCCTCGAATTTGCGGGCCATCTGGGCGCGCACCAAGGCCACCCGCTCGCTCTGCTGCTTGTCGTCGGAGACGAGGCGCTCAAGCGCTTCGAGGTCGGACGGAGCGGCCGCGCGGCCAGAGGTATAGGGGGCAAGGTAAGGTGTCGTACCAGTCAGCATATAGCCGCGCTGCCCGGTTTCAGCATCCCGCATGTGCCCGAGCAGGCGTTCGGCCTGTTCGCGAATCTCGACCGAATGAGCCACCTCGCGCGATGTTTCGATCGCTTGCGAATTGATCCAGGCCGCCAGGATGATCGCAACCCCGACGACGGTGATAGCAGCAATGGTCGTGGTCGCGGAGCGCAGCCGCCGGGCCAGCGTCGGCAATGGCGATAGAAAGATCGGGCCTTGCGGCCTTGCTTGGGCGGACATGGGCACCGTGATAGCCGACCGAAGTCACAATCCCTATGTAAAAAGACAGGATCGTCCATCCTCAGGGCCGCGCTACGCCTATGAGGACGCCGCGACGGGGCTCCGAAGCGAGGTTCTCAGCTCTCTCCCTCGGCGCCATCGTCCCCCTTGAAAAGCTGACGTCCGAGGATCGCGCCCAGGATCACCACGCCGCCGACGAGAACGGTGCTCCACTTCTTGCGGGAGCTCAGCAGCGAGGCCGCGACCGGAGCGGCGGCCAGGGCGGTTGCAGCGAAGGGCGGGGGCGGCCGGCGACGGCTGTTGATGAAAGCCGCGATCGCGAAGACCAGCAGACCGGCAATAACCAGCCCGCCGGCGATGATCAGGCTCGCCTGGACCTTGCCATAATGCAGCTCCAGCACCGCATGCAGGGCGCCGAGCGCGAAGCCGACGGCGCAGATCATCAGCAGGACCGCCAACCCGTACAGGCCGTAGACGACGATATTGCGCTTCACCCTGCCGCGGATTTCCGACGCCAGCAGTGCTCCCAGCCCCCCGATCATGATCTCAGCGTGCCGAAAGGAAGCCGACGAACAGACCGACCGCTGCGGCCACGCCAAGCGCGCGCAACGGGCGTTCCTGAATTTCCGCGACGATCAGGCGCTGCAATTCGGTCGCCTGCTCCTTGGCGACGTCGACCATCTTGTCGGTATCGACCCCGACGGCCCTGAGCTTTTCGCTCACCGTCGCCGCGAGGTCTTCGGCGCTGCGAGACAGGCTCTCCTCGACATTCTCGGCTTCGCCGCGAACGCGGCGCCCGGCTGTAGTCGCGCGCTTGGCGATGTCGTCGGCGCCGGCTGCGATCTCATCCCCGGCGCTCTTGACGGAGGTCTCCGCCTGACGCTTCGCGGAAGTGGCGGTCTTGGCCATGTCTGTCGTTCCCTATGTCTGGAAAACCGGTTCCGTCGAGAAATCGACGCGTCATGGTGGCAACGCGCCATCCTCGCTCCGGTTCCGCGAACTGCTCGGTGATCAGCCCGGCCGTTAAGCCGGTTTGGTCTCCTCGCCAGCGTCGTCAAGCTGCGTCTTGCGATACCGCGCGAACTCCTCTTGCGCCACCATGGCAACGAGGAGGATCGGAGTCGAGAGCACTGCGCCTGCCGGCCCCCAGAGCCAGAGCCAGAAGATGAAGCCGATGAAGACCAGGAAGGGCGACACCGTCAGCGTACGGCCAACGAAGACGGGGGTGATCGCGTTCCCCTCGAGAAGGTGGAGCACGAAATAGGTGGCTGCCGGCCAGGCCGCGCTGAGGAGCGAAGGCGCATCGAGCAGGGCGCCGGCAAACAGCATCACTGTGACGATGATCGGGCCAATGAAGGCGAGATAGTTGAGGAGGAAGGCGAGCGCACCCCAGAACACCGGAAAGGGGAGTCCAGCGAGCCAGGCGATCGCCATCGAGGCCAGGCCCACGCCGAGATTGATCAGAGTGACGAGGCCGAAATAGCGGGCGACCCGCACTTCGATCTCCTCGAAGAAGGATCCGGCGGACCGGCGTGCGCCATGGCCGAGGCAGAGCCTGAGGACGCGCGCCTTGAAAATCCGGCGGGTCGCCAGCCAGAAATACACTGTCGCCACGAAGATCAGCAGCCCGCCGGCGGCAGTGGAGGAGCCGAGCGCGATATCGAAGAGCGGATTGCCTTGTGAGACGTTCAGTTCCACGCCGCTCTTGCCGGAGAGGCTGGCCGCCATCTTCTTGAATTCGTCCATGAAGACAAGGACGCCGGCCAGTTTCGAGCGCAGCGCGGCCAGCATGGCCGGGAACTGATCGCTCCAGCTTGCGATCGGCACTGCCAGCACCGTCAGGGAACCGATCAGGAGCAACACGCCGACAAGGACCACGATAAAGGCAGCCAGGAGCTGCGGCACGCCATGGCGCACCAGCCAGTCGACGACCGGGCCGAGCACGAGGCCGAAGATCACCCCCGCGGTGACAGGCAGGGCAATAACCTTGGTGATGGAGAGTGCCGCAGTGGCTAGGATCACGAAAATGCCGACGATGGCATAACGCAGGATCAGGTCATGCTCGTAAGGCGTGACGGTGCGGCCGCTCTCCTCCTCAACGACCTCAGGCTCCACCATATAGCGCGGAAAAGGCCTCCAGGCCGACGTGTTGAGCATGATGCGTTACCCCCGCGCGCGCCGAGGCACGACGGAACGATAACGTCAGTGCGGCCGCTCTGGTTCCCGCCCGGTCTGGCTCTCGGTCAGTGCGCCTCGTCCCAATTGCCGGCCGCGCGCGCATCGACCTGGAGCGGCACTCGCAGCTGTACCGCCGGGTGCGGCGCCTCAACCATCACCTTGGTGATCACCGGCAAGGTTGCCTCGACCTGCGCGTCTGGCACTTCGAAAACGAGCTCGTCATGCACCTGCAGCAGCATGCGGGCATCGAGCCTGGCCTCAGTCAGGGCTCCTTCCATCCGGATCATGGCACGGCGGATGATGTCGGCCGCCGAGCCCTGGATCGGTGCGTTGATCGCCTGACGCTCGACAAAGGCGCGCTCGGACGGGTTCTTCGAGGCGACGGCCGGGAAATGGCAGACCCGGCCGAAAATCGTGGTGACATGACCGTTCGCTCTGACCGCCGTCTTGGTCTGATCCATATAGTCGCGGATGCCGGGGAAGCGCTCGAAATACTTGCGGATATAGGCGCCCGCTTCCTCGCGCCCGATGCCGAGCTGATTGGCGAGGCCGAAGGCCGAGATGCCGTAGATGATGCCGAAATTGATCGCCTTGGCCCGCCTGCGCACCTCGCTCGGCATGCCCGCGACCGGCACGCCAAACATTTCCGACGCGGTCATGGCGTGGATGTCGATGCCGTCGGCAAAGGCCTGCCGGAGCTGCGGTATGTCCGCGATATGGGCGAGAAGGCGCAACTCGATCTGGCTGTAGTCGGCCGAGATCAGTTTGTGACCCTTCTCCGGAATGAAGGCCGTGCGGATCTTGCGACCCGCTTCGGTGCGGATCGGGATGTTCTGGAGATTGGGCTCAGAGGAGGAGAGCCGCCCCGTCGTCGTCGCAGCCAGGGCATAGGACGTGTGCACCCGGTTGGTCGCCGGGTTCACGTAGGCCGGCAGTGAATCGGTATAGGTCGACTTCAGCTTGGCGAGCTGGCGCCATTCCAGGATCTTCGACGGCAGCGGGTGGCCCTGCTCTGCGAGATCTTCGAGTACGCCGGCGCCGGTCGCCCATTGTCCGGTCGCGGTCTTCTTGGCGCCAGCGAGTCCCATCTTGCCGAACAGGATGTCACCGAGCTGCTTGGGACTGCCGATCGTGAACTTCTCGCCGGCGATCTCGTAGATCTCATCCTCGAGCCGCGCGAGCCCCTGCGCGAAGTCGCCCGAGAGCCGCGACAGGATCTGCCGGTCGATGGCGATGCCGCGGCCTTCCATGCGCGCGAGAACGGCGACCAGGGGCCGTTCGAGCGTCTCATAGACGGTGGTCTTGCTTTCGGCTGTCAGGCGGGGCCGGAGCGCGCGCCAGAGCCGCAAGGTGACGTCGGCATCCTCCGCCGCATAGGCGGTCGCCTTTTCCAGATCGATCTTGTCGAAGGTCACCTGTGCCTTGCCGGTGCCCGCGACCTGCGAATAGGGGATGGTCTCGTGGCCAAGATGCAGCTCCGAGAGCTTGTCCATGCCGTGGCTGTTATTGCCGGCATCGAGCGCATAGGAGATCAGCATCGTGTCCTCGATCGGGGACACGGCGAGCCCGTGACGCTGCAGGACGAGCAGGTCGTATTTCAGGTTCTGGCCGATCTTCAGCACGCCGCTATCGGCAAGCAGCGGTTTCAGCGCCGCGACTGCGTCGGCGACGGGAATCTGGCCCTCCAGCATACCACCGCCGAACAGGTCGGTGCCGCCGCGATGCTGCAACGGGATATAGCAGGCGCGGCCTGGCGCGACGGCGAGCGAGATGCCGATGAGATCGGCCTGCATCGCATCAAGCGAGTTCGTCTCGGTGTCGAGCGCGACCTGGCCGGCCTCATAGGACCACGCGATCCAGCGCTGGAGATCGGCGAGCGTGCGCACGCATTCATAGGTCGAGCGGTCGATCGGCAGCTTCG
This sequence comes from Allobosea sp. 05T433, assembly GCF_056396065.1. Lineage (NCBI taxonomy): Bacteria > Pseudomonadati > Pseudomonadota > Alphaproteobacteria > Hyphomicrobiales > Alloboseaceae > Allobosea > Allobosea sp. 05T433. Next base: position 96,616 of record NZ_JBFTKS010000004.1, on the reverse strand, counting down.
CGACCTCGTCGCGCCGCTGTGCCACGAGATCGGTCGGCTTCATCCAGCCATCTGTCGCGGAGGCTGCCGCGATGGGCGCTTGCGCCGAGCCTGGAGCCGCGACCGTTCCGTTGGTCGTGGCGGCGATCGCGTCACCGGCCGGTCCGTCCGTGCCGGCATAGAGCGCCTTGAGCTCGGCTGCACGCGATCCGCCGGGTGCGAGCGCCGGGTCGGGGTCGACTGCCGCGACATCGACCTCGTAGGCCTCGGCAACGCGCTTGGTGATGGTGGTGAACTCCATCGCCTTGAGAAAGGCGACCAGCCTGGCCGGATCGGGCTGGTTCAGTGTCAGGTCGGCAAGCGGTGTCTCGACCGCGACATCGTCGACCAGGGTGACGAGCTTGTGCGAGATCCGGACCTTCTCGACCACCTCGGGATTGGTCAGCGTCTCCCGGCGCTTCGGCTGCTTGATCTCGCCGGCGCGCGCCAGCAACGTCTCCAGATCGCCGAACTCGCCGATGAGCTGGGCAGCGGTCTTGATGCCGATCCCGGGTGCGCCCGGCACATTGTCGGTGGCATCGCCGGCAAGCGCCTGCACGTCGACGACCTTGTCGGGCGTCACGCCGAAATACTCGACCACCTCGGGCTCGCCGATCTTGCGCTCGGCACGAAAGCCCTTGCCCTTCGATGCGTCGCCGGAGGCAGGGTCGTACATGGCGACGCCCGGCCGCACGAGTTGCATCAGGTCCTTGTCGGCCGAGACGATCAGCACGTCGGCCCCAGCCTCGCGCGCCTGCCTGGCATAGGTCGCGATCAGGTCGTCGGCCTCGTAGACATCCTGCTCGACCGGGATCAGGCCGAAGGCACGGACCGCCTCTCGCATCAGCGGGAACTGCGGAATCAGGTCGGCCGGGGGCTCGGAGCGATTGCCCTTATAGGCCGGGTAGAGAGCCTTGCGGAACGAGTTCTCCGTCTTGTCGAAGACGATGGCGAGGTGGGTCGGCTTCACGCCGAGCACGCCCTCGCGCACGAACTGGAAGAGCTTGGTCGCAAACAGCCTCACTGCGCCGGAGGGCAGTCCATCCGAGCGCGAAAGATACTTCCGGTCCTGATTGATCGACTGGAAATAGGCGCGGAAGATGAAGTTCGAGCCGTCGACGAGAAAGAGATGGTCGCCGGGCTTGAGGTCTGGTGCGGTCGTGCTCATGGCGCGGACCTTATGCGGGCGGCGCGGCCGGGTCCATTGCATCCGGGGCGCGATTCGCAGCAAGCTGCGCCAAAACACGTCAGGAGCGAAACGTCATGAGTCCCTACGTCACCATGCCTCTGGTTTTCGAGGGGGTTCCCGAGGATCAGATGCAGGGGCGCGCCGAGGCCTTCCTTGCCCGCATGCGCAAGCGCCGCACGGTGCGCGACTATTCGCAGCGGCCGGTTGCGCGCGAACTGATCGAGACGGCGGTTCGGGCCGCCGGAACCGCTCCGTCCGGTGCGAACCAGCAGCCCTGGACCTTCGTCTGCATCTCCGATCCGGAGCGCAAGAAGCTGATCCGAGAGGGGGCGGAAGAGGAGGAGCGTGCCTTCTATGCCGGTCGGGCCGGCGAGGAATGGCTCGGTGCGCTTGCCCATCTCGGCACCGACGACAGCAAGCCCTTCCTCGAAGAGGCACCCTGGCTGATCGCAATCTTTGCGCAACGCTGGGGTTATGATGCGCAGGGCCGCAAGGTGAAGCACTATTACGTACCGGAATCGGTCGGCATCGCGACCGGCTTCCTGATTGCGGCGCTGCACGATGCCGGGCTCGCGACCCTGACCCATACGCCGGCGCCGATGAATTTCCTGAACGAGATCTGCGGGCGGCCGGACAATGAGAAGGCGTTGATCCTGCTCGTCGTCGGCTATCCCGCCGATGACTGCCTCGTTCCGGCGATCGGCAAGAAGCCGCTGGAGGAGATCGCGAGTTTCCTTTGACTGGGTCGGAGCCTCGATTGGCGAGGGGCGCGCATGGTCGGAGCGGACTTGGCCATGACGGACCCTATCTGGGCTCAGGGGCCCCGCCGGCTTACGCGGTGATCGCGTCGATCTCAGCCAGTTCATCGGCATTGAGCGTCCAGCTCGCGGCCTCCACATTGGCTTCGATCTGCTCGGGCCTGGTGGCGCCCGCGATGACGCTGGAAACGACGGGCTGAGCCGCCAGCCAGGAGAAGGCCAGCTCGACCATCGTCTTGCCGTGCTTCTCGCAGAAGGCGGAGAGCTTCTCGGTCTTCTGCCAGTTCGTCTCGGTCAGGACCTCGTTGGCGCGCTGGGCCTCACGCGTCATGCGCGCGCCGTCCGGCATCGGCTGATTGCGCTTGTATTTGCCGGTGAGCATGCCGTTCGCGAGCGGGAAATACGGCAGGAGCCCCATGCCAAAATGGCGGGCAGCCGGAATCAGCTCCTTTTCCGCGCCGCGCACCAACAGGCTGTACTCGTCCTGGCAGGAGGCAAAGCCCTCGATGCCATGGTTGCGCGCCGTCCAGTAGGCATCGGCGACCTGCCAGCTCGGCAGGTTCGAGCAGCCGATATAGCGCACCTTGCCTTGGCGGATCAGGTCCTCGAGCGTGCGCAGCGTTTCCTCGATGGGGGTCAGCGGGTCCGGCCGGTGGATCTGGTAGAGGTCGATCCAGTCCGTCTTCAGCCGCTTCAGCGAAGCCTCTACGGCCTCCACGATATAGCGCCGCGAGCCGCCCTTCTTGATGCCCTCGGCATCCATGTCCATGCCGAACTTGGTCGCCAGCACGATGTCCTTGCGGCGTGCGCCCAGGAGTTCGCCGAGAGCCGTCTCCGAGCCGCCGCGCGCGCCATAGATGTCGGCAGTGTCGAACAGGGTGATGCCGCACTCGATCGCCTTGTCGACGACCTTGCGGGCCGCCTCGAGATCGATCCGGCCGCCGAAATTGTTGCAGCCGAGGCCGACGAGCGAAACGCGCAGGCCGGTACGGCCGAGATTGCGGGTAAGCATGATGTGATCCTCCCAGAGAGTGCGGCAGAGGATCAGAGCCAAGGCGACGTGGCAATCGCCGCTATCGTCATTCGCGGGCTGCGCGAGGCGCAGGTTCGCAGAAGCCCGCAGATGCCAGGTCGTTCACAACGAAAAATGGCCGGGCGAGGGGCCCGGCCATTCTGCAGTAGCCGTTACGCCACCGCTTCCTTCTGCTTCTGCGAGCGCTTGCGCTCGTTGGGGTCGAGCACGCCCTTGCGCAGGCGGATCGACTTCGGCGTCACTTCGACCAGCTCGTCGTCGTCGATCCAGGCGAGCGAACGCTCCAGCGTCATCCGGATCGGCGGTGTCAGGCGCACGGCCTCGTCCTTCGAGGTGGTGCGGATGTTGGTGAGCTTCTTGCCCTTGAGCACGTTCACCTCGAGATCGTTCTCGCGGGTGTGCTCGCCGACGATCATGCCCTGATAGACCTTCCAGCCGGGCTCGATCATCATCGGGCCGCGATCCTCGAGGTTCCACAGTGCATAGGCCACGGCCTCGCCGGTTTCCATCGCGATCAGCACGCCGTTGCGGCGCCCGCCGATCTCGCCCTTGTAGGGCAGGTAGGCATGAAACAACCGGTTCATGATGGCGGTGCCGCGCGTGTCGGTGAGCAGCTCGCCCTGGTAGCCGATCAGGCCGCGGGTCGGAGCGTGGAAGACCAGACGCAGGCGATTGCCGCCCGAAGGCCGCATCTCAAGCATATCGGCCTTGCGCTCCGACATCTTCTGCACGACGACGCCGGAATGCTCCTCGTCGACGTCGATCACGACCTCTTCGATCGGCTCGAGCAGCTGGCCGTCCTCGCCGCGCTTCAGCACGACGCGGGGGCGCGAGACGCCGAGCTCGAAGCCCTCGCGCCGCATCTGCTCGATCAGGATGGCAAGCTGCAATTCGCCGCGGCCGGAGACGATGTAGCTGTCCTTGTCGGCGGCTTCCTCGACCTTGAGCGCGACATTGCCCTCGGCCTCCTTCAGGAGCCGGTCGCGGATGACGCGGGTGGTGACCTTGTCGCCCTCGGTGCCGGCCAGCGGGGAATCGTTGACCATGAAGGTCATCGACACGGTCGGCGGATCGATCGGCTGCGCCTTGATCGCGGTCTCGACCGACGGGTCGCAGAAGGTGTCGGCGACCGAACCCTTCACCAGGCCGGCGATCGAGACGATGTCGCCGGGAATGGCTTCTTCGATCGGCGTGCGCTCGAGCCCGCGGAAGGCCAGGATCTTGCTGATACGGCCGGTCTCGACGACGGTACCGTCGCCCGACAGCACCTTGATGGTCTGGTTCGGCTTGGCCGTGCCGGAGACGACGCGGCCGGTGATGATGCGGCCGAGATAGGGGTTGGCCTCGAGCAGCGTGCCGAGCATCCGGAACGGGCCTTCCTCGATGCGGGGCTCGGGCACATGGCTGAGGATCAGGTCGTACATCGGGGCAAGGCCCTGGTCCTGCGGACCGGCCGGATCATGCGCCATCCAGCCCTGCTTGCCCGAACCGTAGAGGATCGGGAAATCGAGCTGCTCGTCATTGGCGTCGAGCGCGGCGAAGAGATCGAAGACCTCGTTGATGACTTCCTGGACGCGAGCGTCGGGCTTGTCGACCTTGTTGATCGCCACGATCGGGCGCAGGCCAAGCTTCAGTGCCTTGGAGACGACGAACTTGGTCTGGGGCATCGGGCCTTCGGCCGCGTCGACCAGCACGATGGCGGAGTCGACCATGTTCAGGATGCGCTCGACCTCGCCGCCGAAATCGGCGTGGCCCGGAGTGTCGACGATGTTGATGCGCGTATCCTTCCAGACCACGGAAGTGGCCTTGGCCAGGATGGTGATGCCGCGCTCTTTCTCGAGCTCGTTGGAATCCATCACGCGCTCGATCACGCGCTGGTTTTCGCGATAGGTACCCGACTGCTGGAGCAGCTTGTCGACCAGAGTCGTCTTGCCATGATCGACGTGGGCGATGATGGCGATATTTCGCATGGACATGCGTGGGGTACCTTTTCAGGACCGCGAGCCGGCGCGGAAAGCCCGGCCGGCGCAGTTCACTTTCGTATGGGATTATGGAATTCGTTGCGCTGCACATAAACGCTAGAGGGCGTTTGGGCAACCTTGATCGACAGCTGCCCGGCAACAGGGGCAGCGCTGGCGCATGAAACTCAGCGGGCGGTGGTCTGCAATTGCCGCCAGACCCAATAGGAATAGCTGAAGGTTGCGGCCATCAGGGCGGCCAGCCCGAGCAGCGTGGCCGTGGCCAGGACGAGGGGTGCCGCGGCGCCCAGCGCGAGGCCGAAGAGGGCAAGGCCGAGGCAGACGGAGCCCCAGCCATAGAGCCTGTGGGTCCTCTGCCAGACCCGCTCGTCCGAAAGCGTCCATGGCGTCCTGACGCCAAATAGCTGCATCGAGCGCGTCTTGGCTGCGACATTGCCGGTGACGACCAGGAAGAGGCCGAGCATCGCGGTCACCAGGCGTGGAACATCGGCCGCATACCCAAGTGCGTGCGCAATCAGAAGCGCGTGGCACGCCGCGAGCATGAGCATGACGGCGCTCCATGTTGCGGTGTAGGCCTTGCCGGAGCGGGCAAGATTGTCGGCGCGGGGCTCCATGCGCGGCAGCAGCGCGAACAGTGCCGTGACGAACCCCGCGATGACGGGCAGGCTGAGGAACGCCACCCAGGGCCCGGCGAAGCCGTCTGGCTGGCCGTCGATCCCGAAATGAATGGCGATCCGGGCATCGGGCGACACGTGCATCAACGCATAGGTCGAAGCGACGAGCATGCTGCCGAGGACGGCAAGGCTCAGGGTCATGGTGGAGCGGATCATGATTGAGCGTCCTTTGGTTTGGCCGCGCGAGGCCTCGGTTCGAGAGCGAGCCCGAAATGGTCGAGGAACAGACACATTGCCTCTTCGAGCACGGACAGGTTCAGGCGGTAGGTGATGGTGGTGCCGAGCTTGTCGCTCTGGATCAGGTCCGCCTCGCGCAAGACGGCGAAATGGCCGGACAAGGTGGGTTTGGCGAGGTTGAAACGGGCCGCGATCTCTCCGGCCGTCATGTCCCGTTCGCGCAGCAGCCGCAGGATTTCACGGCGTGTCGGGTCGGAGAGCGCTTTGAAGACCATGTTCATCTTCGTTATTTAGGAAATTACCGAAATAAAAGCAAACTGCCATGCTCATGCATGCCCCAAGTGGCGGGGCTGGAAGCTGCCGGATCACGCGGCCGGCGTGCCCTCGGCGTCGAGAAGGGTCTGCCTGCGCTCGGCTACGGCGCGCCCGACCTGATCCATGGCGAGCCGGTATGCGGCGAGGCCGCTGGCGTCGACATCGCCGCTCGAAAAATTCGAGAGCACCTCTGCCAGGATCGCATCGGCCGTGCGTTCGAAATTCTGGAGGGCGGTCTCGTCCTGTTCGGAGCGGATGGCGGAGAGCATCGCGACAAGCCGGTCTAGCCCCGCCATGGCTTTGCGTCGGCGGAGCGTGCTGTCATGGCTGAGCAGGCCGGCGAAACCGGTGCCTAGCAGCGAAAGCGCCATCACGCCCAGATAGAACCAGTCGCCATAGCGCTCGAAGAAGGTTTCCTGCTCGCCGTCGATGAAGGCTGCCGCGCCGGGATGAACCGGCAGCGGTGTGTCCTTGTCGGTCGAGGGTGTCTCCAGTCCCTGGATCGACGGGAGCTCGGCCGCCAGCGTCAGCCTGAGGGCCAGCAGGTCCTTGACGAGATCCCCGACGACGGCGTCGTCGAGGCTTTGGGCCGCAACCAGCCGTGAGGTCACGGAGATCGTCGTCAGGCTCTCGGAGGGGCGCGGCGGGTCTCCGCCGAGCGCGCCGCGCACGATCTCTCCGGTTTCGATCGATCTGTGCCGCGCGGTGATCGCATCCGCCGCGCTGATCGGAATGAGGACCGGGTCGTCGCCCCAGGCCAATTTGAGCTTGCTCAGGCCGTCATTGTTGATGCGCGAACCGACGGCGTTGATCGAAAAGAACGCATCGATCCTGCGTTCGCGCGCGGCGGGTACGATCTCTTCGGAGTTCAGCCCGACGATCTCGACCTCCTCCGGCTTGACCTCGTATTGCGCCAGCACGCGCTTGAGCAGCGCGATATTGCCTGCCGGATTACGCACCACGCCGATCCTGCGCCCGCGCAGATCGGCGATACGCCCGATTGCGGTTTCCTTGTTGGTGATCAGGAAGGGGAAGGTGCGGCGGGTGATCAGGGCGGTGTCGGCATTCTCCGGCAGCGCGATATCGGGACGGATGATGGCGAGATCGGCCTGGCCGCTGTCGACGCGCTTGGCGCTCTCCTCGGAGCCCTCCGTGAGGATCAGGCGAAGCCGGATCGAGGATTTTTCGCGGCTGAGCCCCTGTACGAAGCCTGCGGCCATGCGCGCATCCTCCGATCCGAGCGGGCCGACGGCGAGTCTGAGCGTCCGGGGTTGGTTCAGGACGTAGAAGACCGACGCGGCGATACCGAAGATCGCCAGCAGGCCCGCCAGAGCCATGAAACCGCGCCGCCCCATGCCGGACCAATCCTGACCGCTTTGCCGTCGCCCCCGCGACGCGCTTGGCTTCGCTCGTGATCATGTCGCAAGTGGGGCGCGCCGCAAGAGGGCATGGCGCACGGGGACATGGAGGTTGCCGGGCCCGCGGCAGATGTCCTATTGCCGGGGAATGTCGCAAAGCTCCGATGCCTTCACCGTCAAGATTTGCGGTCTCTCCACGCGTGAGACGATGGCGGCGGCGCTCGCCGCCGGTGCCGACATGGTCGGGCTGGTCTTCCACCCGAAGAGTCCGCGCTTCGTCGATATGGCTCGCGCGATGGCGCTCGCCGAGATGGCGCGCGGCCGCGCCGAGATCGTGGCCCTGATCGTGGATTTCGATGTGGCGCGGGCAAGGGAACTCGTGGACGCGCTCAGGCCGGACTGGCTTCAGCTGCATGGCCGCGAGACGCCGGAGCAGGCGCTGGCGCTCAAGGCCGCGACCGGTCTTCGCGTGATGAAGGCGCTGGGTGTCGCTGCTCCGTCCGATCTTGCCGCCATGTCCTCTTATGTCGCGGTGACGGACCGCATCCTGCTCGATGCCAAGCCGCCGAAGGATGCGGCCTATCCCGGTGGCCACGGCCGGCCCTTCGACTGGACGATCCTCTCCGGCCTCGACCCGGCTTTGCGCTTCATGCTATCGGGCGGCCTCGATCCGGCGAATGTTGCCGATGCCATCCGCATTGCCCGGCCTGCCGGGGTAGATGTGTCGTCCGGCGTCGAAAGCGCGCCCGGCGTCAAGGATATCCGCCGGATCAGGGATTTCATCGCCGCCGCACGTCAGGCGGCGCAGGATTTGAAGAAGGCAGGCCCGACATGAACGCGCCCCGCAATCCGAATACTTATCGTTCCGGGCCCGACGAGAACGGCCGTTTCGGCATGTTCGGCGGTCGTTTCGTTGCCGAAACGTTGATGCCCCTGATCCTGGAACTGGAACAGGCCTATGATGCCGCCAAGGCCGATCCGGCCTATCACGCCGAGATGGCTGGCGGCCTCAAGCACTATGTCGGCCGGCCGTCGCCGCTCTATCTGGCCGAGCGCCTGACGGATCATTTCGGTGGCGCAAAGATCTATCTCAAGCGTGAAGAGCTGAATCACACCGGCTCGCATAAGGTCAATAATGTGCTCGGCCAGATCCTGCTGGCGCGGCGTATGGGCAAGAAGCGCATCATCGCCGAGACCGGCGCCGGTCAGCACGGCGTCGCCACCGCAACGCTTTGCGCGCGCTACGGCCTCGAATGCATCGTCTATATGGGCGCGGTCGACGTCGCCCGTCAGGCGCCGAACGTCTTTCGCATGCAGATGCTGGGCGCCACCGTGGTGCCGGTCGAATCCGGAACCAAGACGCTCAAGGACGCGATGAACGAGGCCCTGCGCGACTGGGTGACCAATGTCGCGACGACCTTCTACTGCATCGGCACGGTGGCCGGCCCGCATCCCTATCCCGCCATGGTCCGCGACTTCCAGTCGATCATCGGCAGGGAAACGCGCGAGCAGATGCAGGAACTCGAGGGGCGCCTGCCGGATTCGCTGATCGCCTGCATCGGCGGCGGCTCGAACGCCATGGGGCTGTTCCACCCCTTCCTCGACGATCCCACGGTCGAAATCTATGGCGTCGAGGCGGCCGGGCACGGCATCCCGAGCGGCCTGCATGCGGCCTCGCTGACGGGCGGGCGTCCCGGCGTGCTGCATGGCAACCGCACCTATCTGCTGATGGATGATGACGGGCAGATCAAGGATGCGCACTCGATCTCGGCCGGTCTCGACTATCCCGGCATCGGCCCTGAGCATTCCTGGCTCAACGATGTCGGCCGGGTCAAATATCTGTCCGCCACTGACGAGGAGGCGCTGGAGGCCTTCCAGCTCATCTCCAAGCTCGAAGGCATCATTCCTGCCTTGGAATCGGCACATGCGCTTGCTCGTGTAGCCGAGCTTGCGCCGCAAAAGCCGAAGGACCACCTGATGGTGGTCAATCTTTCCGGTCGTGGCGACAAGGATATTCCGCAAGTGGCGGAGATTCTGGCGGGACGGTGATGCCGGCCCCGTCCGATAGCCTGAGGATAAAACGATGAAGAAGACGATTCTGCTCGCCGCCATGCTGGTTCTGTCTGGCCCCGTCATGGCCCAGACCGCGAACACGGTGGCTCCCGCCGAGGGAATCGTCATCCGGACCGAGGGCGAGGTCAGGGTCAGGCCCGATATCGCGATCCTGCAGGCCGGCATTGTCAGCGAGGGCAAGACGGCCGCCGAGGCTCTCGCCCAGAACACGCCGGCGCTGGCCAGGCTGGTCGAAGCCGTCAAGGCGGCGGGCATCGCCCCAGCCGATCTGATGACCTCGCAGGTCTCGCTGATGCCGCGCATGACGCAGCCTTCCATGTCTCCTGGTCCGAAGCCGCCGCGCGCCGCCACGATCGACGGCTACGAGGCCCGCACCGGCTTGACCGTCACCGTGCGCGATCTCGCCAAGGCCGGTCCGCTGATCGACGCGCTGGCAAAGGCCGGCGCGAACGAGATGTCCGGCATAAGCTTCGGGCTGGCGGACGAGAGCAAGGCCAAGGATGCCGCGCGCCTGAAGGCGGCGGAGGCGGCGCGTGCGCGGGCCGAACTCCATGCCACGGCACTCGGCGTCAAGGTCGGCGAGCTGGTCTCGATCGTCGAGGCTGAAGCCGAAATCCCAGGCCGCGCCGCGGGCGATGTTCGTGCCTTCCGCATGGCGGCTGGTGCTGCGCCGATTTCGGTCGAACCCGGCGAGATCACGGTGACGAGTTCGCTGCGTACGGTTTGGCGCATCGCGCCCTGAGCCCTCGCCAGCCCGCCCCCTTCATGCTAACCGCACGCTCATGACAGAGACCGGCCAGACCCGCATCCAGTCCCGCTTCGCCGCTTGCGCTGCCCAAGGTCGGGCAGCGCTGGTGACCTTCGTCACCGCTGGCGACCCGGATTTCGAGACCGCAAGCGCGATCCTCAATGCCCTGCCTGAGGCAGGCGCGGATGTGATCGAGCTCGGCGTGCCCTTCACCGATCCGATGGCCGACGGCGTCCCGATCCAGCTCGCGGGCCAGCGGGCCTTGAAGGCGGGGCAGACGCTGAAGAAGACGCTGGCCATGGTCGAGTCCTTCCGCAAGGCCGGCCATGACACGCCGATCGTGCTGATGGGATACTACAATCCGATCTGGGCCTATGGCGTCGAGCGCTTCCTGCAGGATGCGCGCCGGATCGGCGTCGACGGGCTCATCGTTGTCGACCTGCCGCCGGAAGAGGATGTGGAGCTCTGCCTGCCGGCTCTTGAGGCCGGTATCAGCTTCATCCGTCTGGCCACGCCGACGACCGACGACAAGCGCCTGCCGAAGGTGCTCAGCAACACCTCTGGCTTCGTCTATTATGTCTCGATGACCGGCGTCACCGGTGGCGCGATCGTGAGCTACGACGCGGTCGGCGATGCGGTGGCCCGGATCAAGCGCCACACCGATCTGCCGGTCGCTGTCGGCTTTGGCGTGAAGACGGCGGCCGATGCCGCAGCCATCGCGAAGGGCGCCGACGGGGTCGTCGTCGGCTCCGCGCTCGTCGAGCGGGTTCGCCTCTCGCTGGATGCGGACGGCAAGGCCACGGACAAGACGGTTTCGGCGGTCACCTCGCTGGTTGTGGAACTGGCTGCCGGCATCCGCACGGTCTCCAAGGCGGCCTGACCCGGCCGCTCCAGTCACACGTTTCAAGGATGATCCGATGAACTGGATTTCCGAAGTCGTTCGCCCGCGCATCAAGACCCTGTTCAAGCGCGAGAGCCCCGAGAACCTCTGGATCAAGTGCCCTGATTCCGGGCAGATGGTCTTCCACAAGGACGTCGAGGCCAATGGCTTCGTCATTCCGGGCTCCGACCATCATATGCGCGTCACCGCGCAGGATCGGCTGCGCCTGACCTTCGACGAGGGCAAATGGGTCGATGTCCCGCTGCCTGAGGTCGCGGTCGATCCGCTGAAGTTCCGTGACGAGAAGCGCTATGTCGACCGCCTCAAGGACGCGCGCGCTAAGACCGGCGCGGCCGATGCCTTCAAGGTCGGCTTCGGCCGCGTCCAGGGCCTGCCCCTGACGATTGCCGTGCAGGACTTCCACTTCATGGGCGGCTCGCTCGGCATGGCGGCCGGCGAAGCCTTCATCAAGGGCGCCGAGACCGCGCTCGAGAAGAAGACCCCCTATGTCGTGTTCGCCGCCTCAGGCGGTGCGCGCATGCAGGAGGGCATCCTCTCGCTGATGCAGCTTCCGCGGACGACCGTCGCGATCAGGCGTCTGCGCGCGGCTGGGCTGCCCTATTTCGTGGTTCTGACCAACCCGACCACCGGCGGCGTCACCGCGTCCTACGCGATGCTGGGCGACGTCCACATCGCCGAGCCGGGCGCCCTGATCGGTTTCGCGGGTCCGCGCGTCATTGAGCAGACCATCCGCGAGAAGCTGCCTGAAGGCTTCCAGCGCGCCGAATATCTCAAGGATCACGGCATGGTCGACATGGTTGTCCATCGCCATGAGATCCCGGCGACGCTGGCGCGGCTGGGTCGCCTGCTGACCAAGCAGTCCGAGCCGGCAGCTGATGCCAAGCAACCGGTCGGGCCGGTCCCCGAAGCGGCCTGACACGGATAACGGATGGCCGGAGGCCGAGCGCATCATGGGGTCTTCCGACACGCTGCTGGCGCGCTTCCTGGCGCTGCATCCCAAGCTGATCGATCTCTCGCTCGGCCGCATCCTGACCTTGCTGGAGCGGCTCGGCGATCCGCACAAGCGCCTGCCGCCGGTGATCCATGTCGCCGGCACCAATGGCAAGGGTTCGACCATCGCCTTCATGCGGGCGATTCTCGAGGCGGCGGGTCTCAGCGTCCATGTCTACACTTCGCCGCATCTGGTGCGCTTTCATGAGCGCGTCCGGCTCGGTCAGCCGGGCGGCGGTCGTTTCGTCGACGAGGCCGTGCTGGTCGAGGCGCTGGAGCGCTGCGAGCGGGCCAATTCCGGCGACCAGATCACCTTCTTCGAGATCACCACTTCGGCCGCCATGCTGCTCTTCTCCGAGCACAAGGCCGATGTTCTGCTGCTCGAGGTTGGTCTCGGCGGTCGCTTCGACACGACGAATGTCGTCGCCCATCCCGCCTGCACGGTGGTGACGCCGGTCTCGATGGACCATGCCGAGTATCTCGGCGATACCGTCACCAAGATCGCGGGCGAGAAGGCCGGCATCTTCAAGCGCGGCGCCCCGGCCGTGATTGCGCCACAGGAACCGGAGCCGACGGCCGTGCTCGAAGCCGTGGCCGAGCGTGTGGGCGCCTCGAAAATTCTGATCGGCGCGCAGGACTTCAACATTCACGAGGCGGGTGGACGGCTGGTCTACGAGGATGGTGACGGCCTGCTCGATCTGCCGTTGCCGCGCCTCACCGGGCGTCATCAGCACGTCAATGCCGGTACGGCCATAGCGGCCTTGCGCGCAGCCGGATATGGCGGCCTGCCGGCCCGCGCCTTCGAGCAGGGCATGCTCAATGCCGAATGGCCGGCACGGCTGCAAAGGCTGGCGCGCGGCCAACTCGCCGAACTCGTGCCTGCTGGCGCCGAGCTATGGCTCGATGGCGGCCACAATCCCGATGGCGGCCGCGTTCTTGCGCAGGCGATGGCCGATCTGGAGGAGAAGAACCCGGCTCCGCTCGTCATGATCGCGGGATTGCTCTCGACCAAGGACGCAACCGCGACGCTCGGGCATTTCAAGGGTCTCGCGCACGCGCTCTTCGCCGTGCCGATCCACAACCAGCTTGCCGCCCGCCCGGCCGAGGAGGTTGCGGCTCTCGCGAGGGGCGCCGGGTTGAAGGCCGAGGTCGCAGGTTCCGTCGAGCAGGCGTTGCGCGAGATCGCCGTGCGGACCTGGCGGGCGCCGCCGCGCATCCTGATCTGCGGCTCGCTCTATCTGGCCGGCGAAGTGCTTTCGGCCAACGGTACGCCACCGGTGTAGCACCGGCACGGATGGGGAGAGTGCGATGCAGGCCCGGCAATTCGGAGCAAATGGCCCGTTGCTCCCCGTCATCGGCCAGGGCACCTGGAACATCGAGCTCGCCGATCGGGCCGGCGCTGTGGCGGCTTTGCGTCGCGGGCTCGACCTTGGCCTGCGCCATCTCGACACGGCAGAGATGTATGGCTCCGGTCGCTCGGAGGAGATTGTCGGAGAAGCCATCGCCGGGCGACGAGACGAGGTCTTCCTCGTTTCCAAGGTGCTGCCGTACAACGCCTCTCGTGCGGGGACGCGCAGGGCCTGCGAGGAATCGCTGAGGCGGCTGCGCACCGACAGGCTCGACTGCTTCCTGCTGCATTGGCGCGGCTCATACGCGCTGGAGGAGACTTTCGCAGCCTTCGAGGACCTGAAGCTCCAGGGCAAGCTTCTGTCCTGGGGCGTCAGCAATTTCGACGTCGATGATCTCGACGAGGCGCTGGCGATTGCCGGCGAGGGCATCATCGCCTGCAACCAGGTACTTTATCATCTCGGCGAACGTGCCATCGAGCATATGGTCATCCCGTGGTGCCAGCGCCACGGCGTTGCGGTGACCGCCTACAGCCCATTTGGTCAGGATGATTCTCCCTTAGCCGCAAGTGCCGGCGGCCGCGTGCTCGCCGATGTTGCGATCACGCATGGAGCAACACCGCGTCAGGTCGCGCTTGCCTTCCTGACCCGCCAATCCCCGGTCTTCGCGATCCCGAAGGCCGCCAGGGCCCAACATGTCGAGGACAATGCCGGCGCGCTGAAGCTGCGCCTGAGCGACAGCGAGATCGCGCGGATCGACGCTGCTTTTCCACGTGGACCCAAGCCCCGTTCCCTGCCGATGTTGTAGGGGCGCCTGCAGGTCAAGCCGGCCGTGCGGAAACCAAGTTGCGGCTTTCTGCTTTACAACTGGGGGCTGAAGGGCGTTTCCTAGAGTAAAGGCGGCGGAGCATCGCATCCGACAACGCCGAATTCTTGCAACGGTTGCGTCTTCAGGAGTGGTGTGATGCGTCGCGTCCTCGGCGTCCTCGCCGGATTGTTTCTTTCGCTTGCCGGCTTGGCTTCGGCCCAGGCCGGCGTTCAGGTCCGCGTCGACCTGGCTGCCCAGCGCATGCAGGTGACGACCACTGACGGAGAGATCTACAATTGGGCGATCTCATCCGGCCGCAAGGGATTCCGCTCGCCCAACGGCGTCTATAGCCCGACGCGGCTGGAGCGGAGCTGGTACTCGCGCAAATATGGCGGGGCGATGCCCTATTCCGTGTTCTTCCGTGGTGGCTATGCCATCCACGGCACGACAGCGGTAGGTGCACTCGGTCGGCCGGCATCGCATGGCTGCATCCGGCTGCATCCTGCCCATGCCGCCAAGCTGTTTGCGCTGGTCAAGAAGCACGGTGCCGGCCAGACGCGTATTGCGCTGAATGGTGCCAGTTCGGACGGGCTGTCGCAATTTGCCAGGGCAGGCGGTGCCAAGAGCAAGCTCGCGAAGGCGCCTCAAAAGAGCAAGGTCGCCATTGCGCAGTCGAAATCCAAGCAGCGTGCGGCGGCGATCGCGCATCAGCGTGGCGTGCCGAACTGGGATGCGGCGCGTGATCAGCTCTTCATGCGGCCGACCCTGCCGCCCAACGCCTACGGCTACCAGCCCTACCGGGCCGGGCCGACCTGGAGATAAGGGCTCAGATCGCCTCCACGGCGATCCGCATCCAGCCGCTGAGCGTCTCGCCCGGCTGAAGCCGGGTGAGCGGAGAGGCCGCGCGCGCTGCAGCCTCGCTCGGCGAACCGATGGCGTGGCTTTGCGGCTCGACGCAGAGGAAGTCGGCACCAGGAGGCGCCCATACGACCGGGCAGCGAAGCGTTTCGCTTGCCGTGACGGTGATGGCGACGCCGCGCGACGGTGTTTCCATGCGCGCAGTGCCATCCCAACCGAGGAAGCTCCAGGCCGTTTCTGCCTGAGTTGCGAAGAGCGGGTTGGCGGCGTAGGGGCCGCCATCTGCGAGCGGTTGCGAGCCGGTCGCGCGGAAGCCGTTGCCGAGGATCAATGCGCCGTCGGAGCGCATCCTGAGGCGCGTATCCGCCGCCGCGGGAAACCAGGGATGCAGCCCGAAACCAAAGGGTAGGGCCACATCCGCCTCGTTTATGATCGCAAGGGCGATGGTCATACCGGAATCGTCGAGGCTGATCTCCTGCCGCGCGCGGTAGCAATAGGGATCTTCACCGGCGCTGCGCCGATGTTCCAGGACGGTATGGCGGTGGTCATACCGCAGGACCTCCCAGTCCGACTGCCAGCCGAAGCCATGAATGCTGACTGTTCCCGCAGGATCGTTGGCCGGCACCCGAAAGCGCTGCTCGCCATCGTCGATGACGCAATCGAAGGCGCGATTGGCAAAGGGCAGCATGGCCCAGCTGCCGAAGCGATTGGGGGCCGCGATCGAGGGAACCGCCCCCGCCGGCGCCCGCAGAAGCGAACGCAACTGCCCGTCAGGCGCGCGCCATTCGAGCGCGGTCACCATCGCACCGACCTCGGGCGCGATCGCGGCGGAGAGAGGCCCGGACTGCAGGGTAAGCATCGTGATGTCCTTACTTGATCAGCGGGCGTAGCATCGCCTGCATCGAGCGCATGCGCGGCAGGAACTGCGCCACCATCTCCTCGGCCGAGGTTCGCTGCACCTGTCCGGAGATATTGAAGGCGGCAACGGTCTCGCCACGCGCATTGGCGAGGGGGAGCGCCATCGAGATCAAGCCAAGTTCCAGTTCCTGATCGACCACGCTGTAACCCCGTTCGCGCGCCGCCGCCAAGGCGGCCATGATCCGATCGGGTTCTGTCACGGTATGGGACGTCAGGGCTCGCGGCCGGCAGGACAGAATCCGTTCGCGGGCCCCGTCCGGTGGCAGCGCTGCGAGCAGGACGCGCCCCATCGAGGTGCAGAAGGCGGGCAGGCGCGAGCCGACGGAAAGGCCGACGGACATGATCCGCCTCTGCGCCGAACGCGCGATATAGACGATTTCGTGCCCGTCGAGCAGCGAGGCCGAGGAGGATTCATGGGTTTCCTCGGACAACCGCTCCAGGAAGGGCTGGACGAGCTGGGGCAGGGCGCTGGAGGCCAGCCAGGCATGGCCGAGCCTGAGCACGCGCGGCGTCAGCCGGAAGAACTTGCCGTCGAATTCGGCGTAGCCGATCCTTGTGAGCGTCAGAAGGCAGCGCCGGGCCGCCGCGCGGGACAATTCGGTGGCGCGGGCCACGTCTGCGATGGTGAGCTTCTCATGCGTCGCGTCGAAGCATTCGATCACGGCCAGCCCCTTTTCGAGGGCGGCCATGTGGTCGCGATCCGACGTTGCCGTGTCCAATCTTGACCCCTGTTGACGCAATGGGTATTGTTCGAAAATCAAAACGATGTGCGATTAACGCACAAAATGAGGAGATGTCAAGGTGGCTGAGTTCGTCTCCCTCGCCGAGGGAATCGAGTCGGTGGTGCGTGACGGCTGCTCCATCGCGATGGAAGGCTTCACTCACCTCATCCCGCATGCTGCCGGTCATGAGGCGATCCGTCAGGGCCGCAAGCGGCTGACGCTGATCCGCATGACGCCGGACCTGATCTACGATCAGATGATCGGGATGGGTTGCGCCGAGAAGCTGGTCTTCTCCTGGGGCGGCAACCCTGGCGTCGGCTCGCTGCATCGCCTGCGCGATGCGGTCGAGAATGGCTGGCCGCATAAGCTCGAGCTTGAAGAGCACAGCCACGCCGCCATGGCCAATGCCTACGAGGCGGGCGCCGCCAACCTGCCCTTCGCTGTGTTTCGCGGCTACAAGGGCGTCGATCTGCCCAAGGTCAATCCCCGGATCAAATCCGTCACCTGCCCCTATACCGGGGAAGTCCTGGCGACGGTTCCCGCCATCCGGCCCGACGCCGCCGTCATTCATGCACAGAAGGCGGATCGCGAGGGCAATGTCCTGCTCGAAGGCATTGTTGGCGTGCAGAAGGAGGCCGTGCTGGCGGCCAGGCGTTCGCTGGTTACCGTCGAGGAGATCGTCGAGGACTTTGGCCCACGCAATGCCAATGCCGTCATCCTGCCGTCCTGGGCGGTGACCGCCATCGCCAGGGTGCCGGGCGGAGCCTATCCATCCTACGCCCACGGTTATTACAAGCGCGCCAACGACTTCTACATTGCCTGGGACAAGATCGCCCGGGAGCGCGACACATTCATGGCCTGGATGAAGGCAAATGTCCTGGAGCAGGGGCCGGAGGTGTTTGCGCACCATGCCGGCCTTGCTCGGCAGGCCGCGTGAGGATCAGCGCCATGAGCCATACTCCCATGAGCCACACGCCCACCGAGATGATGAGCATTGCGGCTGCCCGCCTGCTGACCAATGACGATGTCTGCTTCGTCGGTATCGGCGCACCCTCGGCTGCCTGCAACCTGGCGCGCCTGACCCATGCCCCGAAGATCACGCTGATCTACGAATCCGGTACGCTCTCCACCCGCCCGTCCGTGCTGCCGCTCTCGATCGGCGACGGCGAACTCTGTGATACCGCGCTGACCACGGTCGGTGTGCCCGAGATGTTCCGCTACTGGCTGCAGGGCGGCCGGATCACCATTGGTTTCCTGGGCGGTGCGCAGATCGATCGCTACGCCAATCTGAACACCACGGTCGTCGGGGACTATGCCGCGCCGAAGGTGAGGCTTCCCGGCGGCGGCGGCGCGCCGGAAATCGCCAGCAATTGCGGCGAGATCTTCATCACGATGGCGATGGGCTCGCGCGCCTTCGTCGAGACGCTGCCCTTCATCACGTCCTTCGGCCACGGCAAGGGCAAGGGCGATCGGGAACGGCTCGGCCTCAAGACCAAGGGACCGACCAAGGTGATCACCGATCTTTGCGTCATGGAACCCGATGCCGAGACCGCCGAGCTGACTGTGACTGCGCTGCATCCTGGCGTGACGCGGGATCAGGTTCAGGCCGGTTGCGGCTGGACCTTGCGTTTCGCTGGCGAACTCGTCGAAACTCCGGCGCCGACCGCGCAGGAGATCGAGATCCTGCGCGATCTGCACGCCCGGACCAAGCGAGCGCATGGAGAAGCGGCATGAGCCTGATCTATCCACGCGATGGCCTGAAGGCCCATCCGCTCAACGCGTCGCCGGCCTATACGAGCACGCTGAAGCGCGCCCCTTCGCAGCCGTTGATCCTGCTGCCGCATACGCTGTCGGAGATCAGCGGTCCGGCGTTCGGTCATAGCGCCGTGCAAGCCGGCGATTCGGATCTCACCCTGCAGCATGAGGGCGAGCCGCTCGGCGAGCGGATCATCGTGACGGGCCGGGTGCTCGACGAGGATGGCAGGCCGGTGCCGCATACCCTGGTCGAGATCTGGCAAGCCAACGCGGCCGGGCGCTACGTCCATCTGCGCGATCAGCATCCCGCGCCGCTCGACCCGAACTTCACGGGGGCCGGCCGCGCCATGACCGATGCGGAAGGGCGCTATCGCTTCGTCACGATCAAGCCCGGAGCCTATCCCTGGCGCAACCATCACAACGCCTGGCGCCCGGCGCATATCCATTTCTCGCTGTTTGGGCCGAGCTTCCTCTCGCGCGTGATCACCCAGATGTATTTCCCGGGCGATCCGCTCTTCGCCTACGACCCGATCTTCCAGTCGATCCCGGACGCGAAGGCACGGGAGCGCCTGATCTCGCGCTTCGACATCGACACGACCGAACCGGAATGGGCGCTGGGTTACCAGTTCGACATTGTCCTGCGCGGTCGCGACGCGACGCCGCTCGAGGAGCCGCATGATGACTGAGCGCAAGGCCGCCCTGGGCCTCACCCCCTCGCAGACGGTCGGCCCCTTCTACGCTTACGCGCTGACGCCCCGTGCCTATGGCGGTTCGGAGCTGGCCAATGAGCGGATCGCGACCGATGGCGTCTCGGGCGAGCGCATCACCATTCGCGGCCATGTCCTCGATGGCGATGGCGAGCCGGTCCCGGACGCCATGATCGAGGTCTGGCAGGCCGATGCGGATGGGCGACACAATGCCGGGGGCAATGCCGGCTTCACAGGTTTCGGCCGGGCGGAAACGTCGCCGGAAGGCTTTTTCCACTTCGAGACGGTGCGGCCGGGCGCGGTGGAGGGGCTAAACGGTACGAGGCAGGCGCCGCATCTCGCCGTCTCGATCTTCGCGCGCGGGCTCCTGCTCCGGCTGGTGACCCGCATCTATTTCTCGGACGACCCTGCCAATGCGTCCGATCCGGTGCTCGCGCTGGTCCCGCATGAGCGGCGTGAAACGCTGATCGCGCAACGTGGCCCGGACGGCGTCTTCCATTTCGACATCCGCCTGCAGGGCGAAGGCGAGACGGTGTTCTTCGACGTCTGAGTCCGTGCGGCATCTGCGGGCTTGACCCCGGCTTGCGGGCCAAGGAGATAGTCGGGTCAGCGCTTTGCTTCGCCCGCGCCTGATGCGGCAAGGCAGGGCCATGACCGACGCCGAGCCGGAGCCTGCCATGCCGAAACCCTTGATCGCGCTCGACTGGGGCACCACCCGTGCCCGCGCCTTCCTCATCGGCGAGGACGGCCGCGTGATGGACCGGCGGATTGCGGATCAGGGCATCCAATCCGTGCCGGCCGGCGGTTTCCCGGCGGCTTTCGAGGGGATCGCCGGTGATTTCCGCCGCAGGCGGCCGGATGCCGCGATCGTGCTCGCCGGGATGGTTGGCAGCCGCAATGGCTGGGTCGAGGCGCCTTACGTCGCGTGCCCCGCCTCAATCGAAGCGCTGGCAGATGCCGGCATCGCGGTGACGCTGGAGGACGGAACACGCGCAACCGTGCTGCCCGGCCTGTCCTGGGACGATGGTGCCTTCGATGTCATGCGTGGCGAGGAAACGCTGATCGTCGGACTGGGTCTCGACGAGGGCATTGTCTGCCTTCCCGGCACCCATTCGAAATGGGCTGAAGTGAGGGCCGGCCGGATCACGCGCTTTGCCAGCTTCATGACCGGCGAGATCTACGGCCTGCTGCGTCAGCATTCGATTCTGGCGCGCCTTGCCGAAGAGCCCTCCGGAGACGACGCAAGCACTGGCGCCGCACGCGGTTTTGCTGCAGCCGCGCGGCCTGCCGGGCTGCTCAACGCAGCCTTTGCGGCGCGTACCGAGGTGCTGGCGGGGCGAATGGGCGGCGGCGCGGTCGGGCCCTATCTCTCGGCGCTTCTGGTCGGCCAGGAGATTGCCGGCGTGCAGGCGTCGTTCGGACGCCCCGCCACGGTCCATCTCGTGGCCGATGGAGCGCTGGCTGCGAGCTATGGAGCGGCGTTCGAGACGGCGGGCCTGCCCTTCCGGATCACGACACCGGAAGACGCCTTTGTCGCGGGTGTGAAGCGTCTGGCTGCGAGGCTGGTGGCGTGATCACCGTCTTCGGATCGCTGAATGTCGATCTGGTCACGCCCGTCGAGCGCCTACCGGGAGCCGGCGAGACCGTGATCGGACCGGGCTATGCGCTGCATCCCGGCGGCAAGGGGGCCAACCAGGCGCTTGCCGCCCGCCGGGCGGGCGCCGAGGTCGTGCTCGCCGGCGCTGTCGGGCGTGATGCCTTTGCCGAGATCGCCCTGTCCCTGCTGGCCGTCGACGGAGTCGACCTCGCGCTTGTCGAGCGGGTCGAGGCGCCGACGGGTGCCGCCTTCATCGCGGTCGATGCAGCCGGCTCCAATCAAATTGTGGTGGCGGCCGGCGCGAATGCCCAGGCCCGGGCCGCTGGCTTGCGCGACCTGCCGCTTGGCCAGCGTAACATCCTGTTGCTGCAGCGCGAGGTTCCGGAGACGGAGTGCATCGCGGCGGCCCGGCTGGCGAGGCAGGCGGGCGGGCGCGTCATCCTGAACCTGGCGCCGGCCGGCACGCCTGCTCCCGAATTGCTCGATTGCCTGGACATGCTGATCGTCAACGAGCACGAGGCGCTGGTGCTTGCCAGCGCTTGGGGTTGGGCCGAGCGGGAGCCTGACGCCTTTGCGCAGCGCGTCGATGCCGAGCGCGGCATTGCCTGTGTCGTCACGCTCGGTGGCGAGGGCGTCGTCGGCTGGCATGGCGGCGTTCGCCGCCGCCTCGAAGCGCCGAAGGTCGAGGTTGTCGACACGGTCGCGGCCGGAGACAGCTTCGTCGGGGCCTTCGCGGCGGCGCTCGATGCCGGCTATGGTTTTTCAGGCGCGCTTCAGCGCGGGCTCGCAGCCGGCTCGCTCGCCTGCACGGTGTCCGGTGCGCAACCAAGCGTGCCACGCCGGCCGGAGATCGAGGCACTGGCCGGTGCCGGCTTCCTCTGAGATGCCCTCGATGTGGATGACGATACGTTAAGCCTGTTTGGATTCATCGGGTCGGAGCTTGGCCGAACCCGCCAATCCGCCCCTTCCCATTCATTCTTCGGCAGTGTCCTGTGGGCAGCATCCCGGGAACGTGGCGGAGACTGAAAGCAGATGGCGCAACGGCCCATCATCTGGGCACTCGGAGTAGCCTTTACCGTCGGTTATGGCGCGATGTCATACGGCACGCGTCTGGCAGGCTATGTCGAGGATGATGACACGCCCCGCGCGGCGGCTGTCGCCACCGGTGCGCGACCGCCCGCGTCACCGCCTCCAGTCGCCCGAGCGATCGAACCTCCGATGGTCACCGTGGCGGCCGATTCTCGCGGTCACTACATGGTCCATCCGACCATCGACAATTACCGCGTCAGGATGCTGGTCGATACCGGTGCGAGTTTCATCGCGTTGACGGAGAGCGATGCCCTGGGGCTCGGCATCCGCCCTGCAGCTTCCGACTACAAGATCACGCTGCGCACAGCCAACGGCGTCGTACGGGGCGCCCGGGTGAACCTGCGCGAGGTCAGGCTCGGTGCTATCATCGTGCGCAATGTCGAGGCCATGGTGCTGCCCGCAGGCGCCCTCTCCGTCAGTCTGCTTGGAACCTCTTTCCTGAGCAAGCTCAAGGGCTACGAGGTCCAGACCGGTCGCATGATCCTGCGCGGTTAGGCGGTCTCCGGCGTTTCCTAATCGGCCGCGATCCGCTATGCCAAGTGTCCGTCAAGACGGCGTCGCTGCCGTGTCACGGTCAGGCTGCATTCATGTGGCTTGATGCTTCGTTCGCCCTGCATGTTCCCTTGCAATGGATGCCTTGATGTTCCCGAAGCCACTGCCTGAGCTGTTCCCGAATACCTTCGAGTATGAATCCCTACCAATGGTGAAGCCGACGGGGTTCCGCGAATATGACGCGCGCTGGTTCTTCGGCAAGGAACTGAACCTGATGGGCGTGCAGGCCGTCGGCATGGGCCTCGGCACGCTGATCAAGCGCATGGGCATCAAGCCCGAGATCGTCACCGGCCATGATTTCCGGGGCTACTCGTCGTCGATCAAGATGGCGCTGGTCACCGGCCTGATGGCGGCGGGCTGCAAGGTCCATGATATCGGCCTTGCCATGTCGCCCATGGCCTATTTCGCCCAGTTCGCGCTCGACGTTCCCTGCGTCGCGATGGTCACGGCCTCGCATAACGACAATGGCTGGACCGGCGTGAAGATGGGCGCGCAGCGCCCTGTCACCTTCGGCCCCGACGAAATGGGCCAACTCCGCGACATCGTGCTCGCGGCCGATTTCGAGCTGTCGGGCGGCGGCTCCTATGTCTTCGTTCCCGATTTCCCGGCTCTCTACATCAAGGACCTGACCAACCGGCCGAAGATCACGCGCAAGCTCAAGGTCATCGCGGCTTGCGGCAACGGCACGGCTGGCGCCTTCGCCCCGCAGATCCTGGAGGCGATCGGCTGCGAGGTCATCCCGATGGATGCCGAGCTCGACCACTCCTTCCCGCGTTACAATCCCAACCCCGAAGACATGAAGATGCTGCATGCCATGGCGGATGCCGTGAAGCAGCACGGCGCTGACGTCGCGCTCGGCTTCGACGGCGACGGCGACCGCTGCGGCGTGGTCGACAATCACGGCGAGGAGATCTTCGCGGACAAGATCGGCGTGATGCTGGCGCGCGACCTCGGCAGGTTGCATCCGGGAGCGCAGTTCGTCGTCGATGTGAAATCGACCGGGCTCTTCATCACCGACCCCGAGTTGCAGAAGCTGGGGGTGAAGACCGATTACTGGAAGACCGGCCATTCCTACATCAAGCGCCGCGTCCGCGATCTCAATGCGCTGGCGGGGTTCGAGAAGTCGGGCCATTTCTTCTTCAACGCGCCGGTCGGGCGCGGCTATGACGATGGTGTGGTCACGGCGCTGGCGGTCATCGACATGCTCGACCGCAATCCGGACAAGTCGATGGCGGAACTCTATGCCGCGGTTCCCAAGACCTGGGGCACGCCGACCATGGCCGCCAAATGCGCCGACGAGATCAAATACGAGGTCAGTGACCGCGTGACGAAGCGCATCGAGGCCATGCAGGCCAAGGGCGAAACCATCGCCGGCCAGAAGATCCGCGACGTGATCACCGTCAACGGCGTCCGCGTCGTCAACGAAGATGGCACCTGGGGACTGGTCCGCGCCTCCTCCAACAAGCCGGAGCTTGTCGTCGTCTGCGAAAGCCCGGTCTCGGACGCGCGCATGCGCGAGATGTTCGCGGCCATCGACGGTGTGCTGCGCGAGAACCCGGAAGTGGGCGCCTATAATCAGACGATCTGAGGCTGGTGAGCAGATGTGCCCCGGCGCGAGCGAACTCGCATCGGGACAGTCTCTCGCCGCCGCGCTTCTCGGCGGCAAGCTGCCTGAAGCTCAGCAGACGATGGTCTTGGCGGTGCTGCCAGTTCCCTGGATTCGTGCGACCTGCTCGATGTTGAGCGTGCCTGCCTTGGCAGCCATGCGTGGGCGCATGTAGATTCTGTCGCCGCCCAGGGTGAGGGCGTTTTTGAACACCAGTTGGCCGAGAACGGGTTCATAGACGTAGCTGGCTTCGGCTATGATCACGGACGTTTTGGGAAGGAGCAGCCCATCCGGCAATTTGATGTTTGTCGGCGGCGCGGTCGTGTTTCTCGGTTCGCTCCAGCAGACCTTTGCAACCCCCTTGTCGTCCACGGTGACGCTGGCGATCATCATCTTTGGCGTCGTGGTGAAGGGGGCCATGATCATTTGCCCGACGAGGAAGATCGTATCGACATCGGCGTCAGACAATGCGGTTCCCCGCGCGGGGCCTCCTGACGCGGCGCCTTCCGGCGGGAGGTTGCCCTGCGCGGCGAGATCAACGAGGGCCCGGTTGAGCTGGGTCACCCGGCGATCGGCCATGGCCGCCTGCCCGATCTCGGCAATGCCATAATATAGCAAGAGCATCACAGGCAGGATCAGAGCGAACTCGACGGCGGCTACGCCGTTTGCGTCCCTCTGCAGGTGACACCTGAGGCGGCGCAGCGCGGCCCTGTTGCGGCGGATCGAGAAGAACTGCCTCATGGTCGCTCTCATGGTTCGCTTCGGAACGTAGCGACAGCCATTAGGGCGCGTTCCCCACCGTCGATATTGGCCAGGGAGTTCGTCCAGCCGGTCAGGTAGAGCGAATAACGCAATGTCGCCCGCACGACGACGATCTGGCCTCTTCCGGGCTGGTTGTAGCTGAAATCACTGGTGTTCAGCGTCGTCCCGCTGAGCGGGTTGCGCTTGGCAAGATCGGTTCGAGCGTCCGTTGGTGATCCGTAGGCGCGCACGTCGACACGCAGCTTCTCGCAATCGACGAGCGCCGGAGCCTGCGCGCAGACCTCGCGCCTGAATGCCTCTGTCGATGTCTTGGCATCATGCGGCAGGGGGTTCGAGGGGGTGCTGTAGATTGCGACTGACTCGCCAGTCAGCAGCGTCCGCGACGCCTGTGTTACAGCGTCCGCGAGCACCTGATTTGTCCACAGCATCAGCGCCGTTTCGATGGTCGTGAACACGAGCAGAAGGAACGGAAACGCGACGATGCCGAACTCGATTGCGGTTGCGCCGCTCTGGTCGCTGGAAAAGCCGTTGGATTCCTCTCGTTGCCCCATGAGTAGGCGTTGGGCGCCGCTTCTGCTCGTTCTGGAAAAAGATGTGACCATGACCAGTTAAGCCAACCATTCGGATGCGGATGCCGCCGAGGGGCCTCCGCTCTTCAGTGGGGACATCCTAGCTGGAAAGCATTGCCGACTTGTTAGGGCCTTGCTCAGCGAGGCCGCACTGGCGTTAGCGAAACCTTCACCTTGAAGGCGCGGACGCTATTTATCGCTGCCGCCGGCGAGTGCATTGCGTTTGGTCGTTTGCCCGCCGACATCGCCAAAATATTTGGTTGCGTCTCCGAGTTGCACGGTCGGTTGGCAGGTGGGGGTGCAGGAATAGCTTTCCCGTTCCATGCCACGCTGGACCGTGAGAATCGAATCCGCGGCCGCGCTGACGCGCACGAGCGATTCAGCCAACAGGCCGCCGCTGGCATCGAGCGCGATGAGATTGGTGACGCCAAAGCTCTTGCCGGTCACCACCATCACCCCGTTCCTCTGCACGGATACGTCGGCGATCGCCGGATTGCCGACGATCACGGTCTGGGCTTTTTCGGGCAGCCTGACCAGCTTGGCGTGATCGACGATGACGGCGACCGTTTCAGGCCGCGCAGCTTCCGGTGCCGAGCGCGCTGCGGGCGCGCTTCCCAGCAGGATCGCGCCGGACGCGGCCATGGCCAGCGCTCCGCGGCGCAGGCGTAGGGCACGGCTGGGGATAGTCGACATGGTGGCGCCCTAGGTTTCCAACGCTTGGAGTAAAGCCGAAAATGATGAATTGAATCCTAATGCCCCCCGTGAACATGTTTATTGAGCAGACGATTTCCAAAATGAGAAATGGAGTATCGCTTAGAGGCACGCTATCCTGAGAGATAAACATTGGGCAAATGGTCAAAATCGATCACGATCGCACGTATAGTCGTAATTAAATTCAAATACTACCTGATATTCATCGTGATGATGGGTGGCGAATTCAATAAATATGGCGTTAACCATCCACAAAATGTCTACGGTGGGCGCTGAGTTCTTTGTTTCGTTTAACCGAAACGCAAGAGCTTCTGGGTAGTGTCAGTCTTGTCGCTGACCGAAGCCGTTCAGAGCGAAGGCAGCAGTCAAACCGTGGTGCAATAGGAGTTCCGTCATGAAGAATCTGTTCGCTCGCTTTGCCAAGGACGAGTCCGGCGCGACCGCCATCGAATACGGCCTGATCGCCGGCCTGATTGCCGTCGTCATCATCGCCTCCGCCACGGTTGTCGGCACGCAGCTCGAAGCGCTGTTCGGCCGGATCAGCGCCGCGCTGAGGAACGTCGCCACCTGAACTACTTTCTGCCTTGCGCAGCGTACGCCCCGGCTGGTCCGGGGCGTTTTGCGTCCCGGTTCCCGCTCGACCGCCCAGATACCGTTTCTACAGGGTTGGGTGCGATGCTGACGCATCGTTCGTGAAGCTGCATTGCCAGGAGACTTTTCGATGTCGCTCCCGTTGCTGTTCCTCCTCGTCCTCTTTCCAGCGGCGATGGCCTATGCTGCAGCGAGCGACCTGCTGTGGATGACGATTTCGAACCGGCTTTGCCTCGGCCTTGCCGTGCTTTTCGTGCCGAGCGCTCTCGTCGTCGGCCTGCCCTGGCTTCAGATTGGCTGGCATTTTGCCGCGGGGGGCCTTGTTCTTGCGATATGTTTTGGCTTGTTCGCCGCAGGCTGGATCGGCGGCGGGGATGCCAAACTGGCTGCCGCTACGGCGCTCTGGTTCGGCTTTGGGCAGTTGATGCCCTATCTGCTTGTGGCTGCCATGTTCGGCGCCGTGCTGACACTCATCGTGATCAAGCTACGTACCGCACCCTTGCCGGTGCTGGGGGAGAACTGGCCATGGTTGCGCCGGCTTCATGAGGCTAATCAGGGCGTGCCCTATGGAATCGCCCTTGCCTGCTCGGCTCTCTTCGTCTTGCCGGAAACCGAGATCTGGCGCGCTGCCATCGGCCTATAGGTTCTGAACCCATAGGGGCTGTGATTGGGAGTTTGGGTTGATTCAACGTTTCCGGGAGGAGGCGTTGATGGCGCGTTTCGATCTGAGTGTTGGAGTGGCGATTGATTGTGCCGCTTCTGCCGAACAAGCCGGTGCGGCATTGTCCCAGCGGGCGACCGGCGACGGCGGCCTGTCCCCGAACGCCCTTTACCCCTTCGCTTTTGCGATCGAGGCGCCCGGAATGCCGTCGCGAAGCCCCGCGCGCTTCGCCCCGGCATGGCCCCACTGGCGCAGGGGAATTCAAGTCGCCAGCGCCGGCCGGTCTTGACGGGTGCAAGAATCGGGGTCAACTCGCTCCCCTGCCGAAAGATTTAACCATCGCGATTGAACTCGGGTTAAATCTTCAGCTGCATAGTGCCTCCGCAACGGAAGGTGGCACGATGACGGCGGCTGATACGACACTGGCGCGGCGATCCAATCAGTTTGTCCGATCTTTCATCATCGGCCTTCTGCTGATCGACTTGGCCTGGCTACCCTTCTCGGCTATTCGCCTCAATGCCGTTTCACTCTTGGTGCCGCTTGTCGCGGCCCTCGTTCTGACATTCGCAGCCCATGTCTACCGCGAGCGGCGGGCGGAGCATAAGATCGCCGATGGCCTGGATTGCTCTGCTCAGATCATCGGCTTCTTCGCCGTCGGGGCATTGTTCTCCTATTTGCTCGCCTCTCTCGGTTTTCCCCTGCAGGATTCGGTCCTCTATGATGTCGACCGTAGTCTTGGGCTCGACTGGATGGCCTATCTCAAGGCTGTCAATCAGCGTCCGCTGCTCGGCCTGCTGTTTCAATTGGCCTATGACAGTTTCATCCCACAGGTCCTGATCTTGATCGTGACATTGTCGTTCACCGGGCGGGGTAGCGCCGCGCGCGTGATGATCCTGGCCATGATCCTTGCCGGCTTCGTGACGATCCTGATCTCGGGCTTCTTTCCAGCGATGGCGATGTTCGTCCATCTGAGCCTGACGCCCGCCGACTTCCCCCAACTGTCTCCGTCCGCAGCCTTTGTGCATGTGCATGATATGCAGGCGTTGCGGGCGGGCGCTCCCTTTGATCTCGACCTGTCGAAGGCTCAGGGAATCATCACCTTTCCATCTTACCATGCGGCGCTCGGGCTCCTGATGCTGCTCGGCGGGCTCGCACATCCAGTGCTGCGCTGGCCGGTCGTGGCCGTGAATCTGACGATGATCGCCGCGACACCGATCGATGGCGGCCACTACTTTGTCGATGTCGGCGCGGGCCTGATCATCGCCGGGGCCTGCTACCTGCTGGCGCACCGCCTCCTGCAACCCACCTATGGTGCCGCGGCCCGGTGCGTTCCGGTGGTGGCGACTGCGGAAGTCGCAGAATCCTGAGACGCATTTCGCGCGCGCCCCGATCCGGTACCTGTCACATTCCGAGCGGAATTCGGGGAGGACACTGGTTCAGGGCTTATGAGTCCAGAACCTGGGCGGTTGATGAAAGTTACGCCGGGTTAACCATAATTTGACGAATCCCGGGTCACGATCCTCTCCGAGAGCCAACGCAGCTTGGCTGAKGATCGGCGTTCATGAGTCCTGCCCGCATCATCATCCTGGTCGTCGCGCTTGTTGCGGGGCTTGGCGCAGCGTTGTTGATCCAAAGCCCCAAGGCGACGCCGGCACCCGTGACGCGCTATGAGCCGGCGCCGACGGTTCCGGTGCTGGTCGCGGCTGCCGATATCCCGGTTGGCAATACGCTGGCTGCCGGCGATATGCGCTGGATCGACTGGCCGGCCGACAGTATTCCGGCTGGGGTCATCCGCAAGAGCGAGGCGCCCGAGGCCGAAACCGAATTGGCCGGGCAGCTTGCGCGTTTCGCGGTGTCGGGTGGCGAACCGATCCGCCGCGAGAAGCTGATCAAGACCGACGGCACCGGATTCCTCTCGGCGGTTCTGCCGGCCGGCAAGAGGGCAACCGCAATCGGCACCGACAGCCGCGGAGCCAATACGGCGGGTGGCTTCATCCTGCCGAACGACCGTGTCGACGTCATCCGCACCCACCAGGAGGGAGGCGGCGGCAACGCGAATAGCGGCGCCGAGAGCTTCATCAGCGAAACGATCCTGACCAATGTCCGGGTGCTGGCGATCGGTCAGAATATCCAGGAACGCAACGGCGAGAAGGTCGTCATCGGCGAGACAGCGACGCTCGAACTCGAGCCGCGCCAAGTAGAGATCGTCGCTCAGGCGCAGCGCAACGGCACGCTTTCGCTCGCATTGCGCAGTCTCAAGGACGCTGGCGATGCCGGGCGCCCGGACACCGAAGGCGGCCTGACCCTCGTACGCTACGGCGTCACCAGCAAAAGCGTGAAGCCATGATACCCAAGCGCATTCTTCTCTCCCTCGCGGGGTCGGCGCTGGCAATGCTGCTCGGCCTGCCGGCCATGGCCCAGTCGACCGGGCCTGCCCCGGTTCTGAATGTCGGCTCCAGCGAGCATGCCATTGCCCGCAAGCTCTCGCTCTCGATCGGTCGTTCACTGATCGTCGAATTGCCGCGTGACGCCAAGGAAGTCTTCGTCGCCAACCCCAAGGTCGCCAACGCGGTCGTGCGCTCGGCGCGCAAGCTTTTCATCATCGGCATCGCCGATGGTTCGACCTCGATGTTCGTGATCGATTCCGAGGGCCGCCAGATTTCCGCACTTGAGATCGAAGTCGGGCGGGATCTCAACGTGCTGCGCCAGACGCTGCGTGCGGCGATGCCCAGGGCCCAGATCGAGGTCAAGCCAGCCGGCAATTCCATCCTCCTGCTCGGCAACGTCGCCAATGCGTCGGAAGCGACCCAGGCAGTCGACATCGCGAACGCCTTCGTTGGGACAGCCTCCGGCATCTTCTCCTCGTCCAAGGGCGCCGTGATCAACTCTTTGACGATCCGCGATCGTGATCAGGTGATGGTCAAGGTCGTGATCTCCGAGGTTTCGCGCAAGGCGATCAAGCAGCTCGGCATCAACTCGTCCGGCGAGTGGAAACTCGGCAATTTCTCGATCACCCCGTCGATCGAGAATCCGCTTCCCTTGCAGCCCCAGGCCCTGGCCGCCACGGCGATCGGCGCCGGGATCGGGAACTCGACCAATTTCACCCTGCGTGCGCTTGAGCGCGCGGGACTCGCCCGCGTTCTGGCGGAACCGATGGTCACTGCGATCTCCGGGGAGAGCGCCAAGTTTACGGCTGGCGGCGATGTCCCCGTGCCCAACGGATACACCTGCGACTCGTCGGGCATCTGCACGCTCGGCATCACGTACAAGCCGGTCGGCGTTTCCTTGAACTTCACCCCGATTGTCCTGTCCGACAACAAGATCAGCATGCGCATTGCGACCGAAGTCACGGAGCTCGATTTCGAGAACCAGCTCCGGCTCAGCAATACGAGCAACGCAGCGCGCGGCACCAATACCCGCGAATCGGTGAACGCCCCCGCTTTCCGCGTGCGCAAGTCCGACACCACTGTCGAACTGCCCTCGGGTGGGACCCTCGCGACGGCCGGGTTGATCCAGCGCGTCTCGAAGCAGTCGATCAACGGTTTCCCGGGGCTGATGAACCTGCCGGTGATCGGCGTGCTCTTCCGCTCGCGCGACTACCAGCGCGAGGAGACCGAGCTGATGATCACGGTCACGCCCTATATCGCCAAGCCGATGGAGCCGAACCAGGTCCAGCGCCCGGATGATGGCTTCGTCGATGCCCATGATGCGCAGGCCGTGCTGCTTGGCCGGCTGAACAAGATCTATGGCACCAATAGCGGGCCGTTGCCCCAGGCCTACAGGGGCCGTGTCGGCTTCATTGCCGACTAAGGGTGCTCTCATGAACGTGCAAGGGATGGCTCGGGCCATGACAGATCGAGGACAGCAGCGGATGGGCCACTGGCCTCTGGCCGCCGTTCTGGCCACCGGCGTTGCTCTTGGAGCCTGCGCGTCGAAGACAGACACGACCGGGTCGATCAGCGCCAGCGATCTGCGCGAGCGGCACCCGATCGTGCTGCGAGACGCGCCACGTTCGCTTGATGTCTTCATCGTGCGGGCCGGTGCGGGTCTCGATCGCCGTCAGGCCGAGGACGTCACCAGTTTCGCCGCGGACTATCGGCGCAGTGGGCGTGGCGGACTCGTTGCCCAGGTGCCGACCGGTGCCGGCCGGGAGATGGCAACCCATGGCACGCTCGAAGCGATCCGCAGAGCCCTGGCGCAGGGCGGCGTGCCGCCCGGGTCGCTCTCGGTCAGGACCTATCCGATCGCGGACCCGAATCTCGCCTCGCCCATTCGCCTGACATTCGCCTCGCTGCAGGCGGGCCTGCCGCATTCCTGCGGACAATGGACGCAGGACGCGGGCGTCTCCGACTGGAAACTGGACATGGCGAACGAGCCGCTCTGGAATTTCGGCTGTTCCAGCCAGGCGACATTGGCTGCGCAGGTCGCCGATCCGATCGACCTCGTCCGCGGACGGACCGAGGGCCGCGCCGATATCGTCAAGCGCATGAACGCGATCGGCAAGCTGCGTGAGGGCAAGGACCCCTCGACCCAGTACCGGCAGGAAACGCCGCAGATCAACCAGTCGGTCGGAGGCCGCTGATGGATCCGGCGCAGAATTTCGAAACCCAGGCAGCGAGCAGTGCCGGCGACGAGGTCATCGCGCCGCTGCCGCGCATCACGCTGCAGGCCTTTTGCGAAACGCCTGCCATCGCTGCTGCCATGCAGACGGCGACCACTGACCGGCGCATGGAGAAGACGCATTCGCGCGTCCAGATGGGGGGACCCGCGGCCGCTGTCGAGGCGTTCCGCACCGCACCGACGCCCAATGTCATCGTGCTCGAAACGGTGTCCGATGGTGCCACGCTCGTCGGCCATCTCGATGCGTTGGCGCAGAGCTGTGATGCCGGCACGAAGGTCGTCGTCATCGGGCATGTCAATGACGTCCAGCTCTACCGTGATCTGATCCGCCGAGGCGTCAGCGATTACCTGATTGCTCCCCTTGAGCCGCTCGACATCCTGCGCACCCTGTCCGAACTCTATGTCGCGCCGGGCGCTCGTAATCTCGGGCGCATCGTCGCCGTCATGGGGGCCAAGGGCGGGGTCGGCGCTTCGACGGTGGCCCATAACGTCGCTTGGGCGATGGCGCGCAATCTCGATTTATCGGCCGTGATCGTCGATCTCGACATCGCTTTCGGCACGGCGGGGCTCGACTTCAATCAGGATCCGCCGCAGGGCATCGCGGAGGCGGTGTTCGCGCCTGAGCGGCTTGATGCCAACATGCTCGATCGCCTGCTCTCGCGCTGCAGCGACAATCTCGCCTTGCTGGCGGCGCCGGCGATGCTGGATCGTACACTCGACCTGCAAGAGGACGCATTCGAGCAACTTTTCGATCTGTTGCGCGCCAGCGTTCCTTGCGTGGTACTCGATGTGCCGCATCTCTGGAGCGGCTGGGTCAGACGCTGTCTGATCGGTGCAGACGAGGTCGTGATCGTTGCCGGCCCTGAACTTGCCTCGCTGCGGAACGCCAAGAACCTGATCGATCTGGCCCGGGCCAGCCGCCCGAACGATTCGCCGCCACGTCTGGTGCTCAATCAGGTCGGCTTGCCCAAGCGGCCCGAGATCGACGCTGCGGAATTTGCCAAGGCCCTGGGTGTCGAGGTGCTCGTCGCAATTCCCTTCGACGCGCAGGTCTTCGGCACGGCGGCAAATAACGGGCAGATGGTTGCGGAGGTCCAGGCCGGCGGCAAGATCAACGAGGCCTTCATCCATATTGCAAGCACCCTGACCGGCCGCGGTGAGGCCAGGCGCGGAAAGCGCAGCCTGCTGGAGCCGCTGGTCGCCAAGCTCAAGCGTCGCAGGGCCTGAGCTGTGGGGCTATTCTTCGCCGCTACCCCCTGCTCCAACTGGCCGGCTGGCCGTTTCCCGGCGTGAAGGGAGGGTGACATGTTCGGAAAGCGATCCTCGAACGCTGCGACGACGCAGCCGCTGAATGCGAAGGTCTCGGGCCCGGCTTCGGCTGCGCGCCTGCTCGAATCGTCTGCGCCTCCTCCCGACATGCGTCGTCAGGTATCGGCAGCGCCCGTGGCTCCGGTCGAAACACCGAAGTCCGACGATTACTACCAGATGAAGAGCATGATCTTCGGGGCGCTGATCGAGGCGATCGACCTCTCTCAGCTCGCGAAGCTCGATGGTGAATCGGCGCGGGAGGAAATCCGCGACATCATCAACGAGATCATTTCGCTCAAGAACGTCGTGCTTTCCATCTCCGAGCAGGAGGAGCTGCTCGACGATATCTGCAACGATGTACTCGGCTACGGGCCCCTGGAGCCGCTGCTGGCGCGGGACGATATCGCCGACATCATGGTCAATGGAGCCTCGCGCACCTTCATCGAGACCGGCGGCAAGATCCAGCTGACCAATATTCGCTTTCGCGACAACGCGCAGCTGATGAACATCTGTCAGCGCATCGTCAGCCAGGTTGGCCGGCGCGTCGACGAATCCTCGCCGATCTGCGACGCACGCCTTGCCGACGGTTCGCGTGTCAATGTCATC
This sequence comes from Allobosea sp. 05T433, assembly GCF_056396065.1. NCBI lineage: Bacteria > Pseudomonadati > Pseudomonadota > Alphaproteobacteria > Hyphomicrobiales > Alloboseaceae > Allobosea > Allobosea sp. 05T433. The sequence goes on along the minus strand of NZ_JBFTKS010000004.1, from coordinate 62,617 downwards.
GCGCCGCCGCTGGCGATCGACGGGCCGGCTCTCACCATCCGCAAATTCAAGAAGGACAAGCTGACGCTGGATCAGCTCGTCCGCTTTGGCGCGATCTCGCCCCCTGGTGCGGAAATCCTCAAGATCATCGGCAAGGTGCGCTGCAACATCGTGATTTCCGGCGGTACCGGCTCCGGCAAGACGACCCTGCTGAACTGCCTGACCAACTATATCGAGCATGACGAGCGGGTCATCACTTGCGAGGACGCTGCCGAGCTGCAGCTCCAGCAGCCGCATGTCGTGCGGCTCGAGACGCGCCCTCCCAATCTCGAGGGCACCGGCGCGATCACGATGCGCGACCTCGTCAAGAACTGCCTGCGCATGCGGCCCGAGCGGATCATCGTCGGCGAGGTGCGTGGCCCGGAAGCGTTCGACCTGCTGCAGGCAATGAACACTGGCCATGACGGATCGATGGGGACGCTCCACGCCAATACGCCGCGCGAATGCCTGAGCCGTATCGAATCCATGATCACCATGGGTGGGTTCAGCCTGCCTTCGAAGACATTGCGGGAAATGATCTGCTCCTCGGTCGATGTCGTCATTCAGGCCCAGCGCATGCGCGACGGCTCGCGCCGGATCACCCATATCACCGAGGTGATGGGGATGGAGGGCGATGTCATCATCACCCAGGACCTGATGAATTATGAGGTGCTCGGCGAGGATGCCGCAGGCAAGCTTATCGGGCGCCATCGCTCGACCGGCATTGGCCGCCCGCGGTTCTGGGAGCGTGCCCGCTATTTCGGTGAGGAGCAGCGGCTGGCCACGGCGATCGATCAACTCGCCGTCCAGGATGAAGCCAATGCTGCGTGATCGCGGCTATGGGCGGACTTGAGCCATGGACCTGAGTGTCATCGCGGTTGTCGTGCTGGCGACCTTTGCGGCAGGCGGCGTGGTCTACGCGCTGTTCTATCCGGCGCTGAGCGGACAGACCCGGGTAGAGAAGCGCCGCAAGGAGTTCGCAGCCCCGGTCGCCGTTCGGACGGTCGATCGCGAAGTCCAGGCGCGGCAGAAACGCGGCCAGATCGCCCAGAGCCTCAAGGATATCGAAACCCGAGAGAATGCTCGCAACAAGGTCACGCTGGAACTCCTGCTGTTGCAAGCAGGATTGAGTTGGGACCGCCGCAAGTTCTACATCATCAGCACCATATCTGGCATGGCTGTCGGCTTCCTGTTTTTCCTGGTAACAGCCAATCTCCTGCTGCTTCTGGCCGGTCTGTTCATCGGCGGCTTCGGTCTGCCGCGGTGGTTACTGTCACGAGCCCGGACGAAGCGGCTGAAGAAGTTCGGCAACGAATTTCCGAATGCGCTCGACATCATCGTGCGCGGCATCAAGTCTGGCCTGCCGCTCAACGACTGCCTGCGGATCATCGCCGCTGAAGCCGTTGAGCCCGTACGGACGGAATTCCGGCTGATCATCGAGAGCCAGACCTTGGGGTTGCCGCTGACCGAGGCTGCCGCCAAGCTCTTCGAGCGCATGCCCTGCGCCGAGGCCAATTTTTTCGGCATCGTGCTGGCGATCCAGCAGAAGACGGGCGGCAATCTCGCGGAGACCCTCGGCAATCTGTCGAAAGTCATTCGCGAACGTCGCAAGATGCGCGACAAGATCCAGGCAGTTTCGATGGAGGCAAAGGCCTCGGCAGCGATCATCGGGGCCTTGCCCCCGGTTGTTGCGACCCTCGTATATCTGACTGCCCCGAGATATATCGAGCTTCTCTGGCTCACGCAGATCGGCAAGGTCGCGCTCGTCGGCTGCGGAGTCTGGATGCTGATCGGCGTCATGACGATGCGCAAGATGATCAACTTCAACATCTGAGGCTGCGGGAATGATTGCCCTCATCGCCGATAAGCTTGCCGACAGCCAGTTCCTGGTCGCGTTGCTTGCTGCCGTGGCTGCCGCCGCGACGGTTCTGACTCTGGCGATGCCGCTGGTCGAGGGCAACGACCTCAACAAGCGCATGAAGAATGTTGCGATCGAGCGCGACAAGATCCGTGCGCGCGAGCGGGACCGCCTGAACCGCCAGAAGGACAAGGTCTCGCTGCGCCAGGAACCAAAGGCGTTCATGCGGCGCATCGTCGACCAGTTCAAGCTGGGTGACTGGCTTGGCACCGAAACGGCGAAGAAGCAGCTCGCAATGGCTGGCTATCGCGGGCCACAGGCCGAGATCGGCTTCCTGTTCTTCCGCCTGGTGACGCCGATCGGTCTCTTCCTGTTCACGCTCTTTTACGTCTTCTTTATCAAGGATTTCGGGCTGCCGCCCTTGATCCGGTTCGGCATGGCGATCGGCGGCGCGTATCTGGGCATCAAGGCGCCCGAGATATTCCTGTCGAACCAGATCTCGAAGCGCCAGGCGTCGATGCAGCAGGCCTTTCCCGACGCGCTCGACCTGCTGCTGATCTGTGTCGAGGCGGGCATGTCGATCGAACATGGTTTCCGCAAGGTCTCGACCGAGATTGGCGGCCAGTCGGTTCCTCTCGCCGAGGAGTTTGCGCTCTGCACGGCCGAACTCTCCTACCTCGCTGAAAGACGCCAGGCCTATGAGAACCTTGCTGTCCGCACCGGGCTCGAGGGAGTGAAGTCGGTCTCGACCGCACTGGTTCAGGCCGAGCGCTACGGCACGCCGCTCGGTGCTGCACTGCGCACATTGGCACAGGAAAGTCGCGACCAGCGCATGATGGCGGCGGAGAAGAAGGCTGCGGCCCTGCCACCCATGCTGACGGTGCCGATGATCGTGTTCTTCCTGCCGGTGCTCTTCGTCGTGATCATCACGCCGGCGATCATTCAGGTGATGAAGCTGAAATAGCCTCGTCCGTTCGACCGGCGAGCCGCTACGCGCATGTTGGCGCTGAGCAAGGGCAAAGGGGGCGCGCGGAGGATGCTGCAGATACCTCCTGACGGCTCATACGCTCGTGGTTGGAGGCCTCGCCGAGGTGACCGGCCTGCCTAACCCTGTGGGATGGACCGATCCGCTTGTTCAGGCTGCGCTGATGCCGCCGTCTTTGCCTTGCTGCCGCCCTTGAGCATGTTCCAGCTATTGGGCTGGCTGACGCTGCGCTTGAGATAGGCGATGGTCGCGGCCGCTTCGGTCGGGCTCTGGTCCTGCTGCGCCAGCGTTTCCGCTTCGCCAAACCTCCCCTGCAGGCCGAGCACCAGCACGAGATTCTGCCGGATGCGCGCGTCGGCCCGGTTGGAGTTCGACGCCTCGCGCAGCACGCGCTCGGCCTCGGGCAGGCGCTTTGACAGCGCGAGCGACAGACCGAGATTGGACATCACCGTGGGCTCGCCGGGAGCGAGCTTGAGGGCGGTCTCATAGATCTGCTGGGCGCGGGCGTGTTCGCCAAGCTGGTCGGCGACGGTGCCTTGTGCCGACAGGATGCGCCAGTCCGGACGCTCCGGCGAATGGGCGCGCGAGAGCACCTCGTCTGCTTCCTTGTAGCGGCCATTATCGGCCAGCGAACGACCATAGGCGCCGAGCATCTCGCGATCGTCGTTGTGTATGAGGACAGCGTTCTGCAGAACGGCGAGGGCCTGGGCATTCTGGTCGAGCGCCCGCAGCGCGCGGGCATAGTAGAAGGCGGAGTTCCGGTCCTTCTGGTTCGCGTCGTAGCGCTTGCCCCATTGGTCGGCCTCGGTGCGCCATTCGGCAGGTCCGCGTGGCTGGGTCGGGGCGGATCGCCCGATGGAGCCGGTGATGTCGCCGATCCCGCCGCGACTTTGGCAGCCGGCCAGGGCGAGCGAGGCGAGGCAGACGGCTGCCAACAGCCGGACGCGGGAGGCCGCAGACGAAGGATACAAAACTGCGGAGAAGCAGCGGGACATGGGCCAGAGTGCCTTGCCACGAGAGAGAACTGGTCGTTCTGGTGGTAAAACGTTAACCCTAATGCTTCCTTAACTGGCCTCGCCGCTCACTCCTTCGAACAGGTTCCTTCAGCCGTGCACAGCCTGCTCCTTGCCTCTGCACCGTCCGCCGTCCCGGTTCATCTCGTCTCGAAGGCGGGCTGGCCGGCACTCATTGAGCGCCTCGCGCCGGAGGCCGCGCGCTTTGCGAAGGCCCATGGCTTCGCCGCGCGTCCCGGGCAGCATGTCGTGCTGCCGGATGGGCTGGGCGCTGTCAGCGCGGTGCTCCTTGGTGTCGAGGGGGCATCGGCGCGCCGACGCGACCCATTTGCTCCCGGCCGGCTCGCCGCGGTCCTGCCGGAGGGCGATTATCGTCTGGAGGGCGAGATCGATGATTTCGGCCTTGCGGCGCTGGGTTGGCTGCTCCAGTCCTATCGTTTCGAGCGCTACCGCAAGCCGCAGCCGGTCCGCGCTCGGTTGGTATTGCCCGAGGGCGTGGATGGTGTGGAGCTGAGCGCGCTCGCCGAGGCGGTCGCCTTTGCCCGCGATCTCGTCAATACGCCGGCAAGCGACATGGGGCCCGCTGAGATCGAGGCCGCGATCCGTCAGCTCGGGCAGGATCTTGGTGCGAGCGTCACCAGCCAGGTCGGGGACGATCTGCTCGAGCACAACTTTCCGATGATCCATGCCGTGGGCCGGGCGTCGCCGCGCGCTCCGCGCCTGATCGACCTTGTCTGGGGCAATCCGGCCGATCCCAAGGTGACGCTCGTCGGCAAGGGGGTGGCGTTCGATACGGGCGGGCTCAACCTCAAGACAGATGCCGGCATGCTGCTGATGAAGAAGGACATGGGCGGTGCCGCGGCCGCGGCTGCCGCTGCGCGCATGATCATGCAGGCGAAGCTTCCGGTACGGCTGCGCCTCCTTGTGCCCGCCGTCGAGAATGCCGTTTCCGGTGCATCGTTCCGCCCGGGCGATGTGCTCCGGAGCCGCAAGGGGCTGACGGTCGAAATCGGCAACACCGACGCCGAAGGCCGGCTCATCCTGGCCGATGCGTTGGCCTTGGCGGATGAGGAAGCCCCGGAGCTGCTGATCGACTATGCGACGCTGACCGGTGCCGCCCGCGTTGCGCTCGGTCCCGAGCTGCCACCCTTCTACACCCATGATGAAGGGCTCGCGGTCGAAATCTCCCGGTTGGGGCAGGCGGTAAACGACCCGGTCTGGCGCATGCCGCTCTGGCCGCCCTATGACGGGCTGCTCGATTCCAAGATCGCCGACGTCAACCACGTCTCCGGGGGCTCGTTTGCCGGCTCCGTCACGGCTGCGCTCTTCCTCAATCGTTTCGTCGAGAAGACACAGTCCTACGCGCATTTCGATATCTATGCCTGGAACCCATCGTCGAAGCCCGGCCGCCCCGAGGGCGGCGAATGCCAAGCCGCGCGTTTGACCTATGCATTGGTCAAGCAGCTCTATCCGAAGGTCCAGGGATGAAGCCCGGCGATCTCCGCGCGGCATGCCATCGATAGTCGGCGGTTAAGTCTGTTCGACGAGAGCGATTGCAGCCGCAGCTTGGCGCGATAATGATACGGACCCGTAACGATCGGGGTTCGTATCAGTCATGGCGTTGGAGATCAGGCCTTCGCAGGCGCTCAGGCTCTGGCGGCAGGTGCATCTCGATCTGGTGCATGACGGTCAGGCGGACCTCTCGGCCCGCCAGACCGCGATCCTGCTGACGATCTATCTCGAGTTGCCACCGCATACCGTGCGCGGCCTTGCTCAGCAGCTCGGCGTCACCAAGCCCGTGATTACCCGCGCGCTCGACACGATGGGCAAGCTCGGCCTCGTCACGCGCAGGCGCGACGAGTTCGACCGGCGCAATGTCGTGATCCAGCGGACCGTGGCGGGGGCCCTCGCTGTCGAACGGCTTGCCGACCTGGTGGTGCAACGGGCGCGTGATCTCGGGCCGGGCTGAGCAAAGGCGTCTTCGCTCATGAGCAGGCTCCGGCTATGGTGCCCGCATGAACACGATTCTCGACCGTCGCCTGACCCCGGCCCGCCCTGACCTCGCCGCCCGGCATCTGATCGGCCAGGTCGAGGCGCGCGCCTTTGCCGATCCCGTCACCATGCGCGTCGTTGCCCCTTCCGCACCGGTTCGGCGTGAGCCGCGTCCCGATGCCCCGCTCGATACCGAGGCACTCGCGGGCGAGGTCGTGCAGGTTTACGAGCAGCATGAGGGCTGGGCCTGGGGCCAGCTCGGCGCTGATGGCTATGTCGGCTATTTGCCGGACGATGCGCTGCGTGCCGATGTGCCCGCGCCGACGCACTGCGTTCGTGCATTGCGGACCTTCGTCTATCCCGGAGCCTCGATCAAACTGCCGCCGCTTGCCGCGCTGTCTCTGGGTGCCGGCCTGGCCGTTGCTGGCGAGAGCGGCAATTTTCTCGTACTCGCGGATGGCGGCCATGTCTGGCGCACGCATCTCGCGGAATTCAGCGAGGGCGAGACCGATTTCGTCGCCGTTGCCGAGCGCTTCGAGCATGTCCCCTATCTCTGGGGCGGCAAGACAAGCCTCGGTCTCGATTGCTCCGGCCTTACTCAGTTGGCTCTGGCTGCGGCCAGGATCGCCTCGCCGCGTGATTCCGACATGCTGGAAGCGGCGATAGGCGAGCCAATCGCCTTCGACGAGAGCCTCCTCGGCCTGAAGCGCGGGGACCTCGTTTTCTGGAAGGGGCATGTCGGCATCATGACCGATGCCGAGACGCTGCTGCACGCCAATGGCTATACGATGACGGTCCATCGCGAGCCGTTGCGCACCGCTCGCGACCGGATCCTAGACAAGAGCTTCGGCGCCATCACCAGCATCCGGCGGATTGCTGGCGCTTAGATCATCGGAGCGGAAATCGTATCCGGTCCGATGATCTAAGTCTTTGTGTTCGCATCGGTTTTACCGAAAATCGCAATCCACTTTTCGGGCTGATGCTTTAATCCAGCGCTTTCAGCCGATAGAGTGCGTCAAGCGCAGCGCGTGGCGTCATCTCGTCGAGATCGAGCGCGGCGAGCGCTTCGCGCAATACGTCCGGGCCAGGTTCGGCCGCCGCAACTGGTGCAGGAGGCCGGGCCGGCGCCGCAAAGAGCGGCAGATCATCGACGAGCGAGGCGACAGGCTTCTCGCGCTCCGTCTTCTCCAGCTCTCCGAGAATGGCGCGGGCCCGCTCGACCACGGCCGGCGGCAGGCCGGCAAGCTTGGCGACCTGGATGCCATAGGAGCGGTCGGCGGCACCGGGCACGACCTCATGCAGAAAGACGACCTCGCCATTCCACTCTGTCACGCGCACAGTGGCATTGGTGACGCGGGCCAGCCGGTCTCCAAGCGCTGTCAGCTCGTGATAATGAGTCGCGAACAACGACCGGCAGCGATTGATCTCGTGCAGGTTCTCGATGGCGGCCCAGGCGATCGACAGGCCGTCGAAGGTCGCCGTGCCGCGGCCGATCTCGTCGAGAATGACGAGCGCGCGCGGCCCGGCCTGATTCAGGATCGCGGCGGTCTCGACCATTTCGACCATGAAGGTCGAGCGCCCCCTGGCGAGATCGTCGGCGGCGCCGACGCGTGAGAACAGCCGGTCGACAATGCCGATATGGGCGCTGGCGGCGGGCACATAGGAGCCCATCTGCGCCAGCACGGCGATCAGTGCGTTCTGCCGCAGGAAAGTCGATTTACCCGCCATGTTCGGGCCGGTGATGAGGCAGATGCGTCCGCCGGTGCCGGCTCCGCCAAGAGCCGAGAGCTCGCTGTCATTGGCGACGAAGGGTTTTCCGTCGCGCTTCAGTGCGGCTTCGACAACCGGGTGGCGCCCCCCCTTGATGGTGAAATCGGCGCCGTCATCGACGAGGGGCCTCGTCCAGTTTTCGTTGGCCGCGAGTGCCGCAAGGGCTGCGGCAACATCGATCTCGGCGAGAGCGAGCGCCGCCGCCTTCACGGGCTCGGCTTCGTCGAGAACGGCGGCATTGAGCGAGGCGAAGACTGAGAGTTCGAGCTTCAGCGCGCGGTCGGCGGCTGAGGCGATCTTCGATTCGAGCTCGCCGAGCTCGACCGAGGAGAAGCGCATCGCGTCCGACATGGTCTGACGGTGGACGAAGGTGGCGCGCCAGGGCTCCCTCAGGAAGTCCTCGCCGGCGGCCTGCGGCACCTCGACGAAATAGCCGAGCATGGAATTATGCTTGATCCGCAGGGTGCGGCAGCCGGTTTCGGCCGCATAGCGCGCCTGGAGCTGGGCAATGACCTTTCGCGAATCGACCTGGAGCAGCCTGAGTTCGTCGAGGGCCGGGTCATAGCCGTCGCGCACGAAGCGTCCGTCGCGGCGGTTGAGCGGCAGATCGTCGGCCAGCGCCTCGGTCAACCGGGCGGGCAGGGCCGGGTCGGTTGCGGCCAGCGTTCGGGCGGCCTGGGTCAGGGCTTCCGGCAGAGTGTCTTGGTCGGCGAGCGACTGCGCGATCACCCGTGCCGCACTCAGGCCTGCGCCCAGCGCCGCCAGGTCGCGCGGACCGCCGCGATCGAGCGAGAGCCGGGCGAGGGCGCGGGCGATATCCGGCACGTGGTCGAGCTCTCCGCGCAGGGTCTCGCGCAGGGGCGCATCGTTCAGCAGCGCCTCGACGGCGTCGTGCCGCATGGCGATCGCCGCCGGCTCGGTCAACGGCCCGGCAAGCCGCTCCGCCAGCAGCCGCGCTCCGCCGGGGGTCACCGTCCGGTCGATGCTGGAGAGAAGGCTGCCGGTTCGCTCGCCCGAAAGCGTGCGCGTCAGCTCGAGATTGGCGCGTGTCGCAGCGTCGATCAGCATGGTCGCGCTGCCGGAATCGCGTACGGGTGGCGACAGGGGTGGGCGCGCGCCGAACTGGGTCCGCTCGACATAGGCCAGCGCTGCGCCTGCGGCTGCAATCTCGGCGCGGCTGAAGGCGCCGAAGGCATCCAGAGTGGCTACGCCGAAGAACTCCTTGAGTCGGCGCTCGGCCGAAGCCGCATCGAGGCCCTCGCGAGCCAGTGGGGTCACCGGCACTGTGAGTTCGCGCCAGAATTCCTTCAGCTCGGGGTCGTCGTGGATCGCCTCCGGGCAAACGATCTCGCGCGGCTCAAGCCGGGCGAACTCGACGGCGAGCCGCTCCGGCGGGGCCTCCATGACCGAGAAACGTCCTGTCGAGATGTCGACCGACGCGAGGCCGTAGAGCGCGCTCGAATCGCTGAGCTTGCGGCGTGCAACCGCGACCAGAAGGCTGGCGCGGCCGGGTTCCAGCAATCGCTCTTCGGTGATGGTGCCGGGCGTCACCAGTCGCACGACGTCACGCTGGACCACGGATTTGCCGCCGCGCTTCTTGGCTTCAGCGGGGTCTTCGGTCTGCTCGCAGACGGCGACACGGTGTCCGGCGGCGATCAGGCGCTGGAGATAGTCATCGGCGCGGTCGACCGGCACACCGCACATCGGGATGTCCTCACCGAGATGCTTGCCGCGCTTGGTCAGCACGATGCCGAGCGTGCGCGAGGCGATCTCGGCGTCCCGGAAGAACAGCTCGTAGAAATCGCCCATCCGGTAGAACAGCAGGCAATCGGGATTGGCCGCTTTGATCTCGACATATTGCGCCATCATCGGCGTGACGCGGCCGGCGTCGACCGCGGCCGCAGCCTTCGGGACTGAACTCGCTGCTTCGGTAAGGCTCGGGGATTCTGGAATGTCGCGGCGCATGGCTGGCGGACGCTATCAAAAACCACGCGCGCCGCCATCCGTTAGCGAGACTTTCAACAATTGAAAGCACGGTCATTTCATCATTCCGGCCCAAGGCCCGTTCATGCTGCTTCTGATCAGTCTCGTCGAAAGCCTTTCGTTCCTGCTGCTTGCGGCGTTGATCCTGACCATTGCGGCCCCGTTGATCGAGGGGCGGCCCTGGCTGCGCCAATGCTGTGTCGGAGTCCTGTTTTCGATCGGCGGCCTACTCAGCATGGCGCATCCCTTTGTGCTCCAGCCCGGCATCGCCATTGATTCCCGCAATGTCTTCGCCATTCTGGCCGGGCCGGTTGGAGGGCCCCTGGCCGCCGCTGTCACTGCTGTTTCGCTTGCCGCCATGCGTTACGCCAATGGCGGGGCCGGTATGCCGACCGGGGTTGCGGGAATCGTGCTGCACGCCCTTGCCGGTGTCGCCTACGCCGCCTGGCTGGGTCGGCGCAGGCGCCCGCTGGCGTTCCGCGATCTTGCGGCGCTGAGCCTGGTCGGGGCCGGTTGCCTGCTCGCCTCGGCGGTCTTCATGCCGAGCTGGGTTGTCGCCGAGCGGTTTCTCCGCGAGGCCGTGCCGGCCATGATTGCCGTCAGTGCTGCGGGCACGATGCTCGTTGGCCTCGTCATCAATAATGATCGTGAGCGGCGCGAGAATTCCTACAGGCTACGGACATTGATCCAGCGGGCGCCGGGCACGCTCTATCAACGCATCCTTCATCCCGCGGGTGGGACGAGCTATCGGTTCGCCTCCTTCTCCATAGACAAGTCGCTTGGCATTGCCAGGGAAGAGGTCGAGCGCGACCCGGAGATCTGGCTCGGCAGGATGCTGCCCGAGGACCGGGAGCGGTTCGAGCAGCTGCGGGCGGCGCCGGAAGGGGCCGCCACGCTCTGGCGTTTTGAGGCGCGCTACCGCGGCGCGGGCGGATCGATCGTCTGGCTGCGCAGCGAATCGACGCGGCGCAAGATGGCGGATGGCTCTGTGGTCTGGGACGGCATCCTGCTCGACATTACCGACGAGAAGACTCTGGAAGCGCGCCAGCAGACCCTGGAGGAACAACGCAAGGCAGCCTTGACCGAACTTGCCGGTGACCTCGAGGTCACCGTGGGGCAGGCCTTGCGGCAGGTTGGCGCTTCGGTGCGCGATATGCACCAGGCTGCGAGCCAGATGGCTGAGAACGCCAATAGCACGGCACTGCGCGCCGTCGATGTGACGCACCAGGCCGAGAATGCCTCCCAGCGCGTCGGCAGCGTCGCGGTCGCCGCCGAGGAGATCGATGCCTCGATCCGCGAGCTGACGCGCCAGACCTTGCACGCCGACGACACCGCGCGCGAGGCGGCAAGCTATGTCCGCTCCACGCGCCGCGATGTTTCCGGTCTCACCGAGGCTGCCGACAAGGTCAGCTCCGTGCTCGCCTTCATCGAGGACATCGCCTCCCGKACCAATCTGCTCGCGCTCAATGCCACGATCGAGGCGGCGCGTGCCGGGGCGGCAGGGCGCGGGTTTGCCGTCGTTGCCGGGGAGGTGAAGAACCTTGCGGAGCAGACGCAGAAGGCGACGCGCGACATCGCCGACACGCTGCAGGATATCCGCTCTGCCGCCTCCACCGCTTCAGATGCGATCGCGCGGATCGAAGGCACGATGAGCGCGATCGAGCAGACCTCCAGCGCCATTGCCGAGGTCGTCGGTCGGCAGGCCGGGATCGTCTCCGGCATCGCCTCGGACGCGGTGCTTGTCGCCGGCAGCACCAATGCGGTCAGTGAGAGTGTCGGCAGCGTCGGCGGCGAGGCCCGGATGACCGGCGAGAGCGCCATTCAGGTGGTGGAGGCTGCGCGCCAGGTCAGCGAGCAGACGGTTGCGCTCGATCGCTATGTCGGTGATTTCGTCCGCAGCGTTCGGGGCAGGCTCTGAAGTCGGCGACCGCCCTTCATTCTTGCGTCATCGTCATCAGCCCTGATCCGCAATCGCGCCTTGTGGAGCGGCTGCCGGCTGACCTAATGTCGGTACCCTTCAGGAAACGCTCACAAAAAGAACAGTCGCATGAACGATAGCCCGCCGACCAAACGCGCCCGCCCGACCTTCACCGATCAGGAGGCGTTGCTGTTCCACTCGCAGGGGCGGCCGGGCAAGCTCGAGATCGTGCCGACCAAGCCGATGGCGACCCAGCGAGACCTCTCGCTGGCCTATTCGCCGGGCGTTGCGGTGCCGGTGCTGGCGATCGCGGAAGATCCGTCGCGGGCCTATGACTACACCACCCGTTCGAATCTCGTGGCGGTGATCACCAACGGAACGGCGATCCTCGGTCTCGGCAATCTTGGCGCGCTTGCCTCCAAGCCGGTGATGGAAGGCAAGGCGGTGCTGTTCAAGCGCTTCGCCGATGTCGACTCGATCGATCTCGAGGTCGACACCGAAGACGCCGACGCCTTCATCAATGCGGTGCGCTATCTCGGACCGTCTTTCGGCGGCATCAATCTCGAGGACATCAAGGCGCCGGAATGCTTCATCATCGAAGAGCGCCTGCGCGAATTGATGGATATTCCGGTCTTTCATGACGACCAGCACGGCACTGCGATCATCGCCGCCGCCGGCCTGATCAATGCGCTCGATCTGACTGGCCGMGACGTCAAGACGACCAGGCTCGTCGTCAATGGCGCGGGCGCTGCCGCCATCGCCTGCACCGAGTTGCTCAAGGCGATGGGCTTCAAGCCCGACAACGTCATCCTCTGCGACACCAAGGGCGTGATCTATCAGGGCCGCACGGAGGGCATGAACCAGTGGAAGTCGGCGCATGCAGCCATCACCGACCGGCGCACGCTCGCCCAGGCGATGGAGGGCGCCGACGCCTTCTTCGGCCTCAGCCAGAAGGGTGCGGTGACGTCGGACATGGTTCGCTCCATGGCTCCGAACCCGATCATCTTCGCCATGGCCAATCCCGACCCGGAGATCACGCCGGAAGAGGTCGCAGCAGTGCGTGACGACGCCATCATGGCGACGGGTCGCTCGGATTATCCGAACCAGGTCAACAACGTCCTCGGCTTTCCCTTCATCTTCCGTGGCGCRCTCGATGTCCGCGCCACCACGATCAACATGGAGATGAAGATCGCCGCTGCCGAGGCTCTTGCCTCGCTCGCACGCGAGGATGTGCCGGACGAGGTGGCAGCCGCCTACCAGGGTGCGCGCCCGCGCTACGGCAAGGACTATATCATCCCGGTCCCGTTCGATCCGCGTCTGATCCATGTCGTGCCGATGGCTGTCGCCAAGGCCGCGATGGAAACAGGCGTTGCCGGCAAACCGATTGTCGATACCGGCGCCTACAAGGCGCAGCTCTCGGCGCGGCGCGATCCGGTCGCGGGCACGCTGAACCGCATCTTTGAGCGGGTTCGCCGCTACCCCAAGCGCGTCGTCTTCGCCGAGGGCGAGGAGGAGCAGGTCATTCGCGCCGCGACCTCCTTCGTCAATCAAGGACTGGGCCACGCCATTCTGGTCGGCCGCGAGGACCGGATCAGCGAAACCGCGACCTTCCTCGGTGTCGACCTTGAAGCCAAGGGCATCGAGATCCAGAACGCGCGGCTCTCGCATCGAAACACCGCCTATGCCCAGTATGTCTATGAGCGCCTGCAGCGGCATGGCTACCTGTTCCGCGACTGCCAGCGCCTGATCAACCAGGATCGCAACCATTTCGCTGCTGCGATGGTGGCGCTCGGCGATGCCGACGCGATGGTGACGGGCGTCACCCGCAACTACTCGATCGCCCTGGAGGAGGTCCGGCGTGTCATCGACGACAAGCCGGGGCACCGGCTGATCGGCGTCTCCGTCGTGATCTCTCGCGGCCGCACGGTGCTTGTCGCCGACACGGCGATCACGGAGATGCCTTCGGCGCGGGAACTGTCTGAAATCGCCATCGAGGCAGCAGGTGTGGCGCGGCGTCTCGGCTATGAGCCGAAGGTTGCAATGCTCGCTTTTTCGACCTTCGGCCATCCGGCGGGCGAGCGCTCCGAGAAGGTGCGCGAGGCGGTCAAGATCCTCGATGGGMAGCGCGTCGATTTCGAATATGACGGCGAGATGGCGGCCGATGTCGCGCTCAATCGCGACGTGATGAGCCAGTACCCGTTCTGTCGCCTGACCGCGCCGGCCAATGTGCTTGTCATGCCGGCGTTCCACTCGGCGTCGATCTCGACCAAGATGCTGCAGGAACTCGGAGGCTCGACCGTGATCGGTCCGCTGATCGTCGGTCTCGACAAGCCGGTGCAGATCGTGCCGCTCGGCGCCAAGGATTCCGACATCGTTAACATGGCGGCGCTGGCAGCCTTCAATATCGGCGGCTAAGCGCGCTCGGCAATCCAGCGCCCCCGGTGCTGGATTGCGTCGCGGCCTCTTGGCGATGACGGCCAGGAGTTCGGGACGCCTTCTTCCTGCGGGTCTCGGCCGTCCTCCTGGCCGGGGCCGAGCGTTCGGGGTCCGGCCTTTGGTGCGGCCGCTCGCAATCGGTATGCTCCGGCCCGAACAGGTCTTGTTGCCGCCGCCGCTCTCATTCGTGCGCCTGGCCTCGCGCCTTTGCTTGTCGGTGCAGGCGGATTTGTTGCCGTGCGGCATGGCTCCATCGCAGGTTTCTCGGTGGGGCAACTCACTGTTCCAGATCGGGTTCGAGCCGGGCGCCGGCGCAGTTCGAAGGCTGGGCCAGTCCTGAAATTGCCACGGATAGCGCAGAATCTGCGCTCTCGGGCCTTCTTCTGCTCAACCCAACTTGGAACGGGACTCGTCCGTCGATGCCGGATGAGTTCGCTCGACCGGGAGGACGTGATGCGTGAACCCGATATGCAAAAACTTGACGCCCTGATCGGCAATCTCGTGGGCGATGTCGGCGCCTCCGTTTCGGGCGCGCTTGTTGTGCTCGGGGACAGACTTGGGCTCTTCAAGGCGATGGCGGATGGAGAGCCCGTCAGCCCGCAGATGCTCGCGCAAAGGACCGGCTTGAAGGAACGCTATTTGCGGGAGTGGCTGTCAGCGCAGGCGGCCGCCGGCTATGTGGCCTATGACGAGGGCGAAGACCGCTTCAGCCTGACCGCGGAACAGGCGATGGTCTTCGCCGAGGACGACAGTCCCGCCTTTTTCGCGGGCGCCTTCGAAATCGTCCAGTCGATGTGGATCGATGAACCCAAGGTTGCGGAAGCGTTCCGGACCGGCAAGGGCTTAGGCTGGCATGAGCACAGCAACTGCCTGTTTCGCGGCACCGAGCGCTTCTTCCGGCCCGGGTACAACAGCCACCTTGTGGCAGACTGGCTCCCGGCACTGGACGGCGTGCAGGAGCGCCTGGAGGAGGGCGCCGTCGTTGCCGATGTCGGCTGCGGCCATGGCGCTTCGACCATTCTGATGGCCTTGGCCTATCCCAAGTCCACCTTTACGGGCTTCGACTATCACGGGCCCTCGATAGAACGCGCGCGCGTCGCGGCGGAGGAAGCCGGTGTCGCCGAACGCGTGTTCTTCGCACAGGCCAGCGCGAAGGACTTTCCAGGTCGGTCCTGGGATCTCGTCGCCATGTTCGACTGCCTGCACGACATGGGCGATCCCGTCGGTGCAGGCAGGCACGTCAAGGAGACCTTGGGCCCGAACGGCACCTGGATGATCGTCGAGCCCTTTGCGCATGATAGCCTGAAGGACAATCTCAACCCGGTAGGCCGGATCTATTATGGCGCCTCGACGTTGATCTGCACGCCGGCCTCCCTGTCTCAGGAGGTGGGCCTCGGGCTTGGCGCCCAGGCCGGCGAGATGCGCCTTCGCAAGGTTGTGCTCGATGCCGGATTCTCGCATTTCCGACGTGCGACCGAGACCCCGTTCAACATGGTCTTCGAGGTTCGGGCCTGAGAGAGCCCCCCGCCGGCGTTTCAGCCGGTGGCCGTCGCCGCGTCATAGGCATCCTGCAGCATCAAGCGGCAGGCTTCCGCCTGGTCCCGTGCCGAGGGGAGGGTGATGTACTGGGTGATCTCGGCAAGGTCGCGCAGCGCGACGTCGACGGCCGTCAGAAGGTCGATGTCCAGCGGTTCCGGCATGGTGAGCGGCTGTACGGGTAAGCGGAACTGGAGGATCTGGCCCATTGGGAACTCTAACTGACGGCGAATCGTGCCGTCAGTTTCGTTCCGCAGGGTCAGTAAGACGTTAACGCCGAAGCGGAATGTGACGGGAACAGCGTCCTGCCCGAAATCCGTGGCCGCGCTCGCTCTACGCAGTTCAATCATTGTTGAACTACTTGCAAGGATGCTGAAGTATCCAGGCCCCGCGCTGGACTAGTCGATGAGGCCGCAGTCGCGCCGAAATGCTCCCCGGGAAATGATCCCGCGCACTCTGCTTAAAGCGTTCTTTACAGATTTTGGTGATTTGATGGGAAATGCACGGCTCTGCCGTGCAGCCTGTCCGCCAGCCCTTGCCTGCAAGGGCTCCTTCTTCTTGGCCGCAACCACGCGCGAGCGTGTCGCGTTGATAACAAAAAATATAATGCGTCGGGGCGCAGTTCGATGAAGTCCATCCGTATCAAGATCCTGACCATGCTGCTCATTGTTGCAGCGGCCGCGCTCATTTCGGCAGTGCTGAGTTTCTATGCACTCTCGAAGGCGGATAGTCTGAACGAACGCGCAAGCAACCAGGGCGACATCGCCTTGCTGACGGAGCGGCTCAACGGGCACGTAACGGGTGTCGTGATGGAGTCGCGCGGCATCTACATGGCCAAGAACGCGCAGGAGATCGAGCAATACGGCAAGGGGATGGAAGATCGCTTCCCGCAGATGCGGCAGCTCGTCGAACGGCTGAAGGCGCTTTCCCCGGCGAGCGAACAGGAACGTGTTTCTCAGATCGAGAAGGCGGTCGCGGATTTTATCACCTATCGGACTGAAACCGTTCGTATCGGGCGGCAGGTTTCGGCCGCTGCGGCCAATGCGCAGGGCAATACCGATCTGAACCGGGCGAACCGGAAGGCCGTGAACGATCTCCTGGTCGCATTCGGTAAGCGCAACGAGGATGCCGGAAACGTGCTCGGCGACGAGGCGGCAGCCTTCACGAAGCAGGCCAGGCTGGTTCTGCCGCTGGTGCTGCTCGTGACCCTGGTGGGTGCGCTCGGTGCGGCATTGATCTTCGCGCAGCGCTCGGTCACCTCGCCGATCCTCGCCCTCAGTGCTGTCATGGAGCGCCTGACCGCCGGCGATACCAAGGTCGATGTGCCGCATGTCGCCCGTCAGGACGAGATCGGCACCATGGCCCGCGCCGTCTCGGTGTTGCGTGAAAGCACCGAGCAAGTCGCCGCACTGCAGGCGGAGGAGCGCGCAAGTGCGGAGCGTCGCCTGCGTCAGGCCGAGTCGATGGCCTCGGTCGTGTCGGATGTCGGCGAGGTCGTTGCGGCTGCTGCGTCCGGTGACTTCTCGGCGCGGCTCGCCATCGATGGCGCTGACGAACAAATGCAGAAGCTGATCAGCGGCATCAACGAGATCAACGCGGTGGTTGATTCTGCCACGACCGAGTTCGCGAAGGTGTTGCAGGCTGTTGCCTCCGGTGACCTGACGAACCGAGTCGATACCACTTATCGCGGTCGCTTCGCCGATCTGAAGGGCGCGATCAACGAGACCGTCGATCGCCTGTCCTCGACCGTGCGCACAATCCAGGTGACCGCCGGCGATGTCGGTCTGGCGTCCCGCGAGATCAACACGGGCGCCGACGACCTGTCGAAGCGCACCGAGGAGCAGGCGTCTTCGCTCGAGGAGACCGCCGCGACGACCGAGGAGCTTGCTGCTTCGGTCAAGGCTTCGGCCCAGTCTTCGAAACAGGCCGCGACGATCGCCGAGGACGCGATGCGAGCTGCGCAGTCGGGCGGCGAGATTGCCGGCAGGGCCGTCGAGGCCATGGCGCGCATCGAAAGCGCTTCGAAGAAGATCTCCGACATTATCCGCGTGATCGACGATATTGCCTTCCAGACCAATCTGCTCGCGCTCAACGCGGCGGTCGAGGCGGCGCGAGCCGGAGATGCCGGCAAGGGGTTTGCGGTCGTTGCGTCGGAAGTGCGTACCCTGGCGCAGCGCTCAGGCGCCGCCGCCAAGGACATCTCGGGGCTGATCTCCTCCTCGAATGCAGAGGTCACCGAGGGCGTCGAACTCGTGCGTCAGGCCGGTGCGGCCCTGACCGAAATCCTCGATGCGTCGCAGAAGGTCGCTGCCACCATCGCCGAGATCTCGACCGCGTCCGGCGAACAGGCCAATGGCATCGACGAGATGAGCCAGGCTGTCGCGCATCTCGACGAAATGACCCAGCAGAACGCGGCTTTGGCCGAGCAGAGTGCTGCCTCCGCTGCGTCGCTGACGTCGCGGATCGGCCAGCTCAACGACCTCGTTGCGGCCTTCCGGACTGGGCCGGAGCAGGGACGGCCGATGGCCGCCCCGATCGCGGCCGCTGCCGTCACCCAGATGGCGCCCCGCCCCGCGCGCCTTGCGACCAGGGCAGCGTCCTACGCGCCGCCCGCGTTGCGCGCCTCCGATGTCGAGGCGATCGATGCAGGAGGCCCTGAGCCCGAGCGCCTGCGCCAGCTTGCCGAGGCGGCCTTCGCACAGACCAAGGCTGCGCCGAAGCGCCCCGTCATGCCGGCCAAGAAGGTCGTCAACGGCCGCGCGTCCGATGCGGGCTGGGAAGAGTTCTAAGCCTGCCGCCTAGGGGCACGATACACGTCAAATGAAGAGGCCACCGGGTTCGCCCGGTGGCCTTTTCGTATCAGCGGAGAGACGTGGCCTGTGCGAGGCTGCTCAGGCCCATTCGCCCTGGCGGAAGACTGCGACGCGGCTGCCATCGGCATGCACACCGTCGATATCGACCTGGTTCGAGCCGATCATCCAGTCGATATGGATGAAGCTCTTGTTGCCGCCTTGCGCCGCGATCTGCTCGGGCGTGAGCCTGGCGCCATCGACGAAACATTTCGAATAGCACTGGCCGAGCGCGATATGGCAGGAGGCGTTCTCGTCGAAGAGCGTATTGTAGAACAGGACGCCACTCTGCGAGATCGGCGAGGAATGCGGCACCAACGCCACTTCGCCGAGGCGACGCGCACCCTCATCGGTGTCGAGAACCTTGTTCAGCACCTCCTCACCACGCGTGGCCCTGGCCTCGACGATACGCCCTTCTTCAAAGCGCACCGAGATGCCATCGATTAGCGTGCCCTGATGCGAGAGCGGCTTGGTACTGACGACATGGCCGGAGACCCGCCTTGCATGCGGCGTGGTGAAGACCTCTTCGGTCGGGATGTTGGCATTGCAGGTCACGCCGTTTTTGGCAGTCGAGGCGCCGCCCTGCCACTCATGGCCGTCGGCAAGCCCGATCGTCAGGTTCGTGCCCGGCCCGGAAAAGTGCAGCGAATGGAAGTTCTGCCCGTTCAGCCACTGCGTCCGGCTGCGGAGCGTCGCATTATGCGCAGCCCAGGCCGAAATGGGGTCGGCACGGTCAACCCGTGAGGCAGCGAATATCGCCTCGGCCAGCTTGGCGACAGCGATGTCCTCTGCCTCGTCCGGGAAGACCTGGCGGGCCCAGGACGCGGTCGGATAGGCCAGGATATTCCAGTTGATCTCGAAGCCGGCGATTTTCTCGAGAGCGGGCTGATAGGCGATCGAATTGGCCTTGTTGGCGCGCGCGACCTTGGCTGGATCCTGCCCTGAGAGCAGCATCGGGTTATCGCCAACGATGGCGAGGCGCGCGGTGTTGGCGGCAAAGGCTTTGCCGACGCCTTCATAGAGCCAGCCCGGCGCCCGGTCGAAGCTTGCATCCGGGGCATGGCGATAGCGTGAGAGCGTTACCTCCTCATCCGCCAGCATCGGCGTCACGAGCCCGGCACCGGCCTTGTAGGCGTGCTCGGCGATCCGCCGGACCAGTGGCAGGGCGGCGACCGGCGCGGTCAGGAACAGATCCTGCCCGGCCTCGAGATTCAGGCCGACCTTGACGGCGACTTCGGCGAGCCTGTCGAGCTTGGCCGGATCGATCGATGCCAGGATATTCGGCTGATGCGTGGTCATGGAATACGGCCTCTCATGCTTGGCAAATCCCTGATCGGCATCATGCAGCCGATCAGGGCGTCTTTGCGGTTTGGCAACAAGAACATCGCCCACTTGGTCAGGTGCAATGGGCTAAGGCATCGGCCCGAAAAGTGGATTGCGGTTTTCGGGAAAGCCGATGCAAATGCAGAGGCTGGATCCTCGGATCGGATACGATATCGGGTCCGAGGATCTAGCCGAGCAAATTGCGCAGCGTGCGCATGAAGGCGCGCGAACCGGGCTCGATCAGGGCATCGGGAAAATCGAAATCCGGGTTGTGCAGCTGCGGCGAGTTTTTGCCCGAGCCTAGGATGAACATCGCCGATTTCGCCTGGCGGCCGAACAGGCCGAAATCCTCGGAGCCGCGCGAGGGCGAGCCCTCACCGTGCCGCAGCTTCTCGTCATCGAAGGCCTTGCGCAGGAGCGCCACCGCCTCGGCATCGTTTTCGCAGTGATGGAAGACGTCGTGATAGCTCAGCTCGATGCCAAGACCCGATGCTTCAGCCGCTTCGCGCACCAGCGCTTCGGCCCGTGTGCAAAGCGCGCCCATTTGCGCATCGTTCAGCGTGCGCAGCGTCGCCCAAATTTCGGCCCGGCCGGGTGCGATGCCAAAGGCAGCTTCGCCGATTGCAGCGTGGGTCACGGTGACGAGCGCATAGGCCGCGTCGAGTGGACCGCCGGGGCCGAGCGCCGTCAATGCCGGCATCAGCCGGGCTACCGCCGCAACCGGGGAGATGCCGTGTTCCGGCATGGAGGCATGCGAGGTCTTGCCAGTCAGCACGATCTGCAGTCCGCGCGAGGCGCAGTTTGCCGGACCTTCGGAGAGGGTGATGTAGCCCAATGGCAGGCCGGGTTTATTGTGCAGCGAGAATGCGTAATCCGGCGCGATTTCTGCGAATTTCGGATCGGCGATGACGGCGGCGGCACCTGCGCCGTTCTCCTCTGCCGGCTGGAACAGCAGCACCGCGCGGCCGCGCTGCGGCCGTTGGCGGCCGAGCCCGCGTGAGAGCGCAGCGACCATGGTCATGTGCCCGTCATGGCCGCAGGCATGGGATTTGCCCGGCACCTGGGAGCGATGGGGGCTCTCGGAGATTTCCTCGATCGGCAGGGCGTCGAGTTCGCAGCGAACCATCACTGTCGGCCCCGGCTCGCGCCCTTCATAAATAGCCGCGACGCCGTGGCCGCCGAGCCCGGTCACGATACGGTCCGGCTCGCTCGGGGCAAGGAAGGCAACCACTGCCTTCGCCGTCTCCTGCTCCTCGCCCGATATCTCGGGAGAGCGGTGCAACTGCTGCCGCCAGGCGACAAGCTCGACCATGTCGGAGTTGGTGAGAAACATTCCGCTATCCCCTGAGCGCCGGCTGAACCAGACCTGATGCCGGCTTCGTATGGCCAGAGAATTATCAACTTGCGTGGAGCGGCAAGCGCCATTCTTGCCTGCGGGGGGCGCGCTGTGCTCATTCCTGGCCCACAAGCCGAGTTTACTGCGGAGGCAGCCCCCCGACGCAAGGCCTCACCGGCTGCCTTCGAAACCCGCCAGGTACTTGCCCAGCAGTGCGTTGAGGGCCGCGTTCTCATCCGCGGAGAGAATGGAACTCAGCTGCGCCTGGGTTGCGACATGTGCTGTGACAGCAGCCTCGATTGTCGCAAATCCACGCTCGGTCAGTGAAATGATGAAACTGCGGCGATCTTCGGGGTTATGGGTGCGCTCGACGAGGCCCGTCTTCTCGAGCTGGTCGATGCGGTTCGTCAGCGTGCCCGAGGTGATCATCATCGTCGCCAGCAGATCTCCCGGCGACAGTCTATAGGGAGGGCCGGAGCGCCGCAGTGTCGCCAGCACGTCGAAACTTGCGCTGTTGAGGCCATGCTCGGTGAAGGTCTTCTCCATCTCACGGCCGAGATGCTGCGAGAGCCGCTTCATGCGGCCGAACAACCCCATCGGCGTGACATCGAGGTCCGGTCTTTCCCGGTTCCACTGCGCGAGAATTCCGTCKACATGGTCCATGCCGCCATCGTTGCGACCAAATATCTTGACGTCAAGATATTTGTCATTATCTTGACGTCAAGATAATGAGCGAGACCGCCATCATGGCCCGCAATGCCGACTTGCTGCTGACCGCGATCGCCCCAGCTATCTGGGGCAGCACCTATCTGGTGACGACGGAGTTCCTGCCGCAGGGCTACCCACTGACCGTGTCGATGCTGCGTGCGCTCCCGGCTGGCCTCCTGCTGCTGCTCGCCGTCCGGCAATTGCCGCAGGGAATCTGGTGGGGACGGGTTCTCCTCCTCGGCGCGCTCAATTTCTCGCTGTTCTGGTGGATGCTGTTCATCGCAGCCTATCGGCTGCCGGGCGGTGTCGCGGCGACCGTAGGGGCGATCCAGCCGCTCGTCGTCCTGCTCCTCGCGCGTCTGCTGCTCGGTTTCGCCATCCGCCCGCTCGCCATCGTCGCGGCCATCGCCGGCATGGCAGGTGTCGCGCTGCTGATTCTGACGCCGCAGGCTGCGCTCGATCCGCTCGGCATCGCCGCTGGTCTCGCCAGTGCGCTGTCGATGGCGGCGGGCACGGTCCTGAGCCGGCGCTGGCAGCCGCCGGTCTCGCCACTGACCTTCACCGCCTGGCAGCTGACCGCGGGAGGAGCCCTGCTGCTGCCAGTGGTCCTCTGGCTCGAACCCGCACCGCCGACGCTGACCGGCACGAACATCCTCGGCCTTGCCTATCTCGGGCTGATGGGCGCTGCCCTGACCTATATCCTCTGGTTTCGCGGCATTGCCCGGCTGGGTCCCTCGACGGTCTCGCCGCTCGGCTTTCTCAGCCCGGTGACGGCTGTCATGCTCGGCTGGTCGGTGCTCGGCCAATCGCTCAGCCCTGCCCAGATCGCCGGCATGGCGATCGTCCTCGGCAGCGTCTGGCTGAGCCAGCGCGCTCAGCAGACTGTGCCGGCCAGCGCTCCCACGGTGGCGAAACCCCGGGAGGCGTGACGGGGCACGCCTCCTCGCGCGTGTCGTCGGTTATCCCTGAAACAGCTCTTCGTAGGCGAACAGTCCCTGATGGCCGCCGGTGTGCCAGAACACCACTGTCTCGTCGGGCCTGAACGCGCCACGCCGCACCAGCGAAAACAGCCCGGCCATAGCCTTGCCGGTATAGACGGGATCCAGAAGGATGCCCTCGAGGCGCGCGACACTGGTCACGGCTTCGAGCATCGCCGTCGTCGGCTGGCCGTAGCCGGGCCCGATCTGCGTTGCGTCGATCGTGATCGAGACATCGGCGACGCTCTGGCTCCCAGCAAGCGCGAGCGTGTCGCGCGCAAGGCCGGCGACGATACCGCGGGCCTCTTCGGCCTGCCGCGAGACGCTGATGCCGTGGACGGCGCAAGCGAGGCCCAACGTCTGCACACCTGCAACGATGCCGGCATGAGTGCCACCGCTGCCGGTCGCCAGCACGATATGGTCGATCTGTCGGCCTGCGGCCTTGGCCTGCCCGGCGAGTTCGACCAGCGCATCATGATAGGCGAGGCCGCCCAGTGCATTGGAGCCGCCGATCGGGATGAAATAGGGCCGTCGGCCCTGCGCACGCAGCGCAGCCAGGTTCTGTTCGAGCGCCTCCATGGCGTCCTGCTCGGCGGTCAGGATGCGAATATCGGCGCCGAGCAATCGGTCGAGCAGGATATTGCCGTTGGCCCGGTAGCTCGCGCTGCGTCCGCTGATCTTGTCGGTCAGGAGCAGAACGCAGCCGAGGCCGTTCCTGGCGGCGGCCGCAGCCGTCTGCCGCGCATGATTGGACTGGATGGCCCCGAGCGTGACCAGCGTATCGGCCCCCTGCTGCAGCGCTTCGCCGACGAGATATTCGAGCTTGCGCGCCTTGTTGCCGCCGCCGGCAAGGCCCGTGCAGTCGTCCCGCTTGATCCAGATCGAGGGAGCGGGGCCATGGCGCCCGAGTTCCCGCGACAGCCGGGGCAGTTCCTCGAAGGGGGTCGGCAGGATCGAAAGCGGAGCCCGGCTCCGCTCAGCCAATGACCAGGGCTTGTTCATGTCGATTGTTCCTCACCGAGACCGGCGCAGTGGCGCTGCGGCCCACCATAGCGGCGGGTTGGAAAAAGGCAGCCGCGCCAGGGCGGGACAGCCATGCGCCTGGCTGTCACATCCTCCTCGAAATTCGCGGATCGAGCTTGTCGCGCAGCCCGTCGCCGAGCAGGTTGACCGCGAGCACCACCAGCGCCAGCGCGATCGCCGGACAAAAGATCGTCCAGGGCGCGCGCGCCAGGTAGAGTCTGCTGGAGGCGATCATGTTGCCCCAGCTCGGCGTTTCCGGCGGCACGCCGGCGCCGAGGAATGACAGCGACGCTTCCACCAGGATTGCCGATGCGCAGATATAGGTCGCCTGCACGATCAGGGGCGCGATGGTGCTCGGCATGATGTGAAGCACCAGAATCCGCGGCGTCCGCGCCCCACAGGCGATCACCGCCTCAACGAAAGGCAGCTCGCGGACACTGAGCACGATCGAGCGCACGAGCCTGACCACGCGAGGCAGTTCCGGAATGGCGATGGCGGCAATGACGATTCCGATGCTGCCCTGGTTGAGGGCGACCAGCGCGATCGCAAGCAGGATCGCTGGAATCGCCATCAGCCCGTCCATCAGGCGCATGACCGGGGTCTCGATCCAGCGGTAATAGCCGGCCATCAGGCCGATAAGAAGCCCGGCGCTGATCGAGATCGTCGCGACGGTGAGGCCGACGATCAGTGAGACGCGTGCTCCGTAGACGGTGCGGGCGAAGACATCCTGGCCGAGATGGTCGGTGCCGAACCAGAACTGCGCGGATGGCGGCAGCAGCCGGCGTGTTGGCGCCTTCAGCATCGGGTCGCCGGCGAGCAGTGGCGCGAAGATCGCGATCGCGACGAAGAAGATCAGGATGGCGCCGCCCAGCAGCATCGTCGGGTTGCGCCGGGCGAAGCGCCTGAACCGGGCGCCGAGACTGCGCGGCGCAGGGCTGAGGGTGGAAGGGGCGGTATGGGCCGTGATCACGCTCATCGCTTCGCTCTCTCAGTACCGGATCCGGGGATCGATCAGCGAATAGGAGAGATCGACGAGCAGATTGACCAGGACATAGATGCCGGAGAACAGCAGGATCACGCCCTGGATGATCGGATAGTCGCGCTTCGAGATGGCATCGACAACGAGCCGTCCGATGCCGGGTATGTTGAACACAGTCTCCGTGATGACGACGCCGCCGATGAGAAGCGCGACGCCTATGCCGATCACCGTGATGATCGGTACGCCGGCGTTCTTGAGCGCATGCTTCATCAGCATCGTCTTCGTCGTGACACCTTTGGCCTTTGCCGTCCGGATATAGTCTTCCTCGAGCACCTCCAGCATCGAAGCGCGCGTCATGCGCGCGATCAGCGCGATATAGGCGAGGCCGAGCGTGACGGTCGGCAGGATTAGGTGGAGCAGCCACGGCCCCACGCCATCGGCGAGCGGCTTGTAGCCCTGGACGGGAAGCCAGCGCAGCTCGATAGCGAAGATGTAGATCAGGCCGTAGCCCACGACGAAGGCCGGCATTGAGAATCCGAGCACGGAGAAGCCCATCAGGGCACGGTCAACCAGGCTTCCGACCCTCCAGGCCGCGATCACACCGAGGCTGACCGCGATGCTGACGGCGAAGAGCATGGTCAGCAGCGCGAGCGAAAGCGTCGGCTCCAGTCGTTGGAGGATCAGCCTGCTGACTGGCGTGTTCGAAAAGATCGAAACCCCGAGATCTCCGCTCAGCACGCGTGCGGCCCAACGCCAGAATTGTACCAGCAGCGGATCGTCGAGCCCGAGCCGCTGACGGATGGCGACGATCTGCTGGGGCGTCGCGTAATCGCCGGCGATGATCGCGGCTGGATCGCCGGCCGAGAAATGCAGCAACAGGAAGACGAAGATACCGACGAGCGTCATCACCAGCAGGGTTTGGGCCAGCCGTTGGGCGATGTAACTGAGCATGGGGTCGATCGTCCTCCTTCAGCCTAAGCAGGCCGGTCGCGCCGCGCGCCGGCTGCGCCGTCCACCAGCCCGCCGGAATGGTCCGACGCCGGCCGGGGCGGAGCCCGGCCGGCGGAGGCGGCTACCCCTTCTTGACATTCCAGAACGGGATCAGCTCCGGCATGCCGATCAGCCCGGTGAGATTGCGCAGGGCCGCGGGCTGGAACCATTGCCCGTAATACATGTGCGGCACGAAATCCCACGCGTTCTGCTGCATGTCGCGCGCGATCTGCCGGCGTTCGGCATCATTCGAGGCGGCCGCCCATTTGTCGCGGAAGGCTTCGTGCTTCTCGTCGGTCGGCCAGCCGAACCAGCCCTTCTCGCCATTGGCGGCATGGCCGCTGAGCGCCACGGGATTGCCGAAGGCATTGACCGAACCCGAGGTGAAGAAGACGTTCCAGCCGCCCTGGTCCGGGGGGCTCTTGACGGCACGCCGCGTGATGACCGCGCCCCAGTCCGAGGCCTGCAGCGACACGTTGAAGCCAGCCTGGCGCATCCACTGCGCGATCAGGTTCGCGGCATTGTTCATATAGGCGATGTTGGTAGCGTGCAGCACGACGACGGGGCGGCCGTCATAGCCGGATTCCTTGACGAGCTGCTTGGCCTTCTCGATGTTCTGGCCGCCCTTGAACCAGTCGATATTGGCGTCATTCTCCATCGGCGTGCCCATGCCGAACAGCGAAGAGCAGCCCTTGAAGTATTTCTCGTCGCCGAAGGTCGCCTTCATCACCTCGGTCGGGTGAATCAGGTAGAGCATCGCCTGGCGGGCCTTGACGTTGTTGAACGGCGGGTGGAGCCAGTTGACGCGAGCCCAGCCGAGCTGGCCCTGTTTGTTCAGGACCTCGAGCTTGATCTCTTTCTCGCCCTCCAGCGAGGACAGCAGATCGACATTCGGGTACTCGATCATGTCGATCTCGCCGGCGCGGATGGCAGCGATCGCCGTCGCCTCGTCCGCGATGTTCTCGTAGACGACGCGGTCGACATTCACGACCTTGCCGCCGGAGGTGAAGACGGCCGGCTCCGAACGCGGCACATAGTTCGGGTTCTTGTCGTAGACGTAGCGCTGGCCCTGGACGACGGCGTCCTGGTTCATGACGAACGGGCCTGAGCCGATGATCGTCTGGATCTGCTGCATCGGGTCGGTCTGCGCTTCCTTCTCGCGCATGATGTAGCAGGCATTGGTCGCCGCCTTGGCGAGCCAATCGACAGCCAGGCTGTAGGGTTCCTTCATCACGATCTGGAAGGTCTTGTCGTCCTTGATCGGCGTATCGGCGAGGCGAGCCATCATGTGCTGGCCGCCGCCGTCGCGCGCGCCCCAGCGCCGGATCGAGGCGACGCAGTCGCGCGCCGTCACCGGCGTGCCGTCGGTGAAGCGCAATCCGTCACGGAGTTCGAAATTATAGGTCTTGCGATCGTCCGAAAGGCTCCATTTCGAGACCATCTGCGGCTTGGCGTCGAATTTGTCGTCGACCCCGAACAGCGTGTCGTAGACCATGGCAGCATGGTAGGAGGTCATGTTCGCGGTCGTCCAGACCGGGTCGAAGACGCGAAGATCGCCATGCAGCACGGCGCGGACGGTGCGTGAGACGGGTGGGGTGGTCTGGGCCCTCAGGCGGGCGGGCGCGGCGGTCAGTGCTCCAGCGGCGAGACTGCCCTGGACGAATCTGCGGCGTGTGGTCGTCATGTCTCTCTCCCTCCAAGAGATGCTGAATGACCGCGAGCATTCGCTTCGTCTGGCCACCCTCGGTGATCAAATCACGGTCAAGTCTCCATCCACGTGGCCAGGCTCAGACGACGATGCGGCCGGGCGGCAGCGGGTCGTGAGGCCAGAGCGGCCGGGCGATCTTGCGATAGGGGTATTTGCGCACGTCGAGATGCGAAGGGCCGCCGCCGTCGGTGTAGATCACCGCACTGGCGATCGGCCCATAGGCGGCATGGAAATGGTTGGTCGACTTGACGCTGACGATGCGCTTCTGCGTCGGGTCGATGCCGACGCTGGTAAAAATCTCGAGCCCCAGCGCCTGCGTGCGATGCGATAAGAGCGCGACGTCGATGCCGTCGATGCGGATGCCGACGGCATTGCCGATCGGGACCTTGGCTGTGCCGAAGCTCTGGGTGCCGTTGCGGATGGCTCCGAGCACGGTGACGTCGCCGTCGACCGGCTTGCCCGAGGTCGAGGCGGCCTTGCCGCCGAAGCGCAGCGGGATGGTGGCGCCGACACCGGCGGTCAGGCAGAATTCGACGGCGACAGGGTCCCAGACCGGACCGATCGCCGCATCGCGAATACCCCGTTCGCGCAGGCGGTGGATGATGTTGGTATTGTCGGACGCCGCACCCCCTCCGGCATTGTCGGTCGAATCTGCAATCACGCTCGGGCCGTTGGCAGAACTGCCGAGAGCCCGGTCAAGCGCTTCGTCGAGCGGGACCACCGGCGGAGCGAATTGCCCCTTCAGGGAGCGGAACTCCTCGCCGAGCCGCGCGGCGAGCGCATCTCCGGCGGCCTTGGCATTGTCGGTGACGACCAGGACCCGCGTGCCGATCTCCGGCACGTCGCCTTGCTGGAAACCGTGAGCGAGCGAGACCGAAAGCACGGCGTCCTTGCCCTCGAGTGCGCTCATCCGGTCGACGAAGGAGCGCCCGGGCTCACGCGTGGTCGGCACCAGCTCGATCATCCGGCAGTCATAGAGCGACATCACCGGCTTGATCGTGCCACGGATCGTCGCAAGGATGATGTCGACCAATTCCTCGGCCCGCTCGACGAAGTCGATATGCGGGTATTCCTTGTAGAGGATGATGGCGTCCGCCAGCCGCACGCGCTTTTCGGTCAGGTGGCAATGCGGATCGAGCTCGACACCGATCGGCACCTTCGGGCCGACGATGGCGCGGACATGTTCTAGAATGTCGCCCTCGCAATCGTCATAGCCATGCGCGACCATGGCCCCGTGCAGCCCGAGCAGGACGCCGTCGACCGGCATTGCGGCGTTGAGTTGGCCGAGGATCTCGTCCCGCATCTCCTCGTAATCGGCCTGGGCACAGGTTCCCGAGGGCTCGGCCCAGAAGCAGGAACCTTCGATCAGCGTGAAACCGTCTCGCTCTGCCCGCTGGCGCGCCACGTAAAGTGGCGCGGTGCAATGCGTCGCCCGGTCGGGATGCTGACCTGCGGGAAAATAGGCCGATGCCTCGAAATTCGCGCGGGATGTCGGGATAGGCGAAAACGTATTCGTCTCGGTAGCAAGCGACGCGGCGAACAGACGCATAATCAGAGCCTTCCCGTTTCGTGCGGAGGCAAGCTCCGACGTCAGCAATGCGCCTGTCAAGCTGCGTCGCAGCAAGAAATCCTGCTTTGTGATGCTCGCAATCCCGGAGCTGAGGTCAATGGCCATTGACGACGGCAATGGGGGCATTCGTCATTCTACATCCTATCCGCGCAAATCCACTTTTCCCGGTCATCAGGGGTGTAGGAGAATCCCGCCGGCCGCGTGAAGCTTGGGCCCCCGGATACCGCCCATCATGTCGCTGCGGGCCGCTGTGGCCGTCGGCCCGCCTGCGCTTTGGACGACTTCGGGCCACACCGCGTTGGAACCGCCGGCCGTCGGCGGCGTTAGCCAGCAAGACGGGTCGCGAGGATTTGCCCCATGAACAGCACTCGAATTGGCGGGCTGCTCAGCATTGGCCTGAGCACCTTTGTTCTTGTGACACCCGCTCACTCTGCCGGGTTCTTCGATGAACTGGCCCGAGCCGTGTTCGGGAGACCGCCTCCGCAGGTTTACCCGACTGGGCCTGAACCGCTCGATGTGACCGTTCGGCCGACGCGTCGTTCGCATCAGCGGAAAGCCGTCGTATCCAGGCCGACGCCTCCAGTCGTAAAGCTCGATCCGGCCACCGATCACTATTGGTACCTGGACGACCCGACCCTGCGCCGCGGCGATATCGTCGTTACGCGTTCGGACGTTCTGGTCTTTGAGGGGCGCGCCAGTCAAAACCACAGTGCCAGCGATTTTACTGCCCTCGGGAAGTCTCGCCTTGTATCCAGGTCCACCCAGCAGAGGGTCGAGGCGGCGGCGGGCGGTCGCAAGTTCGAGCCAGACCCCGGCCCACGAACCATCGCCGAGCGCGACCCTGCGAATTGATCCGCGGCGCATGGATCATTGCACGGCAGGCGGCCGCTCGCAGGGCGGCGTAACCCGTTGCTGCTTCGCGAGCTCGCTCTCACGATGCGCCCCGCATCGCGTTCGAGCGAGAAGTGCTGCTGATCCCCGCGGAGAGCGATATAATCAGCCCGATCGAGAGGAACCCGCCTGACCATATCTGCTGCTGACCGTTGAAATCCCCTGGAGGAGGACCCGGATCATGGCCGCCAAGGAGTTGAAGTTCTCGTCCGATGCCCGCGAGAGGATGCTGCGCGGTGTCGAAATCCTGGCCAACGCCGTCAAGGTCACGCTTGGTCCCAAGGGGCGCAACGTCGTGATCGAGAAGTCATTCGGTGCGCCCCGCATCACCAAGGATGGCGTCGCCGTCGCCAGGGAGATCGAACTTGCCGACAAGTTCGAGAACATGGGCGCAAGGATGGTGCGCGAGGTCGCTTCAAAGCAGCATGACGCCGCCGGCGACGGCACCACGACGGCAACTGTATTGGCCCACGCCATCGTCCGTGAGGGAGCCAAGGCCGTCGCCGCTGGCATGAACCCGATGGATCTGAAGCGCGGCATCGACATGGCGGTCGAGGCTGCGGTGGCAGATTTCAAGAAGAGGGCCAAGACGGTCACGGCCAATAGCGAGATCGCTCAGATCGGCACCATCTCGGCCAATGGCGACACCAAGATCGGGGCGATGATCGCCGCGGCGATGAAGAAGGTCGGCAACGAGGGTGTCATCACGGTCGAGGAGGCAAAATCGCTCGAGATCGAGCTCGATGTGGTCGAGGGCATGCGGTTCGATCGTGGCTATATTTCACCCTATTTCATCACAGATGCGGAGAAGATGCGGGCCGAGCTCGAAGACACCTATATCCTGATCCACGAGAAGAAACTCTCCTCGCTCCAGGCCATGTTGCCGCTGCTCGAGGCGGTGGTGCAAACCGGCAGGCCGCTGCTGATCATCGCCGAGGACGTGGAAGGGGAGGCTCTCGCCACGCTCGTGGTCAACAAGCTGCGGGGTGGCCTCAAGGTCGCGGCCGTCAAGGCTCCGGGCTTCGGCGATCGCCGCAAGGCCATGCTGGAGGATATTGCGATCCTCACTGGCGGAACCGCCATTTCCGATGATCTCGGCATCAAGCTCGAGACCGTCACGCTCCAAATGCTCGGCAGCGCCAAGAAAGTCATGATCGAGAAGGAAAGCACCACAATCGTTGACGGTGCCGGCAGGAAGAAGGAGATCGGCGCTCGCGTGGCACAGATCAAGGCGCAGATCGAGGAGACCAGCTCGGACTACGATCGTGAGAAGCTCCAGGAGCGTCTGGCCAAGCTCGCCGGTGGCGTTGCGGTCATCCGCGTCGGCGGCGCGACCGAGATCGAGGTCAAGGAGAAGAAGGATCGTGTCGACGATGCCATGCACGCGACCCGCGCGGCGGTCGAGGAAGGCATCCTGCCGGGGGGCGGCGTGGCGCTGCTGAGGGCGATGAAGGCCCTTGCCGCCGTCAAGCCCGCCAATGCCGACCAGAGAACCGGCGTCGAGATCGTGCGCCGCGCGCTGCAGGCTCCGGCCCGACAGATCGTCGAAAACGCCGGCGCCGACGGTGCGGTCATCGTCGGCAAGCTGATCGAGAAGGATGACTACAACCAGGGCTACAATGCCGCGACAGGGGAGTATCAGGATCTTGTGGCGAATGGGGTGATCGATCCGGCCAAGGTGGTGCGGACCGCCCTTCAGGATGCGGCGTCGATCGCCTCGCTGCTGATCATGACCGAGGCGATCATTGCCGAGCAGCCGAAGAAGGAAGCGCCGCAGGCGATGCCGGGCGGCATGGATTTCTGATGATTGATACGGGCGGACTCGATCGGGTGTCGCTTGCGAAGGAGATCCGGCTGGATCATTGGGGGTGTATCGCGCGCGCCAGCTCGGAGGTTTCTGGCGCTGTCTCTCACGCGCCACCACGGTGCGCCTGCTATTCGTGGGTCAGCTTCAGCGGGTGTACCGGCTTGTTTCGCCTCGCGCGCATTGCAACGGCGAGCCCTGGAATGAGATCGAGACGCCTATAGACACAAATGCCGGTCGCGACATTCCAGAGCACCATGGTCGCCGTGGTGGCCACTGCCGCGCCGATTGCGCCGTAGAGCGCGATTCCTATGGCGCAGGCTGCGACGTTCGCGGCGGCGCTCGCAACCATGATGACCGCGGCGGCGCGCTCATGACCGGTCATGGTCAGGAGGTTCTGATGCGGGCCGGCCGCCGCGGCAAAGACCTGACCGATCATCAGGATCTGAGCAACATGAACTGCGGCGACGAAATCCTTGCCAAACCATCGTAGCCCCGGCTCGAGCACCACCAGAAGCGGCACAGCCAGCATGACCGCCCCGACGAAGGACAACACGCTGGCGCGCGCGAACAGCGCCTGCAGGCCCAGCCGGTCCCCGCGCGCGTGAAGGTCCGCGATCGTGGGGGCAAATACGGTGCTCACGGCGACGCGCGGCAACAGGAGCAGCATCGCCACATTGAAACCGACCGCAAACGTACCAGCATCCCGGATGTTGCCGGTCCAGCCGAGCAGCATCACCCCCGTGCGGTTCATCAGGGTGTCGACGGCCGTCATGATCATGATGGGAAAGACGGCGGTCAACCAATAGCGCGGAGCGTAGGCCGAGCTCACGCCTCGCAGAGCAAGGGGCCAGAGCTGGCGCATGATCACGCAGACAACGCCCACCGTGACCGCCGAGCTGATCAACAGTGCAGCCATGACGACCGCTGCGTCCAGCCGCCATGAAGCTGCGGT
Organism: Allobosea sp. 05T433; assembly: GCF_056396065.1. Classification (NCBI taxonomy): domain Bacteria; kingdom Pseudomonadati; phylum Pseudomonadota; class Alphaproteobacteria; order Hyphomicrobiales; family Alloboseaceae; genus Allobosea; species Allobosea sp. 05T433. The sequence goes on along the minus strand of NZ_JBFTKS010000004.1, from coordinate 29,995 downwards.
GGCGGCCAGGACGACAAGCACGAGCAAGAGGCCGTCACGGACGATGCGTTCCGGCAAAAGAGCCGAAACGATTCCGCCGAAAGCGCGTAGCAGCGTCGCACCGATCAGATACATCGTGACCAGCGGGACTGTGGCCATTCCGATCAGCAGGCTGATGCTGAGCTCCGAGTGCGGGCGAGCGGAGGAAACGGCCACGATTCCGGTGCCGATTCCGGCGAGAACGATGGCTGCCACGAGGGTCCAGCCCACGGCAAACTGAATCACACCACGCGCCAGAGACCACTCCCCCTTCGCACCATAGGCCGGCACGAACCGAAGCAGGGCAACATTGAAGCCGAGGGTCGCGCTGTAGGCCAGGAGGCTGACCCAGGCAAAGGCGTAGGAATATGTGCCATAGCTGGAAAGGCCGACCAGCCGGGCGATCTCGAACTGAGCAACGCTCGTAAGCCCTGCGCCGCCGACATAGACGACCAGAGCCCAAACGCTCCCGGATGAGAGCCGGTGAGCGAGGTCACTGCTGCCCTTCGAACCGGTTTCGCCGCTTGAGGGCGCGGCCGCGGGCTCAGATAGAGCGGTCGCTGTCGGCGCATTATCGCTGCGGGCCAGCCGGGTGGCGGTGGCGTAACCTGTCAACATCAGATCAATACCCAGCGTTGTGACTGTAATCGATCATGACCGACGCCAGCTCATGAAGCTGCGGATGTCTTTGAAATGGAAGCCGGCATCGTGCTCGGTATCGACCCAGGTCAGCACCGACGCCACTCGGGGAGCGCCATCGGCGTCGGGCCCCGGAGCGCCGCCGACCAGCCGTAGCGCACTCTGCGCCATTTCCCGGCCGGTCTGTGCCCAGCGCACCACGAGCAGTATCTGGTCGGCCCAGCCCGCCAGAAAACTCGCTTCCAGCCGATCGACCGCTGCGGGCCCATCGATCACGATGAAGTCGTAGGTCTCGCGGAACTGATCAAGCCAGTGCGGAACTTGCGGGTTTGCGAGGAAATGAAGCAGGTTGCCATCGAGTCGAGGCGGCGGAATGTAGTCGACCCCAAGCTCAGGAAGGTGCTCCACCGCATCGGCGATCGGTCGGCCGCGGCTCAGGACGTCGACGAGATCGACGCCGGGGGCGGCCGCGCGCGCCATCGTCACGATGTCCCGTTCAGGGAGCCCGCTTGGCTCGCCGAGGTCGATCAGGAGCACGCGCAGTCGAAGGCGCGCCGCCGAGAGGACAAGGCTCCGCGCGACCGTGGTCTTGCCTTCGCCCGGAAGGGCGGAGCTGACAAGGATGATCTTCGACGCGAAGCTGCCGGAGCCCCTTGGCAACACGGAGATCAGCAATGAGCGGATTGACCGCGCATAGACTGATTGAGGCTGCTGCCGCAGCAGATCCTCGATCCGCTTTGCGTGCCGGAGCGTGACCCGCGGGACCTGCCCGAGGCAAGGAACGGCCAGAGCTTCGGCGGCTTCATCCGTGCTGCGAAGAGTGTGATCAAGTCTGTCGATGCCGAGCGCAAGCAGCACGCCCATGATGCCGAAGACCATCACGCCAGGCGGAATGAGGAAGGCCGGGTGAATCGAACTTGGCCTTTCCGGCGGCCACGCCGACGCCATGACCCGGACGTCCGGCTGAATGAGCTGGACCTGTTCGTTTGCCTGCTGCTGACGGCTCAGAAGGGCATCATAGAGCTGGGCCACTGCGGCCGCCTGACGCTCGAGAGCCCGCAAACCGGACATGCTGGCCGCGGTTTCGGTCGCCGCCGCCTTCAGGGACTGCAGCCGCTCCTCGATTGATCTGGCCTGAGCCTGGAGAATGCGACCGTCGGTCTCTACCTGGCTGAACGCCTGATCGATCGCCTGCTCTGTCGCACGGTCCGCTTTCCGGCGCGGCTCCGGCTGAGGCTCCTGACCGACTGTCGCTGGTGCTGCTTCGTTATGGGCGAACTCGGCCAGGCTCGCTGATCCCAGTGCATCCGCAAGGGCGGAGGTGGGTGCGCCGCGCTGGCGCAAGTCGTTGAACCGGTTCAGCCGTTGTTGCGTCGCGGCGAAATCGGACTTGGCCAGGGCCAATTGCCGGGCCAGCTGTGCGATCTGCTGGCCGGTTACATCAGGGGTGCCATCGACCGCTGCGCCATGGAGCAAGCGGTAGGCCTGCAGCTCCTCTTCGGCACGCGCCACCTCCAGCCTCATTTCGGGAACGCGCTTGGCGAGCCAGACCACAAGCTGCTCCGCGTCGGTGCGCTTTCGTTGCGCAATATCCTCGATGTAGACATTCGCGACGGTGTTCGCGATCTCGGCTGCACGTCCCGGATCGGAATCCGTTGCAACAACTGACAAGACTCTCGAACGTCGCTCTTGGCCGATCTTTACGGAGCGCTTCAACTGCTGGGCCAGCGCGCTTTCGTTACTGTCAGGGGAGTGGCTGTCAGCGCTACGCCGAAACGGCTGCGTGAGAAACGACCAAGCGGCACCGAGCCCATCCTGGACACGGTGCAGCCAGGAGTCCGGTTGCTTCCCTGCCGCCACCACTTCCTCATGGGCAAGAAGGAGCGCGGAAGCGACCCGTCGCAGATGCGCATCGGACGAAAGCACGGCCAAGTGCGTGTCGATCGCCGCATCGTCGATGGCTTGGGAGGCCTGGGATGTGCCACTCGACCCTTCCGAGGCTCGATCGACCACGATTTGCGTCGTTGCCGTATAGGTGGGCGACATGATCAGGCCAACGATCGCGACCCCTCCGCCGCCGAGGAGCATCATTGCAAGGATCAAACCCCGCCGCCTCGACAGCGCGTGGACGATCCGCTGGAATGGCAGCGGCCCTGGCGCCGATCCAATGATCGGTCTGGTTATCCGCGTCGTCGGTTCGAGTGGCGGCAGATCCGAAGGTCGTGCCGTCGCGATGAACCGCTGGCCCTTGCCGGTCAACGCTTCCATCGTCAGCTCCCCTGCAATGCGAGGTCGAATTCACCGACCGGTGTGGTGGCCGGCGGACCTGCGCCCTCGTCGAGCCAGGCCTGGAGCATCAGCACAGCCCAAAGCGCAAGCGAATGGTCGCGGCGGCCGCTCAGATGCTCCGCCCAGCACGCCTGGACCGCCGCCACGTCGAGAAGATCGTGGCGCCGCAGCCGCGATTCGGTCAGCAGGTCGGCCGCCCAGGCCCGTAGCGGCCCCTTCAGCCAGGCACCGACAGGCACGTCGAAGCCCTGCTTGGGGCGTTCGAACAGGTGCCGGGGCAAGTAGCGCGCAAGAACCTGTCGCAAGATCCACTTGCCCTGGCCGTGGCGGACCTTGACCGCTGTCGGCAGGCGCCAGGCGAATTCGACAACGCGATGATCCAAAAGCGGACAGCGGGCTTCCAGGCTCGTCGCCATGCTTGCCCGGTCGAGCTTCACCAGAATGTCGCTCGTCAGATATCCAGTCATGTCCCGAAAGATCAGTTGCGACACCAGATCGTCGAGGACGGGAGCATCGGGCTCGGCAGCTTCGGCGTCGCGCGCCAGGGTTAGCTCCGAGACACGTGTCAGCCGCCGGTAGATTTCCTGGTCTCCGTTCGCGGCGAAGAGATCGGAAAGACGCCTCAGGCGGTCGCCGCGCAGCGAACGCCTCAGCCGGTCCGGCACCGGCAGCCGATTGACGAATTCCTCGCTGGCGCCATTCGCCAGGTGAACCAGGAAATCTGCAGCGGTGCGGCGGAGAATGGGGGGCAGGCCAAGCAGGGAAGCCAGCCGCACCGCAAGAAAATGCCTGGAGTAGCCGGCAAAGCATTCATCGCCACCATCGCCCGACAGAGCCACGGTCACATCAGTGCGAGCGAGACGGGAGACGAGCAGGGTCGGGATTTGCGACCAGTCGGCGAATGGCTCGTCCCAGATGCGTGGCAATTCGGGGATGACCTCGCGAGCCTCCGCTGGCGTCAGATGCAGCTCCGTATGATCTGTCCCGAGGTGCCGGGCGATACGCCCGGCCTCGACCGACTCGTCATAGCCTCGTTCGCGAAATGCAATCGTGAACGTGCGCACCGGCCTGTCGGACTGGGCCTGCATCAGCGCGACGACGGTCGAGCTGTCGATTCCTCCGGAGAGGAATGCGCCGAGCGGAACGTCGGCGACCATCCGCTCGCGCACGGCGAGACGAAGCAGTTCGTCAAGCTCCGCGACCAGTGCGACATCGTTGGAAACGAACGGATTCTTCCGCCCCTCTTCGGCCACGGCAGCCAGGGACCACCATTGGTGGATCCTCGACTTGAGAGTTGCTGTGTCGGGAGCGTGGGCGATCTCGTCGGCGCTCACCGACAGCATGGCTCCAGGGGGCAGCTTGAACACATCGTGCCAGATGCAGCACCGATCCGGCATCGTGCCGCGCGCCAGCATGGCGGCCACAGCCTCTCGATCGATCCGGGCTTGAAAGCCCGGAAAGGTGCGAATTGCCTTCAGCTCGGAGGCAAACACAAGGGCACGTCCGATGCGCGCGATGTAGAGTGGCTTCTTCCCCATCCGATCTCGGACCAGATGGAGAACACGCGCCCTTCGGTCCCAGAGGCCGAGTGCGAACATGCCGGTGAAGCGCTGGAGCGCCCTCTCCAGACCCCAGCTTTCGATCGCGCCGAGCATCACCTCGGTGTCGCTGCCACCACGGAAGCTATGCCCGAGATCTTCGAGTTCGCGGCGCAGGGTATGGAAATTGTAGACCTCGCCGTTGAAGGTCATGACCAGCCGTCCGCTGTGGGAAAGCATCGGCTGGTGACCGCCCTCGGTCAGGTCGACGATTGCGAGGCGTCGATGACCCAGTGCGACGCCTGCCTCACGGTCACTCCAAAACCCGTCGCTGTCCGGCCCACGATGGCGAATGGAAGCCGTCATCGGCTTGATCGCACCCAGTAACCCGGGGTCCGCAGCGTCGGGGGGCAGAATGATACCCGCAATCCCGCACATCCTGTCATCTCCCGTAGTGAGCGGACACCGTCGGCCTTCGCGTGCAGCCCTCGGCCAAGCACAGGGCGAGGGCGAACCAGAAGATCGGGTGGCGAAGAATGAAGTGGCTGATGCTGAACACCGCCACAGAGCAGATCAGTGCCGAGAGGGCATCGAACCGGGCGTGCAGCGTGAGCAAGAGGGTACTGCCGACGAGCCACGCCAGAGTGGCGAGGCCAAGCACGCCTCCTTGGGTGTACAGGTCCAGGGGCGTGCTGTGCGCCTCGAACGGGCCGGGCAGGTTCTGCGGGTTAGGACCCGTGGGGCGTTCGGAATGCGGCCCCGGACCGAGGCCCAGGGAGGCCGACCCCAACCCTTTCAGCAGTGCTTGCTGCCAAAGCAGAAACCGCAGATTGGCTGTGGCTACGGTCCCGTCCCCGCCTTTGTCCTTGGCCAGGCTTTTGGCGAAATCCTCCGCCTCATCGGCAGCGGCGATGCCGTAGGGCAACAGCGCGATCGTGGTGGGCGGGGCCGCCAGGATGAAGAGGACGGCTGCGATGTAACGCATGCTGTATCCTGGCATGGCCAGCCAGGTCCGCAGCCGCAACCCGATCAGGAACGTGCTCGAGATGACCGTGGCGCCCAAGAAGGCGTCGCTCTTCGTCAATCGCCCGAAGACCACGGGCAGGACCGCCAAAGCAAAGCCGGAGACGCGGCCGAAGCCCGTCTCCGCGCTCATCGCCAGATGGAGCGCGAGCGGACCAAACACGGCGCAATAGAGCGCAGCCTGGTTGGGGTTCTCGGACCAGCCGCGAAAGCGGTCCCAGTACCATGGATCGAGCGAACCCTGAGGGAGCAGCCCCCAGCCGATGGCAATCTGCAGCGCGAGGCCGATATTGCCGAAGACGATGACGAACCAGGCGGTCTGCCGCAGGCGGTTGTCACTGTCTGGTTCGGCCATGGACAATATCGTCACACAGGCCATGAGCAGATAGGCGGTGGAGTCATGCACCATGGCGCCGACGTCGGTCAGCGGATCGAAGAGAAGTCCGATGCACGCGCCTATGCTCAAGGTGAGCGCGAACACGGCCCAGAATGCGCTCAGTCGGGTCAAGGCTGAACTGGCCGCCATCGGGTACCCGGCCAGAAATCGGGTCGCCGACAGGGCGATCCAGAGCGCAAGGCAGAGCTCGCCTAGGCCGATCGGCAGGCCGGGCAGGCGGAGCTGCGATGCGGAAGACAGCACGAGCCCCGCTCCGAGGAGCGCATTTCGGATCATTCCCCTTCTCCGACACCGCGGAGCGCGCCGGCGCCCTCCAGAATCGGCGATCGCGACCTGCCCGCAGCCTTGTCCGTACCACCCTGTTCCGACAGAACCTGCCGATAAAGCTCCGTGTAATGTCCGACGATCGTCGAGAGCCCGAATTCGCGTCGAACCAGCGCTACGGATCGACCACCCATTTCAAGCGCTCTGCGCCGGTCTTCGAGGAGCTCGAGGATGCTGCTGGCGAGAGCGCCCGGGTCGCGCGGTGGCACGAGGAGGCCGTTCCAGTGATGCGTGACCACATCGCTGCAGCCGGGCATGTCGGTCGTGACGATCGGCAAGCCCGCAAGGCCGGCCTCCAGCAGCACGCGCGGGATCCCCTCCCGATATTCCGTCGGCAGGACGAACAGATCTGCAAGGCCGAGCAGGGCCGGCACGTCTTTCCTCGCGCCCAGCGCCATCACATGGGGCGCCTGCCGGTCGATCTCGTCCTGAGCGACTGCGAAGGGCCCTTCACTTTCTCGTGGACCGACGAGCAGGAAGCGCACACCCGGGCGCACCTTCCTGACCAGCGAAGCAGCCTCCAGTAGCGTCGGAATTCCCTTCTGTTGCGTCAGCCTGCTGACCGTGATGACGATCTCGTCCGTCCCGAGGCCGAGCTGTTCCCTTAGCGCCGCAGTGACGGGGCCACGGGCGTGCGATCGATCGAAGGCGGCAATGTCGATGCCCGATCCGCGGATCAGATGAGCGCGGTCCCCCCGAACCAGCCTGTGACTCTCGAAATAGGCCTTGTCGTCGCGGTTCTGGAAAACCGTAGCCGCGGTCCAGCGGGAGGCGAGCCATTGCAAGGCGCAGTAGACCGACCGGAGGGCGAGCGCGCGGGCCGTCTCGGACGAGAATACCCAACCCATCCCATTGATGGTTCGCACCACGGCGACCTTGCCCCGGACCGCGAGGGGTGCCAGCAGATTGGGCTTCGTATCGAAGCTTTGGACAATGTCTGGGCCGATATCCGCGATCATCTTCGCGAGCTGGCGGATGGCAGCGAGATCGGCGCCGCGACTGTCGAACCGGTCGAATTGATAACGCCGATGAGCCAGGCCGGCTTGCAAGAAGGCGGCCCCGTCTGTGGTCGAGGCTGCCGTTATCCGAAAGCCGCGGTCCTGCAAGGCTGCGAGGAACGGGATGCGCAGCGAATGGTCCTCCCCTCCCACGCAAAGCACATGCGGAACCATTTTGACTCCTCCTGCCAGGAGCTGGGACTGCGGGGGGCCTGACCCCTGAGTGCAAGCGCTCGGCCTGATGACCTTTTCCGGCGCGTTCCTGCCCCACAGGACCGTATCCGGTAGGAAATCACGGTATGGAGCAGGCTCTGCACTGTCCTCATTCATTTGGATGACGGATCGGAACCGGACGTAAATGGCGTAGGGCGCCGGCATCGGTGCGTTTCCGCATGGTCGGGGGAAGAATCCGGCGATCGCCGGCCTCATCGCTTCAGAGGCGGCAGGGTGTTCGCCTTGAAGCCGACAGCTTCTGCCTCACGCTATGGTTTGCGTGGAAGAGGCCGGCTCGGCCCGGCTGACAGCGGATTCACGTGCTGGCAGGCGTAGGATGCCAGCATTGGGGCGGGGCCGCCGGAAGAGGCGTCGCGGTAGCGGCCGTGGCGCGAAAACCAGACAGCCGGCCAACTGTGCAGGGACCGGAGAGAACATGTAGTCTCCCGACGCATCTTCAGGTCGTCACGAATTTGTGCGTGCAGCCGCCGTGTTTGATCTCGAAACGGCCTCGGAGCGAGCCTGTCCGAATGGAGGGCGAGCCCCCGGGGCTCGAGTCTGTCGAGGGCGGCCACTTCCAGGGGCTCTATCTCCATGCGCGCATGGCGACGATTACTTCTACCCACGGGGGACCGTGAGCATTCCGTGTCACGCTGGCATGAGCCCGCCTGCTGCCCCGCCGCGGCCCGTTCGTCCAATTTGGGTAGCCCTTCCTTGCCGGGGACAGCGGCCGGTGTATGCAGGCCGGCCGGTATGGCCTTTCGGGGGGGCGGGACCTTAACCTTTGGGTGTAGGCAGACTGGCTCCTTTGAATGCGTTTTCGCTCGGGGGTTTTCTGATATTGTTCCCTCATGGTTCCGATATTGTTCTATAGTAATGTATCCGGAGCGTATGAATATATAAGATAATTTTCCATACTGACGATATAATCAAAGGTAATTTGAGTATAATATGTAGTAACTTCCGCTCCTTGTGCGCGATATCTTGCAGCGATTAAGTTTACGTGCGCTGTGAGTAGCTGCGTCATCTCAACCGACATGGTTTGCGGGGCGAGGTTAAGCGGATGGTCTCTGGTCCGGAATGCGGAACATCGAGGAGAGTGCCGATATGTCTTTGGTCAGCGGATCTGTCGAAGCGCCGGCGCCCCTGGGTGCGTCCGTCCGTCATGCGATGCCCTTGAATGCCGGCCTCGTCGGGCCTCTTTGCGCGTCCCCAGTTCTCGACCAGGAAGAGGGCGGGGCGGGCGTAGCGCCCCCAAGCAATTATCGCGGCACCGTGGCTCTGAGCATGCTCGACCGCATCGGCTGCGGCTATCTTGTCCTCGAGGACCGCCGGAAGATCGTCGAAGCCAACGCCACGGCCCGGCTGATCCTTGGCCGTGAGGCGGGCTCGGTTCAAGGCCTCGACCAACTGACGAGCGCCTTCAAGCGATTGATCGCGCGCGCGCCGAACCGCCCGTCACTCGGCCCGCTGACCTGGATCGTCATTTCGGACAAGGACGATGCGCCTCTCGTTCTCAATCAGGTCGCGGACGACATGCCGGACGGCACCAGCGTAGTGATGCTTCTCGATCTTGATGCTCATCTGGAGCCCAATCCCTTCATGCTTCAGCGCATGTTTGGCCTGACCATGGCCGAGACGCGCCTGGCGATTCAAATGGCGCGCGGCGATGTGCCGGCGGATGTCGCCCGCAGTCGGCGTCTCAGCCGAACCACCATTCGCTCCCAGCTGGCCTCGGTCTTCGCCAAGACGCAGACCAGGCGCCAGGCGGAGCTGGTCACGCTGCTTGCCCGTGTCGCGGTCCTGCCGTGAGGAGCGGGCTTGCTTCGGCGCGCCGCCTCGACCCGGAGCAACGCAGCGCCGGTATCGACAGGCTTGTCCGCTGGAAGCACTGGCGGGCTGTCGCCTGGTGCGCCTTCTCCCTCGTCGGCATTGCCTCGATCCTGCCCGGAAGCATCGAGTTCAGAACCCGGGCGCCACCCGAGCTGGAGCACGTGTTCGCCTATGCGATCACGGGCGGAATTTTCGCGGTGGTCTACGGGCGCAAGGGCGCCCCCTTGTCTGCCGCCTTGCTGATCATTGGCGCCGTCGGGTTCGAACTGGCCCAATTTTGGATTCCGGGCCGCACGCCACGAGTCGTCGATGCGGCGTGCAGTATTGTCGGCAGCATGATCGGGCTGGCGGCTGGTCTCGTCCTGCGCCGAGCGTGGTCGAAGCGATATCGGGTTTCGAAGTAGCACGTTCGGCGAGGCGGATTGGTGATTTGACTTGGGCTGGTGACATCGGTTGCTGTGGCGGAGCCAAGACATTGCGGCGATGCGGGCAGCTCGGCGAACGGAAGCTCTGCATCGCTTCTCCTCACATCGCAAGGACAGGTGAGAAACCGTCCGCTACGCCCTTGCGGATGCGCCGGTCTGATGCGGCAAACAGGGACGTCTGTCGCAACCGCAGGCTTTCACGCGCGCGCCAGCCTGTTGCCTGTCTTGCTCCGACGCCGGAGTGGTCTGACGGGGGCGATGGCGTTCCAGGCGGATAGCTGGCGAAGGCGTGATCTCGCCAGCGATCCGATGGCATTTCTGACGGTCCTTCGCGGGGGGCGTCCGCAGTATCCTTCGAATGGACGATGACGCTCACAAGGCGTCTCCATAGTGTCCTCTGACGGCCTGACCCGCTGCTTCGCGAGACTGTGCAGCCATGATGTGCTCGGGCCACAGGCAGAAGTCGATTGGCGCCGGGGCTCGACGAGACGCATGGAGCGACGTTCCGTCGATCAGGGTGGTTGGGATGCTTGGATAGGAATGGGCCGGGCGCGTGGCAGGTGAGGCCGCACATCGCTCAAGGCGTATTGCGGTCATGGAGGTAGGAATGACTAACGCCGCAATGGGGGCAGCCGGACGTCTCAGTGCCAGACTCTCGGCCAAGCTTCAGCAGTCAGCCGACGTCTTGCAGGACGAGGGTGCACTCCGCTTTCTGGAGTTGTCCGCTCTATCGCTGAGCGCGCCAGTTCGATCAATGCGCGTGCGGATCGCCGTGTCAGCGGACGCCAAGCGCGCTATCGCCAAGATAAAGAGCAGCTCTTGCGGGCGAGGGCTTTTCATCGATTGCGGATCAAACGTTGGGCAGGGATATAGCGTATTCAGTCGGTACTATACCGAAGAATATTTTGATTTCATCATGATAGAGCCCAACAAGAGTTGTCTGCCATATCTTCAGGCGCTCCAGGCGAGTTCGAGTGCGAATATCGAGATCATCGGTAAGGCGGCGAGCGTCCGGGAGGGCTTCACCAAGTTGTTTGGGCCTCCGTCGGATCGACGCCAACCTACCTATGAAGGGCGATCGATCGTTCCCGAGCACAATAGCAGCCTGTATGCCGCGGGGGATGCAGATTCTGACGTCGTAGAGACATTCTCGCTGTCGAACCTCATCATGGCAAAGAAAATGCTGTATGACGTCGTCGTTCTCAAGCTCGATGTCGAAGGTGCGGAATACGAAATACTATTCGATATGATAAATACAGGAGCTCATAGAGAATTATACGCGGCATATATAGAGTTCCATTCCATTTACATGAAACGTCTCGAGAGAGAAATCAAAGTAGTGGCGGAATCCAATATCCGAAAGACGATAGAGAGCGATGGGATATTGTTTAGGGAGTGGATATAAGGCCTCTTCGATTTGGATAGACCAGACTCCCATGGCGGTTTTCTGGACATGGAGATCAACATCTCTCTGTTCGGCCTAATTTTCCGAGGTCAGGACGCGGCTCTGAGCGTCAAGGCAAGAGGAAGAGGCTTGTAATGATCCTCGAGATGTTCGGGCCGTCCGGGGCGGGAAAGACGACGATGGCGTCCGCCCTGACCGCCCATCTGCGCGGTCTCGGCTATGTCGTGACCCCCCTGATCGGCGTGAGGGCTCACCCGCTGAGACGCATTATCCTCAAATGCCTGGCCAGCGCCCGGTTGCTCAACTCCGCCGGTTCGGCCGGCGGCGTCGCGGATCTCTTCAGGATACTGCCACCGAAGGATCGGCTATGGGGCGTTCGCCTGCATTGGCACCTGGCACTGCTCCATCGCGAATGGACTGCGGCGCAATCCTCGGATGCGATCACGATCTTCGATCAGGGCATGGTCCAGGCGGTGGCCTCGCTCGTTCTGCTCAGCGGCATAGTCGAGCGCGACCCTGTCGGACGCGCGCTCGACTGCGTGCCGAAGCCGGACCTGCTCATCCGCTTCGAAGCGCCACGCCCCCTCCTGGAGGCGCGCCTTCGGGATCGTCGACAGAGGATCGGCCCGCTTCAGCGCTACCTCGAGATCGACCTGCAAGGCAGCCTGGACCACGTGGACCATGTCGACCTGATCTCCGGCCTGGTCGGTGCGCGCGGGCTCCCCATGATCCGAGTCAGCAGCATTGATGCCCCGAGCCGCAATCTGTCGATCGATCGGATCAGCGCCGCAGTTCTCGCCAGGATGCGCCCATCGCGAGCCGTTGCGGAGGAGCCCGCAGCACGCGGCTATGCGGCGCTCTCCCATTAGAGCATCGGACCGGACCCCGTTTCCGGTCCGATGACCCAGCTTTCCCGAGAGCCGGAATCCATTTCACCGGCCGATTCTTTTGATCCGGCGTCGGGGCGGGGGGCAGGCATTGGCTGGGGTGACTCGAGTTGCCGCCAACGGCGGAGGCGACCGCGATCATCGGCCCTGCGGCAGGGGCTGTCGCCCGTGAGAGCCAGGATATCACTCAGCGCCAGGTGGATTGTGCAGGGCGAGGGCAGCCGCTGTGCAGGCCGCGGTCAGCGGGCTCCCGCAGCCCGTGTCGCGCAGCCTGGTCGCTGAAGAGGGACCAGAGACACGCGGCATCGGGAATCCTCTCGTCGAAGGGGCCGTCTGGACCCTGCACCGGACCCGGCCAGCCGGCTTCTCCAGGAGAGGCGGGATCGGGGGGGCGCGCCGGCCGGGAGTGAAGGCTATCGCGGGAAATACGCGACGCCGGGCCCGGAGGCAGAAGAGCCGATGGCGGCATGCCCCGCCTCCATCATGCAAACGAACGAAGACAGTGGGTTACGGCGCTCATAGCATCCTCTCCCAGATGACCGGGTGAACTATGTGCGTGGTGATCCAACCGGTGCCTTGTGCCGTGACGTGTCAGGCACTCCGACACCGCTCCACCGCTGTCATGCCCGGCGCCACACGTAGCAAGCCGGAGCGGCACGTGGCCGCAGACCACTTATAGGAGGCTCGGATGAAGGCTGTGATCCAATGCGGCGGCAAGGGCACCCGTCTGCGCCCCTATACTTCGGTCCTGCCGAAGCCGCTAATGCCGATCGGATCGAGGCCGGTCCTGGAGCTGCTGCTCAAATGGCTCCGCCGGAACGGAATCCAGGAGGTTTTCGTCACGACCGGATATCTCGGCCATCTCATTCGCAGTTTCTGCGGAGACGGCGCGCAGTGGAACATGAAGATCACCTATACCCAGGAAGTCGAGCCGCTCGGTACGATCGGCCCACTTTCGCTGCTGCGGGACCAGCTCGACAGCACGTTCCTCGTGCTCAACGGCGACGTGCTTACCGATATCAGCCTCAGCCAGTTTGCCAGCTTCCATCGGCACCATCCGGGCCCGGTGACCATCGCGACGACCACTCGCACGATCAAGATGGATTTCGGCGTGATCGACGAGGTTGATGGCGAGGTCAAGACCTTCCGGGAAAAGCCGGCGCTGCCGCATCTGGTGAGCATGGGCCTGTACTGCATGGATCCCTCAGTGTTCGAGTTCATTCCGTCGGGAGTGCCCTTCGGGTTCGACGACCTGATGTTCCAGATGCTGGAAACTGGCACGCCCGTGCACGTCTTCAAGCACGAGGGTGTGTGGCTCGACATCGGTCGCGTCGACGACTTCCACAAGGCGCAGGACGTCGCCTGGGACGAGCAGTCGGTTGTGATCGAGCACCCTGTCGCGGCCTGACGACGCCGGTCTGGCCGGCGCCGCTCGGCGCCGGCGACTTGTCCGCCACGCGTGATGGAGCCTTCCATGTTGCTGGTTGCCGAGCCCATCCTGGGCCCCGAAGAGAAGACTGCCCTTGCAGAGGTCATCGACAGTGGCTGGCTGACCATGGGGGACCGGGTCAGAGCTTTCGAGCAGGCCTTCGCCGAAGTCCATGGCGTCGAGGATTCCGTCGCGGTCAATTCCTGTACGGCGGCCCTCCACCTCATTCTGCATGCCCTGGGACTGGGGCCAGGCGACGAGGTCCTGGTTCCCGCCCTGACCTTCGTCGCCACCGCCAATTGCGTGGTCTATGTCGGCGCGACGCCCATCTTCGTCGATATCGAGTCGGCGGATGTTCCGCTGATGTCGCTGGCCGACGCCGAGGCCCGCTGCACCGCGCGGACCAAGGCCGTCATTCTCGTTCATTTCGCCGGCTATCTCGCCGATCGCGAGGCCTGGCGGGACTTCGCTCGCCGGAAAGGGCTGCTGGTGATCGAGGATGCTGCACATGCGCCCGGGTTGAGGCAGGTCGGGACCTTCGGCGAAGCTGCCGCGTTCAGCTTCTACGGCAACAAGAACATGACCACCGCCGAGGGCGGCGCGATCATCGCCCGCGATTCCGCCCTGCTCGAGACGATCCGGCAGGCGCGGGGGCACGGCATGACCAGCGGAACGCGCCAGCGCCTGAACGCGCGCACGCCGACCTATGATGTCACCATGCTTGGCTTCAACTACCGCATGGACGAGATGCGGGCCGCCATCGGTCTTGTCCAGCTGCGGAAGCTGCCGGGCTGGAACGAGGTCAGGAGCCGCCTGGTGGCCGATTACCGGCAGCTCATCGCCGAACGCTGCCCGTCCGTTACGGTACCTTTCCAGCAGCCGCGGCTATCCACGTTCCACATCATGCCGGTTGTCTTGCCGGCCGGTGTGGTGCGGCAGGAGGTCATCGATCACCTGCGGGAGAACGGCATTCAGACGACGATACACTACCCTCCGGTCCATCTCATGACGCTTTACCGTGAGCTCTGCCCCGGTGTGCAACTGCCGCGGACCGAAGACTTCGCGCTGCGCGAGCTGACCTTGCCGCTCCACCCGCGGATGGAAGCCGAAACGGTCGAACTGGTCGTGGACACATTGGCGCGTGCCGTGCAGGCCGAAACCGTCGTCAAGGCCGTCGCATGATGCCCCGTCAGATCCGTGTCGGGCATTCTGCGGCGGGCGTCGATATGAACGCGGTTGCGAGTCGCGCCTTCGACATCATCGTCGCATCTGCAGCCGCCCTGGTCCTGGCCTTGCCCATGCTGGTCATTGCCTGCGCCATCTGGCTGGAGGGCGGTCGGCCGATCCTGTTTTCCCAGGCCCGCCTGGGAAAGGGCGGGCAGCCCTTTCGCATGTACAAGTTCCGTAAGTTCGCAGCCACCTGCGGCACCGAGGGATGTCCCCTGACCATGGCCAAGGATGGGCGGATGACACCGGTCGGCCGCGTTCTGGCCGCGACCAAACTCGATGAGCTTCCGCAACTTTGGAACGTCCTGAGGGGCGACATGGCCATTATCGGGCCGCGTCCCGAGTCGCTGGCCTTTGCCGATTGCTTCCAGAATGGCTTCGAACAGGTTCTGGAGCACAAGCCAGGTCTGTTGGGGCCTAGTCAGATCCTGTTCCGCAACGAGGGCAGTCTCTACCCGCCGGACATGGACCCGACGCGCTTCTATCGGGATGTGCTGTTTCCGACCAAGGCRCGGCTCGATCTCGCCTATTTCCCCCATCACAGCGTCGTCGGCGACATTGGGTGGCTCATGAGGGGCGTTCTGGCCGTCTTCGGCTGGGTCCCGTCGCAGGCCGTGCCCGCTCAGCGGACAGGCCGGCCAGGTGTTGCCGAAACCCGTGAAGCAACCAAGTCCGAGGGAGCAGCTCAATGAGCTACAGCGGCATGCGCGTGCTGGTGACCGGAGCCGATGGTTTCATCGGGTCCCATCTGACCGAGGCGCTGGTGCGCGACGGCGCCAAGGTCACGGCCCTTGCCCTCTACAACTCCTTCGACAGCCATGGCTGGCTCGACGATGTTCCAGAGGCCACCCGCAATCAGCTGAATCTCGTGCGGGGGGACGTTCGCGACGCCGCGTTCATCGGGCGAATCGTGCAGGGCCAGGAGATCGTTTTCCACCTCGCCGCTCTGATCGCCATTCCCCATTCCTACTTGGCTGCCCAGTCCTATGTGGAGACCAACGTGTTGGGGACGCTGAACGTGCTCGAAGCGGCGCGCCAGCATGGCACGGAGAGGATCGTCCACACCTCGACCAGCGAGGTCTATGGCACGGCGCTGACGATGCCGATCAGCGAAACCCATCCACTCCAGGGCCAGTCGCCCTATTCGGCGTCCAAGATCGGCGCCGATATGATGGCCGAGGCCTTTGCGCGGTCGTTCGGGCTTCCGGTCGTGACACTCAGGCCGTTCAACACGTTTGGACCGCGTCAAAGCGAGCGGGCAATCATCCCCACCATCATTCGCCAGGCGCTCGATCCGGCCTGCACGGCCATCATGGTGGGCGACACCACGCCGATCAGGGACCTGACCTTCGTCGAGGACACCGTCGCGGCGTTCATGGCCGCAGGCAGCGCGGTCGCGGTCGATTACGGACACGCTTATAACGCGGGCAGTCAGCGGGCGGTGACCGTTGCGGACCTGATCGAACTGATCCGCGAACTGAGCGCGTGCCAAAAGCCGGTTCTGCGCGACGAGACGCGGATGCGGCCGGTCAATTCCGAGGTGCGGGCACTGCTGGCCGACTGCTCCCGCTTCGAGCGCGAAACCGGCTGGCGACCGCGCACGAGTCTGCGCGAGGGCCTGGAACGGACGATCGCGTGGTGGCTCACCCGCGTGGCGGCGGGGCAGGTTCGCCGCCAGAAGGACTTCATCACATGAGGTCGGTTCTTCCGAGATCATGGCTTGGGGCGTTCCTGGCCGCCGCGCTCGTGCCGGCATTCTGGCCCGCGGCCGCAGCCGACGACCTCTCTGCCGCGCAGCTGGTCGCGCCGGTGGACATGCCGCTGCCCGGATATCTGCAGCCTGCATCGGACCCGGCCTTCGGCGTGGCATTCACGCGGGTGACCCGGCCGGGGCCACTGGGCTCGGGCATCGTGTGCGGCCCCGGCCACTGCAGCCATCGTTATTCGAGCGCCCAGGCCTGGAACGCGGATCAGAGCCTCCTCGTCATCGTCAATGGCTGCAACGGCTTGTGCTTTCTTGATGGTCGCAGCTATGCGCCGCTCTTCCGGCGCACCCGGAGCGGCGAATGCGAATGGCACCCACGCAATCCGGAGCTGATGATCTGCGTTGGGGGGCAGACTGTTTCGTTCTGGGCGCCGCGGACCAATCTCGAGCGCGTGGTCTACACCGCAGACCATCATCGCAACCTTCAATTCGGCCCCTACAAGGGAAACCCGTCCTGGGACGGTCGCCGTATCGTCGTGCGGGCACTTTCGGAGAGTGGGGCACTGGTTGCCTTCGCCTACGACCTGACGACCCGGACGAAGTTTCCCGACATCGCGCTCGCCAAGCTCCCAGGCCAGAGCAATGCCTGCTCCATCTCTCCCTTGGGCGTGCATGTCTATTGCCTCCAGAGCTTGCCGGACGAGACCAACCAGACCTTCATTTTCACGCTCGAAGGGGCACTGGTGCAGAGCTGGACCGAAAACCACCGGCCCGGTCATGGTGACATGACGGTGGATGCGGACGGCCGCGAGGTCTATGTCGGCATCAGCAAGGCGCCTCCCGACCAGTTCCGGGTTATCAAGCGGCGTCTCGATGATGGTGTCGTCACCGCCTTGACCCGCTATGGCGAGGCTCAGCACGCTTCCCTGGCGATGCGACGGCCCGGTTGGGTTTTCCTAAGCTATTCCGGAATGCCGGACGAGGTCGGTCGCCACGGGGGGTGGGCGCCGTTCGCGCAGGAAATCCTGGCACTCAAGATCGACGGCAGCGGCGAGTTCCGGCGGATCGCACAGACCAGAAACGCGCCCCATGACTACTGGAGCGAGACCCACGCTTCGCCGTCACCCGATGGGTCGCAGATCATCTGGTCGAGCAACTGGGGGCAGGCAGGCGGCCCCGTCTTCGATTTCGTCTCGCGCCTGGATTGGCCCGACGAGGTCGCCCCTGCCGGACAGCACGCGAGAGGCCAGTGAAATGACCCTGTTTGCAGTCAAGCGTTCCAGCCTCGGCAGGCTCGCATCAGGTGTCCTGCTGGCAGCCTGCCTGGGTGGCGGAGCCCATGCCGGCGCTCCGTACCGGCTCGCTCCGGGCGATACCATCGAAATGGCCCTGGCCGGCCTGCCGGATCAGCGTCAGCGCGCGACGGTCCAGCTCGACGGCACGATCGCATTGCCGGCTGTCGGGTCGGTCGTCGTCGCAGGCCTCACCCCGGCGGAGTTCCAGAGCCGGATGGAGGCCCTGATGCCGACCAAGGTCTTCCGATTTCGCGCTCCAGATGGCCGCGAACAGGTCCAGGTCGTCAGGCCGGGCGACGTGACCACCTGGGTCGCCGAATACCGGCCGATCTATGTCGCCGGCGACGTGCTCACCCCCGGCCAGCAGGCCTATCGGCCGACCATGACGGTCCGGCAAGCCATTACCGTTGCCGGCGGATACAGCCTTCTTCGCTCTCGTGCCGGGCAGCTCGGCCCGGATCCTGTTGATATGAGGCGCGATCACGACTCGCTCTGGACCGAGTATCTGAAGGAGTATTTCCACGCGCTGCGCGTCCGCGCTGAATTGGATGATCAGGAGACCTTTGATCTGCGCCCGCCGAGGAGTTCGCCCCTGCCCACGATCGTGGCCTCGGGCGTTGCCCAGAGCGAGGCGGAATCGCTCAAGATCTCGCTGGCCGATTTCCGCGACGAGCGGAGTTTTCTGGAGCGCGCCGTAAAGGAGGCAGGCGAACAGGTCACGGTGCTGATCCAGCGCGAGCAGGAAGAGGAAAAGGGAGTGCAGGCCGATTCCCAGGAGCTTGAGCGGGTCAATAAGCTGTTTGGAAGCGGCGCCCTGGTCAGCCAGCGTATCAGCGAGAGCCGGCGTGCGCTGCTCCTATCGTCATCGCGCCGCCTGGAAACCACCGCTCAGTTGATGCGGACGCGGCTTCAGGTCGAAGAATATGGTCGCCAACTCGAGCGCGTCGCCAACCAGCGGCGGATCACCCTGTTGCGCGAGTTGAGGGACTCCAATCTACGCCTGGCGGATCTCAGCGTGAGAATTCAGGCGATCAGCGAAAAGCTCCGCCCCCTCGGCAATGTGAGCTCCATGCCAGCTGCAGGCAACGACCTTCGCTCGGAGGTCGTCATCGTCCGTAAGGCTGGCCAGCAATGGCAGCGCTTGCCCTCCACCGAGGACACCGAGGTCGAGCCGGGCGATGTCATCGAGGCCGTGTTCCGCGGAGAGGGGGCCACTGCTGCAGCCGTCCAGTAGCGGCCAGCAGGATCGAGGCCCCGATGCCGTCCGCGCATTCGTCAGGGAACGCCGAGCCAACCGTC
Source organism: Allobosea sp. 05T433 (assembly GCF_056396065.1). NCBI lineage: Bacteria > Pseudomonadati > Pseudomonadota > Alphaproteobacteria > Hyphomicrobiales > Alloboseaceae > Allobosea > Allobosea sp. 05T433. The sequence goes on along the minus strand of NZ_JBFTKS010000004.1, from coordinate 11,051 downwards.
CGCTGTGCCCTCCCCATCGGCGTCTCGACGCGCGCATCCGGCATTGGGGGCTACTTTGGGCCGCCGGCACACGCTGGCGATCAGGCCGGGCAATCGATGTCGCCGGGCCAGGCACCTGCCCTTGCCAAAGGCTCGGGCCGGGTTTGAAATTACCAAGGCACCTATGGTGCGCGGGGCAGCACGTCGTTGCCAAAGAAGTCCGTTTGCCGTGGTCCGCTTGCCGTGTTCGCCTGGAGATAGGCCGGGCCGCCTCGGCCGGGAGCGGGGCCCACGTCGAGATAGCTGCGCTCGGCCGAGGCACGGGGCGCTGCGGTGGATACAACGGCGGGTGAGGCAAATTCCTCGCGCGGCGTGCAGCCTGCAATACTGGTCAATAGAATAAGGCTGGAAACAACCAGAGCAGCTCTCATCGCGCGATCTTTCAACTCATTTCATGCGATAATAGTATCCGAGAAAAACACGGGGCCGGCAAGTTGGCGATCTCACGTCAGAACGGCGGTCGTGGAGCTTGAACGCCGAGGTCGCGTGGGAGAACACTGCGCTCCGGCCCCCTGCTTCCAGTGATGGTCCTCAGGCTCGTGACAGGGAAGTGCCATTCATCGCCGGTACGGTTTGCTACCGGCGCGCGAGGAGATGCCGTTCGTTCGCCTCAGGCATCTCCTGGAATCAGGTCGCCATGGCTGAGGCTGCGCCGACCGGTCCATGCAGGAGAGAGCTCAGCAATTCGCTCGCTCCTGACCACAGGATCTGTACGCCCAGGCAGAACAGAATGAACGCCGAAAGGCGAACCGCAATTTCGGTGCCGCCTTGCCCGAGAAGCTTTTGCACGCGAACGGCATAGGTAAAGCAGAGCCAGATGCTGAGGGCGATTACGGCGATGGCAAGGAGGCTGGCGAGAACGAAAACGACCGCGCCAGAGGACGCCGTGAACGTTGCGCGTGAAAGGCCGATACTGATCGTGACAGCGATCGTGCCAGGACCGGTGGTCAGTGGCAGGGTCAGCGGATAGAAGGCCTGCGTCAGGAGGTTGGCGCGCGACACATCGTCCGCATGCGCGTCGAAATCCTTCTGGCTGCCTTCGTTGAGCAACTTCCATCCGGATACCGCTACGATCAGCCCGCCCGCCACGCGCAGGATGGGGATCGAAATTCCGTAAAACTGCAGGATGAGCGCGCCCAAAAGGAACGCTCCCATCAGGACGAAGAGCGAATTCACCGCGATACGCCGCGCGAGGATGCGCCGGGTGTCGGGCACTGCGCCGCGTGTCAATCCCAGGAAAACAAGTGCTGACCCCGGCGGATTGACCACGGGAAAGATGGCTGCGAGCACAACCAGGAACGTATTGATGGCCGCGGACATTCAAGCCGGCTCGATATGGTGGGGGCTGACGATGCACAGGTTTGGGCGCTTCTCCGCGGGAAGCAGCTCTCCGGAAAGAGCAAAGCACGCATCGTCGCCCTGTCCACCCGGCTGAACGGGATGCCGTTCACCGTCGTCTCCGATCGCATCCTTCATTGCTGAGCCCTCAAATTGTCATGGCACCCTATTCAGGTTCTCCGCTGTGCTGCGCGTCCAGTGGAGCCATGGGACGGGCACCGCATCAAGCCGGACTGTGACGGCCTCCCGGCTACTCGACTGGTAAAGCCTGGTTGGCGCGGCGGATGTGGACACGGTATGGCGCCGCGATCATGTCTCGGCCATCGATCATCACCGTACGCCTTGCTGTATCTGGACGTCAAAGCCTGCAGGTCAGTCAAACCCTGGCTTGGAACGAGCCGTCAAACGGCAGGTACGGTCGCGCCTCGATTGTGGTGACGGTTCCGGGGGTGCAATCGGCTCGATCGGCCGCGGTCTCGTGGCGTGTCGACGTGCTACCGGCTAGTCTGCCGACCAGATGAGGCGTTTCAGGCGACGTGAAACATCAAACGGAGCTCGCCGGAATTCTGCTCGCCCTGCGAGTCGTCCTCGCAGGCACGCTCGCCTTTGCGCTCGCGTATCTGCTGAGACTTGAGCATCCGGTCTATTCGTTCATTGCAGCCGTCCTGACGGCCTCCTTCAGAAGATAGGCAAGTCTATCTTGATCTGCGGCGTGTCGTTCGCTAGCTCCTTCATCTTTCACTATATCGTCACCGTTCTCATGAAGCCGGACCAGTCCGACGCTGTGATGAAGAGCATCATGGCTACACCAATGTGTGCTTCATGAGGTCCACATGAGCCCCCTGGAGAGACACAAGCTCTCCGCGCGTCATGCCTGTCTCGATGGCGAGGACGATGAAGGGCTTTAGATACCATGCGGTCCTTGGGCCTCTCGCGCCGAACAGCTTGGCCAGTTCGCCCTCATGAAGCCTTCTGTCTCTGGCCGCAGAGTCCTTGGGTATCTCGATGGCTCGCACGGGATTGCTAGGGAGCGGAATGCTCCACTCCTTGATGGCGAACTCGAACACATGCCGCAGAATGACAAGCTCGCGGCGCACGGTGGCAGGCTTGCACTGTGCGGGCCACGGAAGCCCCTGAGACTCCTCCTAGGCGCTCCTCAGCGACCTTGTGCGTGAGCATGAACTTGATACGCGCCCTCTCGTAGCGAGCACCACGCTTGGAAGGGCTGACCTCCTCGTCATATCGCTCAAGGAGGTGCGCAACGATTATCGTGCGGAGATCACGGATCGAAGGTGATAGGTGGGCTGTGTCTATCTGAGCCTCAAGGCCTCTCGCCCATGCGGACGCAGCAGCCTTCGTGGTGAAACTCTTGGAGACGGGAGGGCTGCCCTCGCGCCTAACCTGAGCTTGCCAACTGGAACCTCTCTTGCGGATCGTAGCCATAAGCACCCTGTGACAGCTGTGACAAATGCTGCGACAGACAGGGATTCTGATGGTCTCTGAGGAGGGGATTCCAAAGCATAAGCCCTTGAAAACAAAGGCTATCTTAAAATGGCGCGCCCGACACGATTCGAACGTGTGACCTTTGCCTTCGGAGGGCAACGCTCTATCCAGCTGAGCTACGGGCGCAATCCGTGGATGGTGGATAGCTGATTGCCGGACGCTCGGCAACAGGCGTTTGATCGAGGCGGCGAAGGCCGGTTGGCAGAGCTCTCCAGTTCGTATCGTGTCGGGTGGCCGCGGTTGGGGCTGGATTTTAAGCCGCCCTCGCGAAGCCGCCGCTCATCGCCTGTTGCCAGACATGCGCAGAGGCGCGGCGCACCTTCGGCGGAGAAGGCCATGGGCTAGCTCTTGCCGCTGCCCTGCGTCGGCAATGCTCTCTTAGGCGCCGCTGGAATGATTCCGTCATCCGGCGCATCGAGCAGGGCGCCAGCCCAGCGGCCGTGATGCCGCGAGCGCTTAGGACTTGCTTCCCCGGATTGTCGAAAAGACGTGAGTGCCAGTCACTCTCCAAATCAGCCCTTTTCATCCGCGCCAACGAAATGCGCTTCATCGGCCGGAGTGCCCAGGCGCGAAGCGTATGGACGCTACGCTCGGCCGCTCACTAAACGAGAGGGCACGCTCCCTGGCCAAGTTTCATGTCGCAGGCGACGATCTTGTCGGCCACTCCATCTTGACGGCGCGCCAAAAAAAATAAATTATAATTTATAATATCGGAGGCGCGACGTTGAAGATTTCTCGACTCAAGGCGATCCAGCTCGAAGCACGGTTCGCGGATGTGTTCGGCGGCATCGAGAAGGTGCCCGCAGAACTGCTCGCTCCGGCCGCTCACTTTCGGCGGATTCCCCGCACCGGCCAGGTTTCGACGCTGGTCATCGTCGAGAGCAATGACGGCGCCATCGGCTATGGCGAGGCTTTTGGCCTGCCCCATGCCGGCGCGGCGACTGCGATCATCAACGGTGTCATCGCGCCGGTGCTGATCGGCGCCGAGATCGGCGATCCCAACGAGATGCTCGGGGACCTCGAGCGCTATTTCACGGCGATGGGCAGCACGCGCGGACCCGCCATCGAAGCTCTGAGCGGCGTCGACATCGCCTTGTGGGATCTCAAGGCGCGGGCCGCCGGCCTGCCGCTCGCGACGCTGCTGGGCGGCTCGCCGGGCCCGGTCGCGACCTATGTCAGCCCCGTCGGCTTCCAGGATCATCCCGACAAGTCGGCGCGCGCCGCGCGGGCCTATCTCGATCAGGGCTACACCGCCATCAAGCTCAAGGTCGGCCGCGGCCTCGCGATCGATATCGATCATATCGCTGCCGTGCGCGGCGAAATGGGGTCTGACAAGGCGCTCTATCTCGATGCGAATTGCGCCTATGACGTGCCTACGGCGATCGCGGTCGCCAAGGCGCTCGCTCCCTACAATATCGGCTGGTTCGAGGAGCCGGTGCCGCCTGATGATCCCCAGGCCCTCGCCGAGGTGCGCAGGGCTTCGCCCGTGCCGGTAGCAGCGGGCGAGAACGATTTTACGCTCGCCGCTCACGCCAAACTGGTCGCTGCCGATGCGGTCGATTTCCTGCAGCCAAATATTTCACGCGCGGGTGGCGTGTCGGGTCTGATGGCGATCGGCGCGCTCTGTGCGCGCTCCGGCATCCTGATGGCACCGCATGGCGTCGGCAGCTGCGTCGCCGTCTCGGCGGCAGTGCATACCTGCCGGGCGGCGCCCGCCGTCCATGGCTATGAGGCAAACCGGCTGCTGAACCCGCTGCGCGACAACATGGCGGTGCGCCCACTCGTCACGGAAGCCGGGCAACTCGTCGCTCAGGATTTCCCGGGTCACGGGGGCGAGCCGGATCTAGCACGCCTTGCCCGTTACGTCGTGAACGGCCTCGAGACCAACGCGGAGCGGGGCGATGTCATCCATATCAGTGCGTAGCCCCGGCGACATGGGCGAACTCGTCGGCAAGCCCGGCGAGACGCTCGCCGAGACCTTGCGGCGCACGCTGCTCGACATGATCGTCTTCGGCTACTTCGAGCGGGGCACGCGGCTCTATCCGGAAAAGCTCGCCGAGCATTTCAACGTCAGCCTGACTCCGGTGCGCGAGGCCCTGATGCGACTGGCGGCGGAGGGCTTCATCGAGGTCATCCAGCGGCGCGGCTATCATATCCGCGACCCCGACGCGAAGCAGGTTCTCGACCTCTGGCAGGTGCGGCTCGCAATCGAGCTGATGGCCGGCGAACTGATGATCGGACGCCTGAACGAAGGCAGCCTCGACATCACGGCTGTCGACGCGATCGAGGAGGTCCAGCGCCGCCTCGAAGTCGATCCGCAGGAGATCTCGCACAAGAATCGACATGAGCAGAACGCGAGCTTCCATCACAAGATCGTCGAGTTCAGCGGCAACGACCTGCTGCTCTCGACCTATCGCGGAATCCAGATGCAGGTGCTGAACGCCTGGATCCAGCGCGGCATCGAATCCTGGCGCACGCGCCATGCCTCGGAAGCCGTCGAGCACCGCGCCATCATCAAAGCGCTGCGCGACCGCAATCCCAACGACTACGCGAAGGCGGTGCGCGCCCATCTGGGCCGCTCGCTCAAGGACGCGCTGGCTGATCTCAAGGCCCGCAATCTGATCGAAGAACTCGCACAGAGCCGAACCTAATCGGCCGCTTTTTCATGGGGAGGAAATGAACATGAAGAGACGTCACGTTCTAAATGGCCTGGCGGCGCTCGGTTTCGTGGCTGCAGGCGCGCTTGTTCCACAGGCCCCGGTCTTGGCGCAGACCAAGACGATCCGCATGTGGACGTTCCTGAGCGCCACAGGGACGACGCCGCGCGAGGTGGCCCTGGCGCAGATCATCAAGAATTACGAGGCCGCCAATCCCGGCACGAAGATCGTCGTGGAGACGCAGGTCTGGGATCAGATGACACCGAAGTTCCTGGCGGCCCATCGCGCCGGCAACGCGCCCGACATCAGTTGGGTGGTGACCGATTTCCTTGGCGACGCGATCGGCTCCGGATCGCTGGCCGACCTCAACGAGCTGTTCATCAAAAAATGGCCGGCAGAACAGGTCAAGGACCATGCCAGCGCCTATTGGGACCTGACCAAGAAGGGCGACAAACAATATGCCTTGTTCGCCTCGCCGAACTACATCTCGATCGTCTACCGCGCGGATCTGATGAAGGCTGCCGGCATTGACCCGGCTTCGATCAAGACCTGGGATGACTTCCGCGCCGCCGCCGAGAAGCTGACGGTGAAGAACGCCGGAGGCCAGGTGACGCGCTATGGCTATGCCCAGGGCTTCAGCGAGCAGCAGGCCGACCCGCACATGATGATCCCCTATCTTCTCGGAGAGGGCGAGACGCTGTTCAAGCCGGACGGAAAAGCCAATTTCGCCAGCCCCGCGGGCGTCGCCGCCATGACCTTCGCGACCGACCTGGTCAAGAAATACAATGTCTCGCCGCCCCAATCGGCGACCTGGACGGTCGACGACCTCTTCGAACAGTTCTCCTCCGACCGCGTCGCCATGATCCAGGGCCCGAGCGTGCGCGTCTCGACGTTGCAGGCCAAGCTCGGCAAGGAGAATGTCGGCCTGATGCTTTGGCCGGGCAACGGCAAGTCCGCCCATTCGCCGGCTGTCATGGCCGGTTGGGCCGTCGGCGTCTGGTCAAAGGGCACGCAGAAGGAGGAGGCCGGCAAGTTCGTAGACTACCTGTTGGGCGCGGAAGCCGAGAAGATCTGGGTCACCATCGGCGGGCAGTCGCCCCTGATGGCATCAACGGCGAAGGCGGTCGCCCCCTTCGTCGACCAGCCGGGCAACGGCTATATCCGCGTCGCCGCCGAGGGGGCGAGCAAATATGGCTGGCTCACTCCGATTGAGTTCAATGTCGGCGGCTACCGGCAGGCGCTGAACAAGGCGACGCAACGCATCATCGTCGAAGGCGTCGCCGTCAAGGCGGCCCTCGAAGAGGCAGAAACCCGCTTCAACCGTCAGAACAATCGCTGACGTGAGCCAGGCGGAGTCGAATCCGGCTCCGCCTTCGATCAGGGATCGCTCTCGATGACGATGTATTCGCGCCTCGCCGGCGTCAATTACGTGCTGCCTGCGACGGCCCTGCTCATGCTGGTGCTGTTCTCGCCGGTCCTCTACGGCTTCTGGTTCAGCCTGTTCCGCATCCAGTATGGCGCGCCGACGGATTTCGCGGGCCTGGAAAACTATGCACGGCTGCTCGACGATCCAGTGCTCGCCGCCACGTTCGAGCGCAGCGCGCTGTTCACCTGCGCCGCCGTCGCGCTGACACTGGTCATCGCGCTTGCTCTCGCCGTCTGGATCAACCGACTCGGCCAGCGGCTCGGCTTCGTCGTCCAGATGATCGTCATCCTGCCCTGGATCATCTCGACGGTGGTGGCGACGCTGCTGTTCCGCTGGGTCTTCGTCAGCGATATCGGGCTGGTGGGATCGCTGATCCGGATGGCGGGCATCCCTGACGTGCAGCTCCTCAACAGCCCCGGCAGCGCCATGGCCTTGCTGATTGGCGTCTCGGTGTGGAAGCGGGTTGGCTATGCCTTGATCATCCTGCTCGCGGGGCTCAAGGGCATTCCCGACGATTACGAGGAAGCCGCCAAGATCGATGGCGCCAATCCTTGGCAGATCTTCTGGCTGATCGTGCTGCCGCTCTTGAAGACTCCGCTGTTGCTGGTCACGATCGTGCTGACCCTGTCCAACCTCAATACCGTCGAGACACCGCTCGTCCTGACCGGCGGCGGACCGGGCGATGCGACACGAATCCTGCCGATCGAGGTGTTCGACCGCGCCTTCGTGAATTTTGACCTCGGCTCGGCCACGGCGCTCGCCCTGGTGATGTTTGCTGGCAATATCCTGCTCGTCCTGGCCTATGTCAGGCTCGCGAAGTGGAAGACGTGATGAGCGCTGCCTCTTCCGCCGCTCATCCCAGGCCCGTCCCAGCGCAGAATGCCCAGCCGGTCGGAGCCCGCGCGATCCTGCCCGGCCCGCTCGGCTTCGTCATCGCCGCCCTCTTCCTGGTGCTGGCCGGCCTCAATTTGCTGCCCCTGTTCTGGGGCGTGCTCACCTCGCTCAAGTCGCAACCGGACCTGTTCAGGACGCCTCCGGTGCTGTTTGATTTTATACCGACGGCCGAGAACTACCAGCGCGTCGTCGACAGCGGCTTTCTCGGCAATATGCGTGTGAGCGTGTTCTATTGCGTGGTCACGGTGGCGAGCGTGCTGCTGCTCGCGCTGCCTGCCGCCTATGCCTTCGACCGCTTCGATTTCCCACTGCGCCGGGCGCTGTTCATGCTCGTCGTCGCCAGCATTCCGCTGTCGCTCGGCGCGGCCGCGCTGCTGATCCCGAACTATCTGTATTTCACCCGGCTGGGCCTGACCAATTCCTGGTTCACGCTGCCGGTGATCTACACCGCCTACCAGCTGCCGATGGCGATTTGGATCATCAAGGGCTCGCTGGAAGCCATCCCGCGCGAACTCGATGAGGCCGCGATCATAGACGGCGCCACGCATTTCCAGATCCTGACGCGCGTGATGCTGCCCCTGACGCGGCCCGCACTGGGCGCGGCCGGGGTGCTGACCTTCGTCGCCTGCTGGAACGAATTCGTAGCCGGCTCGGTGATGATCGACACGCCGGACCTGCGGCCGATCCAGCCGGCGATCTACAATTTCATCGGCTATTTCGGGCGCGAATGGGGCCCTCTGACAGCCTCCGCGACGCTCGCCATTCTCCCCATCCTCATCGCATTCGCCCTGCTCAGCCGCCTCATCGTGTCCGGCCTGACCAAGGGTTCGGTCAAGGGCTGAGACATGCATACCATCTCCAATATCGGCTGCGACGAGGCTGAGGCCGTCATCACTGCCGCAGCCAGGGAAGCGGCGCAGATCGGCGTGCCGCAGAACATCGCGATCGTCGATGCCGCTGGCCACCTGGTGGCCTTCCGCCGAATGGACGGGGCGAAATTCACCTCGATCGAGATCGCGCTGGCAAAGGCCTTCACTGCGGCCGGCACCCTGGTCGAGACCCGGGCGATCGGGCCCAAGACCCTACCGGGTGAACCCGGCTTCGGCATCCAGAACATGCATGGCGGCCGCTTTACCACGCTCGCCGGCGGCATGCCGCTGCGAGCCGGGACACAGGTGGTCGGCGCGATCGGCGTCAGCTCTGGCTCGACCGCTCAGGACCAGCAGGTGGCCGAGGCCGGGGCGGCTGCCTTCGCTGCCCTCGGCCTCTCCGCCTGATCCGCCTTTCCCTGCCTCTGCAAGCATCGTGAGCCTCACCATGTGGGATATCATCATCGTGGGCGGCGGTTCGGCCGGCTGCGTCCTGGCCAATCGCCTCTCCGCCGACCTATCGAGAAAGGTCCTGCTGATCGAGGCCGGGCGCGACCTCAAGCCCGGGGAGGAAGGTGCGGCGATCCTCGACACTTATCCCGGCAAGGCCGCGTTCGACCCGCAGAACCACTGGCCGGACCTGCTGGTGCAGACTCAGCCGCATCTTCACAATGTGGCCAACCGTCCGCCCGCAAAGCGCTACGAGCAACCGATGCTGATCGGCGGTGGCTCCAGCATCAACGGCCAGATCGCCAATCGCGGCACGCCCGACGACTACAACGAATGGGGTCAGGCCGGCGCCGAGGGCTGGGACTGGGACGCCGTGCTACCCTATTTCATCAAGGCTGAGACGGATCTGGACTATTCGGGACCGCTGCACGGCAAGAGCGGGCCGATCCCGATCCACCGCATCCCGCATGAGCGCTGGCCGGCCTTCTCCATTGCCGCCGAGGCCGCCATGGAAGCGCAGGGTTTACCAGACATCAAGGACCAGAACGGTGCCTTCGGCGACGGGCATTTTGCTATAACGCTGTCAAACAACGGGCAGCATCGCGTGTCGACCGCCATGGCCTATCTCGACGCCGCGACCCGGCGACGGCCCAATCTCACGATCATGACCAACACTCAGGTGCTCACTCTGGCGATGGAGGGCAATCAGGTCGTCGGCGTCGACATCGCAAGGGGCAAGGGCCAGGAAAGGCTGGCGGCCCGCGAGGTCGTGGTGTCCTCCGGCAGCATGCACTCGCCGGCCCTGCTGATGCGCTCCGGCATCGGCCCAGGCGGGCATCTGCGCTCGCTCGGCATCGAGGTCCGGGCCAATCTGCAGGGCGTGGGCGCCAATCTGCAGGAGCACCCCGGCATCTCGCTCTCGGGCTACATCAAGCCAGCGGCGCGGCTCGGCAACTCGACGCGCCGCCATATCCATGTCGGCATGCGCTACAGTTCCGGCGTCGAGGAGTGCGGGCCGTCCGACATGTTCCTGATGGTCGCCGCCAAATCCGCCTGGCATCCGCTGGGACCGCGGATCGGCACAATCATCTCCTGGATCAATAAGGCTCATTCGCGCGGCGAGGTGCGGCTGGCATCGTCGGATCCGCGCAAGGAGCCGACAGCGGACTTCAATTATCTCTCCGACCATCGCGATCTCCAGCGCATGGGCGCGGCCGTCCACCTTATTGCAAGGCTCTTTGCCACGCGGCCCCTTGCCGATCTCGTCGAGATGCCGGGCGCCTCGAGCTATAGCGGCTTTGCCAAGTCGCTGGGCCGCCAGACCGTGCGCAACTACCTGATCACCGCGCCGATTGCGCTCGCCATCGATGCTCTGCCGCCGCTGCGAAAGCTGTTCTTCCAGCGCGCCGTCTCAAGCGGCATCAGCTTGCAATCGCTGCTGAACGAGCCCGACATCCTCGAGGCCTACGTCAAGGCACATGCCTTCGGCCAATGGCACTGCTGCGGAACCTGCCGCATGGGCGCTGCGGTCGACCCCGACGCGGTCGTGGACGGCGCCACGGGGCGGGTGCATGGCGTGGGCGGCCTCAGCGTCGTCGATGCCTCGATCATGCCCACCGCGCCACGCGCGAACCTGAACCTGCCGGTGATCATGATGGCCGAGCGCATGGCAGACCTGATCGCGGCCCGACCAACCTAGGAGCCCGTCCGAGTAATCCTCTGGACCGGGTGGCTTCGGGATGATTCACTGGCTCATGGCCAAAGTGTTTCGCTCTTGGGATGTCGATCAGGGCTGGCTTTTGCCGCCTTCGCTGCATGAGTTCGTGCCGCCCGGTCACCTGGCGCATTTCGTCCGTGACACGGTGCGCGAAGGGC